>JBBREK010000007.1:0-40585 GCA_038203025.1 Planctomycetota bacterium
GCGTGACTGAGGAGCACCGGGTGAACATCTGCTCTCCCTGGTGTGTTGTTCTGCGGTCAGAGGGTGCGGGATGCCCGCCACGGACTGAAGTGCGCAGAGATTTGCGTTTAGGCCCTCAAGTTGACAGCCACCAAGACCAACGGCCGCTCGGGCTCGGAGGCCGCTGTCAGGCCGCCACTTCGCGCAGTGCTGCGTCCAGCACCTGGTCGGACACACCGTGCTTTCGCAATGCCCTAGACAGGCCCATGTCCGACCAGGCCGCCTCCCTGCGCAGCACGCCAGCGCCGCCGTTTCCGCGGCTGCCCGGGTTCTGCGTCACCGGCGGCAAGGGTGGGGTCGGCAAGACCTGCATCGCGGTCAACCTCGCCATCCTGCTCGCCCCGTCGGGCCGGCCGTTGCTGGTCGATCTTGATCTCGGACTGGCCAACGCCGATCTCATCCTTGGCGTCGATCCGCAGGCCAATCTCTCCGAGGTGCTGCTTGCCGGGCGCGACATCGCCAGCGTGGTGTGCGAGAGCCCGCTCGGCGTCGGCCTGGTGCCTGCCGCGAGTGGCGTCGAGGCGCTGGCCAACCTCGGCCAACAGGAGCTGCATCGCCTGTTCCTCGGCCTAGCCCGCCTGGGCAAAACGCGGACGCCGCTGATCCTCGACACGCCGGCTGGCATCGGTCGCGAGGTGATCGGCGCCTGCCGCGCCGCGCGCACCACCTGTGTGGTGCTGACCCCCGAGCCGACCGCCCTGGCCGACGCCTACGCCCTGATCAAGGTGCTGGAGCAGGCCGAGCCCGGCCATGACATCCGGGTCATCGTCAACATGGCGCGCGACCAGCAGGATGGACTGACCGCCTTCGCCCGCCTCCGCGCGGTGGCCCAGAAGCATTTGGGCCGGCAGCTGGAACTGCTGGGAGTAGTGCCACGCGACGAGCAGGTCGCAAACGCCGTACGCAAGCGCAAGCCGCTTGGTGACGGACCAGCTCTCAACGCGCTGAAGGGAATCGCCAGCAAACTGCGGGGCATCGTTTGGGCCGGCTAGCTTTACGCGGCCATTCGGGTAACTGAAACATTTGCATCACTTTTGGTGGCTTGCTTGGACGTACTAGGGGGTGTCTACTTGCCGGGCCAAGTGCGCCCATGCCTGATCCTGACGACATACCTATAGACGCAGGATCCGAGTCGGATGAATCCGCAGGTGCGGGTGACAAGGTTGCGCCGTCGTCACCCAAGGACGCTGCTGCTGCTGCTGCTGCGGAGGCCGGTCCGATCAGCTTGATCCATCCGGTGCCGACGGGCCGTGAGCTGACCATGCAGACGCCGGTCGCCGATCTGTCTGGTCGCGAACTGACGATGACGCCGTCTCCGGGCCAACCGCTGTCTGGTCGCGAGCTGACGATGACGCCCTCGCCAGGTCCGTTGTTATCCGGTCGCGAACTGACGATGACGCCGTCTCCAGGTCCGTTGTTGTCCGGTCGCGAACTGACGATGACGCCGTCTCCAGGTCCGTTGTTGTCTGGCCGCGAACTGACGATGACGCCGGTGGCCGATCTGTCCGGCCGCGAAATGACCATGCAGACGCCGGCCACCGGCATCGATGGCCGCGAGTTGACCATCCAGGCCCAGCCGACGCCGACACCGGCGACCATCGGTAGCCGGCCGCGCACGGATCCGTCGATGGCCGGCTTCAAGCCGCGCACCGGCGTCGGCACCTCGATCGCCTTCGACGACGCCTGGCATCTGGCGGGCCGCAAGGGTCAGCACACCGGCCAGACCTGGGGCGACTTCGAACTCGGCGGCATCCTCGGCGAAGGCGGCATGGGCGCGGTCTACCGTGCCAAGCAGACGTCGCTCAAACGGCGCGTCGCAATCAAGGTGCTGCCGCCGAACCTGGCCCAGGACTCCCGCCTGCTGCAGCGGTTCGAGCTGGAGGCCAGCACCACCTCGAAGCTGCAGACGCCGCACGTCGTGCAGGTCTACGCCATCGGCGAACACGACGGCAACCACTTCTACGCCATGGAGTACGTCGAGGGCAAGGACCTCTACGACATCCTCAAGGAGCGGCGCGAGCAGAACAAGCCGCTGACCCCGGACGAGGCGGTGGGCTACATCCTGCAGGCGGCCAAGGGTCTGGCCGAGGCCGGGCGTCACCAGATCGTGCACCGCGACATCAAGCCGCCGAACATGATGGTGACCAAGGATGGCTTGCTCAAGATCGCGGACTTCGGCATCGTCAAGGTGCTGGGCGAGCACAACCTGACCATGACCGGCCAGGCGGTGGGCACGCCGGCCTACGTCAGCCCCGAGCAGGGCCGCGGCGACAAGGAGGTCGACTGCCGCAGCGACCTGTACTCGCTGGGCGTGGTCTTCTACGAACTGGCCTGCGACAAGAAGCCGTTCGACGGCAGTACGCCGAACGCGCTGATCTACCAGCACTGCTACGAAGAGCCGAAGCTGCCCAAGGAGCACAACGCGGCGATCTCTGACGAGATCCAGGCCGTGATCATGCGCTGCCTGCAGAAGAAGGCGGAGAACCGCTACCAGAGCGCCGACGACCTGGTGCGCGACCTCGAGGCGATCAAGACCGGCTCGATGCTGAAGTCGGCGATCGCCAACTACAAGCTGGGCACTGGCGCCGACGAGGCCAAGCGCGAGCAGATGACCTGGCTGCAGCGCAACATGCTGAAGGTGGCAGCAGCGGCCTTGCTGGTCATCGGCGGCGGCGTCGCCACCGGCTGGTACCTGATGGACAAGGCGGCCAAGCAGCGCGAGGACGAGGCTCTGGCCAAGGGTCAGGGCGAGCAGGCGGTGCTGGCCAAGCGCGGCGCGCTGGGCAAGGCCCTGGACGCGGCCCTCGCCATCCCTGACGGCACGGCGGGGCGTATCGACGAATTGGCCAAGATTGCCAAGGATGGCGAGCAGGACGCCGACGTGGTGCGCTGGCGCGGGAAGCTGGCCGACGTCGCGGCGTTGAACGGCAAGCTTGCCCCGATCCTTGGCGCGGCACCGACCCCGGCCCTGCGCAGCGCGGCGCGCAGCGACCTTGATGCGCTGCTGGCGAAGGTCGGCGGTGACGACCCGGCGGCGGGACGCTACACCGCGCGGCTCAAGGAACTGGACGAGCAGGAGGCGCGCCTGCGTACGGACTGCGCGCGGCTCGACACCCTGGCGTTGAAGCTCGGCGACCGGCGGCGCTACGGCGACCTGCTGGGCGAGCTCGGCAAGCTGGTGCCAGTGACCGACCCGCAGCTGACCAAGTGGAACCGCAAGCTGGCGGCCTTCGACCAGGAACTGACCGTGCTGCGCGGCAAGATCGCGCCGCTCGACGGCGAGCAGCAGGTGACGGTGGCCAAGCGTGCCCAGTACCTGCCGGTGCTCACCGACCTCAAGGTCTACCTTGATGAGGGCGACAAGGACCTGCAGCGCTGGAGCGACAAGCTCGACAGCGCCGGCGGCCGGGTCGCCAAGCTGCGCGAGGATGTCGCCGCCACAGTCGGCCTGCAGCCGGAGGCGATCAGCAAGCCGAAGCAGGACCAGGTGGCCGCCAAGCTCGCCGACTACGAGGCGCTGGCCGGGGCCGAGGACGCCCAGCTCAAGGACTGGAAGGCGGCCATCGCCGCCGCTGACCGCGCCATCGCTGGCGGCCGTGAACGCCTTGCCCGCTTCGCCGCCGACAGCGGCGACAGCCTGCTGCCAGCCGGCGTGCAGCCCGCCTTCGAGCGCGAACTGAAGGCGCTGGACGCCCTGGTTTATCCAGGTGACACCGAGGTGCAGAAGTGGCAGGCGCAGCTCGCCGACAGCCGGCGTGCGCTTGAGGATCTACGTCGCGACGGCGCTGCGCTCGACCCGTCGGCGGTGGCGCCAGTGACCCTGGCAGCACAGCGCGACCTCGCTCCCAAGGTCGAGCGCGCCGCGGCCAAGGGCGCGGTCGACGCGGCCCGCGCCCAGCTGTGGCGCGAACGCCTGGCCGTCGAGACCAAGCGCGTCACCGCCCTGCGTGAACGCCTTGCCGCCTTCGAGCGAGCCGAGTCGGTGACCGACGCCATGCGCGCCGACCTCGACCGTCTGGCCATCGATGCCGGCAGTGACGATGCCGACGTCCGGCGCTGGACCGCCAAGCGCGACCGTGTCGACGCCCTGGTCGCCAAACTGTCGGCCCTCGACAGCCGTCAGGGTGTGCCCGAGGACGTCGGTGCGCTGTTCATCGAGCTGGGCAAACTGGTCGGCGAGAAGGACCCGCGCCTGGTCGCCTGGCAGGGCAAGGTGCAGCGCATCGAGGCGGCGCGTGGCGAGCTGGCGGTGCTCGACCGGCGGGCGCCATACGACGCCGCCAAGGTCGCGGCGCGACTGGCCGAACTGGGCGAACTGGTTGGCGGTGCCGACCGTCGACTGGTCGTCTGGCGGGCCAAGGCCACCGAGGTCGCGGCGCTCAAAGGCGCCCTGAGCCGCCTCACCGAGACCATCGCCCAGTCGCCGGGCGACAATGCCGCCGCGCACCAGCGTCTGCACCGTCTGGCGGCGCAGCTGGTCGGTCCCGAGGATCCGGTGGTCCGTGCCGCAGCCGCCCGCCTTGACCAGCTCGATGGCCCGCCTCGTCCGGCTTGGGCCGCAGACAGCGGCCGCGACGAGTTCGGGCCGTGGGTCGACGCCGACCTGCCCGGTGGGCGGCTGCGCCTGCGCTTCCTCGCCTCGGGTGCTTTCACCGTCGGCAGTCCGGACGGCGAGGTCGGCCGTGATCCCGACGAGCTCCAGGTCCGCCTGGTGTTGCCGCACGGCTTCTGGCTGGCCGAGACGGAGTTGCCGCGGGCGCTGTGGTCGGCGGTGATGCGCAGCGATCCCAGCCGTAGCGATGGCGACATGGCGAGCGAGCCGGTGCAGCGCATGACCTTCGCCGAGGCTCAGTCATTTTGCGAGAACCTGCGTCAGGCCCTGCCTGGCCTCGCCATCCGACTGCCGCTTGAGGCGGAGTGGGAGTACGCCTGCCGTGCCGGCGCTGGTTCGGCGTGGACCCAGCCAGACGGCGCCGCCGCCACTGACGCCGAGGTGGTCGGCAAGCTGGCGTGGATCGACGCTAACAGCCGTGGTGTGCCGCATGCCGTGCGCGGACGCCTGCCCAACCCGCTCGGGCTCTACGACCTGCATGGTAACTTGGCCGAATGGGTCGCTGACGCCTACACGCCCTATCCCACCAGCGAGACGCGCGTCGAGGCCCCGGCCACTGGCGGCGAGTTGCATCTGGTCCGCGGCGGTAGCTGGGGCGATCCCTGGTTGCGCACCCGGTCGGCGAACCGCATCCCGGTGCGCCCCGAGGCCCGTTCGTCCTTCATCGGTCTGCGCCTCGCCGCCGACGTTGACTGGGCCGGTGACCGCCTCGACGGCGCCCGGGCTCTGGCAGCGGCGATGCGCGATGCCAGCGACCGGCCGCTTGCCTTCGACCTCGGTCCGTGGCAGGTGCAGCTGCGTCGCAATCAACAGGAGAGTGGTCGATGAGGTGGGCTACGGCGCTGCTGCTTCTCCTGGCCGGTGTACTGGCCGCAGCCGAGCCGATGGCGGCCACCGGACGAAACCACGCCCTCTATCTCGCCGACGACGGCACCGTGTGGGCGTGGGGTGCCAACGGCAACGGCCAGCTCGGCCTGGGCGACACCACTCCGCGCTACGAGCCGGTGCAGGTGCCAGGATTGACCGGCGTCGTGCAGGTCTCCGCCGGCCTGTACCACAGCATGGCTTTGCGCGGCGACGGGCAGGTCTTCATCTGGGGCCAGAACACCTATGGACAGATCGGTAACGGCAGCAGCGGCAGCGGCACCGATCAGCAGGTCCCGTACAACGTCGGCCTGAGCAACGTCAAGCAGATTGCGGCCGGCGGCTACCACTGCCTGGTGCTGCTCACCGACGGCACGCTGCGCAGCTGGGGGTACAACGGCACCGGCTGCGTCGGCAATGCCACGACCACCTCGCCGGTGACCTCGCCGGTCACCGTGGTTGGGGCCAACCGCTACCGCTTCATCGGCGGCGGCGGTCTGCACAGCCTGGCGGTGCGCGACGACGGCACGGCCTGGGGCTGGGGCTGGGACACTAACGGCCAGCTCGGTAACGATGCCACGCTGGCGAACCAGTCGTCGCCGGTCCAGATTGCCGGGCTGAGCAACATCGTCGCCGTCGCCGGCGGCTACATCCATAGCCTCGCCGTCACCGCAGGCGGTGGCTTCTACGCCTGGGGCGATGACGAGAACGGTCAGCTCGGCGACAACGCCGCGCTGGTCGATCAGCCAACCCCGGTCTCCGTCGGGGCCTCGGTGAGTTCGCGGCCGGTCGTCGGCTACCAGAGCAGCATCGTGCTGCGCTCGAATGGCTACCCCTCACTATGGGGTGACAACAGCAAGGGGCAGTGCCGTCAGACCCCTAACACACCGGTCAACCAGTCGACGCCCTACAGCCCAGGGACGTCGCTGCGGTCCATATCCAGTGGTTTCGGCGATTTCTACATCGCGATCAATTCCGATGGTTCGGTTAATTCCTGGGGCGACAACGGCAGCGGCCAGCTCGGCCTTGGCGGCCTATCGCCAGCTAGCACCGGCACGCCCCAGGTTGTCCACGCCACTTGGCCGGTGTCGAAAATCACCGGCGTGGCCCGGGGGCAGTACAACGCCGCGGCGGTGAAGAGCGACGGCACGGCCTGGGCGTGGAGCAACAACAGCAACGGTCAGGTCGGCGACGGCAGCAGCACGCTGCGTTCGACCCCGGTGCAGAGCAGCGGGGTAAGCGGGGCCACCGCCATCTCCAGCGGTGGCGACTTCGGCGACCATGTCCTTGCTCTGGATTACCTGGGGCGGGTCTACGGCTGGGGACGGAACTCCTACGGCCAGGTCGGCGACGGCACCAACACCACGCCACGGCTTTCGCCGGCCATCATCCCCAGCAGCAGCGGTTGGCGCAGCGTCGCCGCTGGCGACGACCACAGCCTGGCGATCGACGGCAATGGCTATGTCAAGTCGTGGGGCTGGGACACCTACGGGCAGCTCGGCGACAACATCACGCTGGCAAATCAGTACAGTCCGGTCGGGGTCGTCACCACTAACGTCAACAACATCATCCAGGTGGCGGCAGGCCGCGGCTTCAGCGCGGCACTGCGCGCCGACGGTACGGTCTGGACCTGGGGCGACGACAGCAGCGGCCAACTTGGCAATGACGCGATCTACAGCCCGTCGCCAACCCCGGTCCAGGTCGCAGGACTGACCGGCATCGTCCAGATTGCCGCCGGTGCCTACCATATGCTGGCGCTGCGCAGCATCGGAACAGTTGCCGGTTGGGGCCTCAATGACAATGGCCAGGTGGGCGACAATGCGCCCGGAACCAACCGCCCTACTCCAGTCTCGGTGGTCGCCGAAGTGCTGGGTAACCTGTCGCAGGTGCGGGCCCTCGGCGCCGGCGCTACGCACAGCTTCGCAATCAAGGGTAACGGCACGCTGCGCGCATGGGGCTACAATGGCGCCAGCACCTATGGGCCGCTCGGCGACGGCACCATCATTCAACGTGACCGGCCGACGGCGATCTCCCTGCCGGCCAGCCTGATCGCGGTCGAAGCCGGCTACATCGGATCGATTGCGGTACTCTCCGATGGTCGGGTCATGGCTTGGGGCTATAATGGGTCCTACGCCATCGGTGACGGCTCGTCCACAAGCACCACTGTTCCTGCCCCGACCTCCCCGGCCTGGCTGCCGCAGGTGGCTGTGTACGCGGCTGGTTCCAGTCTGGCCGCTAGTGAGACCGGACCAGTCGCTGGCCGGGTGCGGTTGTCGCGTACCGGATCGCAGGCAGGTTCCCTGACCGTCACCTACGACACCGCACCCGGCGGCGGCCTCGGCACTGATTTTACCACCGGTACCACGGTGACCATACCGTGGAACCAGACCTACGGCGATGCCTACGTCACGCCGATCGATGATCCCGATGTCGAGACCGGCGACAGCGCGACGGTCAGCATTGCGGCCAGGCCGGACGACTATCAGACGGCGACTCCGAACTCCGCCGTGGTCACCATCGCGGACAACGACAGCGCCGGATTCCTCGTCAGTTCGATCAGCGGCAACACCACCGAGGCCGGCGGCCAGGCCTCCTTCACCGTGCGCCTGACCTCGCGACCCAAGGCCAACGTCACTATCGCGATCAACTCCTCGAACCTCGGCGAGGGCGTGGTCAACAGGTCGTCGCTGACGTTCACCTACGCCAACTGGTCAGCGACGCAGGCCGTCACCGTCACAGGCGTCAACGATGCGGTCGATGACGGCAACATCGCCTACACCATCGTTACCGGTCAGGCCAGCTCGAGCGACGGGAACTACAACCTGCTCAACCCGGCCGATGTCGCCGTGGTCAACATCGACGACGACACCGTCGGCTTCACCATCAGCGCGATCAGCGGTAGCACCACCGAGGCCGGCGGCAGCGCAACCTTCACCGTCCGGCTGAACTCGCAGCCGACGGCACCGGTGAATCTCGGCCTGTCGTCGAGCAACACGGGCGAGGGCACCGTCGCCCCGACCTCGTTGACCTTTACCGCCAGCAACTGGTCGGTCACCCAGACGGTCACCGTTACCGGCGTCGACGATACGGTCGACGACGGCGATGTTGCCTACACCATCATCACCGCCTCGGCGACCTCCAGTGACGGCTTGTACAACGGCCTCAACCCACCCGATGTCGCGGTGACCAATCTCGACAACGACACGGCCGCGGTGATTGTCGCCGAGAGCGGCGGGTCGAGCGCGATCACCGAGGGTGGGTCGACCGACACCTACACGGTGAAGCTCGCGACCAGACCACTGGCCTCGGTGACGGTGGCCGTGGCCACCACCGACGGTCAAAGCACGGCCTCACCAACCACGCTGGTCTTCACCACCGCCAACTGGAACAGTCCACAGACCGTTACCGTCACCGCGGTCGACGACCTGATTGCCGAGAATAGTCCACACGCCGGCCTGGTCACGCACGGCGTCAGCGTCGGCGACGGCGGGGCCTACGTTGCCGGATTGGCCTGCCCATCGGTCAACCTGGCGATCACCGACAACGACGCCGCCGACTTCGTGCGCGCCCCGTCCAGCGGCCTGATCGTCTCCGAGGCTGGCTCCACGACCACCTTCACCCTGAATCTGGCGACGCGGCCAACCGCAAACGTCACCGTCTCGCTGGTCTCCAACGACACCACTGAGGGCACGGTTTCGCCGGCGACGCTCTACTTCGGGGCGACGGCGCTCGGGGCCGGGAACGGCCTAGCCCCTGGCAGTCAGGCAGCGTGGAACACCCCGATCACCGTCACCATAGCCGGCGTCGATGACAGCTTCGACGATGACAACATCTCCTTCGCCATCGACCTGACGGCCGCGAGCAGCGACGTCAAGTACAGCGGTCTGGTGCGTTCGGTCGATGCCAAGTGCATCGATGACGATGCGGCGGGCGTGGCGGTGGTCGAGAGCGCCGGCGCGACACAGGTGACCGAGGCGGCGGGCGCCTCGCACACCGACACCTACACCCTGGCGCTGACCTCGGCGCCGCTCTCCGGCCTCGTGCAGATCGCCATCGCCAATGCTGATGGGCAGGTGACGGCCAGTCCGGCCAATGTCTACTTTGCGGCCAGCGCCATCGGCTCTGGCGACGGACTGGCCGCCGGCACGGCGCGCGTGTGGAACGCGCCCTTCACCGTCACGGTCACCGGCGTCGATGACAGCGTCGCCGAGGGTGCCCACGCTGGTGTTGTCACCCACACGGTGACTGGAGCGGGCGCCGACTATGGCAGCATGACCGCACCGTCGGTGACCGCCCAGGTCGCCGACAACGACGCCGCCGGCGTCACCGTCTCGGCAATCTCCGGACACACCACTGAGGCTGGCGGTAGCGCCACCTGCACCGTGGTGCTGACCAGTCAGCCGACGGCAATGGTCACTCTGGGGGTGTCGAGTTCGAACACCGGCGAGGGCACGGTGTCGCCATCGGCCCGGTACTTCGGCGCGGCCGCGACCGGGGGCGGTACGGGCGTGGACGCGTCGAATCTGCGCGCCTGGAACAACCCGGCCACGATCACGGCCACTGGCGCCAACGACACACCGCCGGTGGTCGACGGCGGCATCCCCTACGCCATCATCACGGCGCCGGCCGTGAGTGCGGATCCGTTCTACAGCGGCCTGAATCCGGCCGACGTCGCCGTGATCAACGACGACGACGACGTCGCCGGGGTCACCATCGCCGAGAGTGGTGGTTCGACCAGTGTTTCGGAGGCCGGCGCCACGGATACCTACACGGTGGTCCTCAACACCCAGCCGACCGGCACGGTGACGATCACGCTGACCCCTGATGCCCAGGTGACCGTCTCGCCCACCGTCCTCACCTTCACTCCGGGCAACTGGAACTCCGCCAAGACGGTGACGGTATACGCGGTCGATGATCCGGACATCGAAGGCGGACACAGCGGAACGATCGCCCATGCCGCCGCGGGAGGTGGCTATGGCGCCGCGATGATAGCGGACGTCACCGCCAGCATCGTCGACAACGATGTCGCCGGCATCAACGTCTCGCCGATCAGCGGCCTGGTGACGACCGAGTCGGGTGGCGCAGCAACCTTCACCGTCGTCCTCGCCACCCGGCCGCAGCAGAATGTGTCTATCGCCCTGTCGAGCGACGACCTCACCGAGGGTGACGTCCAGCCGGCATCACTGACCTTTACCTCTGGGAACTGGAATGTCCCCCAGACCGTCACGGTGACCGGAGTCGACGACCTCGTGGTCGACAACACGGTGGCCTACAACATTGTGACCGCCGCGGCGACCAGTACCGACGCGGATTACAGCGGCATAAACCCCAGCAACGTAGCTGTCACCAACATCGACAATGACGTGCCGGGAGTCACCATCCTGCCACTGTCCGGTCTGACCACCAGCGAGTCGGGGGCCGTGGCGCTGTTCTCGGTGCGGCTGAACACGCAGCCGGATGCGAATGTCTCCTTCACGCTGACCTCCTCGAACACCACCGAGGGCACAGTCAGCCCAGCTTCGCTGACGTTCACCTCGGCGAATTGGAACGCCTTCCAGACCGTCACGGTGACGGGGGCTGACGATGTTGCAGCGCCGGTGGCTGATGGTCCCATCGCCTACACCATTTTTACCGGAGTGGTGACCGCACCAGGCGAGACGACCGGCTACAACACGGGCAGCCTGGATCCCCCTGACGTCTCGGTGATCAATCTCGATAACGACACGGCCAGCGTGACGGTGACCCCAACCGGTGGGTCCACCCTGGTCTCCGAGGCGGGGGTTACCGACAGCTACGGTATTGTCCTTGGTACCAAGCCGGCATCTGGCGTGGTGGCGGTCCGCGTGACAGCGGACAGTCAGCTGCAGGTGAACGGTGCGTCGACGGCGACCGTCTGGTTCAGCGCCGCCGGTGCCGGCACGGGCGACGGGCTGACCTTGGCAAACGCCGGGGTGTGGAATATAGCCCAGTCGATCACCGTCTCGGCGGTTGATGACAGCATCGCCGAGGGTTTCCTTGCCGCCACGATCACGCATCAGGTCGACGCCGCGAGCACCGCTACGGAGTTCCTCGGCAAGAGCATCGTTTCGTTGCCCGTGTTCGTGATCGACAACGACACCACCGGGATCATCGTCACCCCAACCACCGGCCTGACCGTCACCGAAGCCGGCGGCAGCGCCACCAGCACGGTGGTTCTGACCAGCCAGCCGACCGCCAACGTCGTTATCGGCCTCTCCTCCAGCGATGCCACTGAGGGTGCTGTCTCCCCGGCCAGCCTGACCTTTACCGCCGGCAACTGGTCGACCCCGCAGACAGTCACCGTCACTGGCGTCAACGACGACGTCGACGATGGCGACCAGGCCTTCAGCATCGTCACCGGCTCGGCGACGAGCGCGGATGGCAATTTCAATGGCCTGAACGCCACCGACGTGGCGGTGACCTGCCAGGACGACGACACTGCCCTGGTGGTGCTGTCGAAGGCGGCCTATACCGCCACCGAGGGCGGGGCGGGTGACTCCTACACCGTCCGGCTGGCTACCCTGCCGCTCGCGTCGGTGACGGTGACGGTCACTCCCGATGCCCAGCTAACCACCAGCCCGCCGACCCTGACCTTCACCACCGCCGACTGGTCCACGCCCCAGACCGTGACCGTCTCTGCGGTCGACGATACCGTCGCCGAAGGAGCGCATGCCGGGGTGGTGGCGCACAGCATCTCAGGCGGTGATGGTGGCGCCTACAGTGGCGCCCTGAGCTGCCCGTCGGGGACCGCGACCATCACCGACAATGACACCGCCGCCGTCCAGGTGTCGAAGAGCAACCTGGCGGTCAGCGAAGGCGGGTCGGGGGACTCCTTCACCGTCCGGCTGGCCACCAAGCCGACCGGGCTGGTCTCGCTGAGCATCACCCCCGATGCGCAGCTGCAGGTTGGTGGCAGCGTGGTCTATTTCGACGCTACCGTCCAAGGCAGCGGCAGTGGCGCCTCGCCCGGCAACGCGGCGGTGTGGAGCGCGCCGGTGACGGTGGCCGTCACCGCGGTGGACGACGCTGTGGCCGAGGGGGCCCACAGCGGCAGCCTGGCCCTGGCAGCGAGCGGAGGCGGCTACAACGCGGTGGTCGTCGGACCGGTGATCGCCGCCATCACTGACAATGACGTCGCCGGCATCTCGGTCATCCCGACCTCGGGCCTGACCGTCACCGAGGCGGGCGGGCAGGCCTTCTTCGCGGTCCAGTTGACCAGCCAGCCGACCGCCAGCGTCACCATTCCGCTCAGCTTGACGGCGCCGGATGGGCAGGAGATCGCCATCAGTCCGGGCAGCCTGACCTTTACCACGGTCAACTGGGGCCAGGCCCAGCTGGTCACCATTACCGGCCAGGACGATGTCGTTGCCGACGGCAACTATACGGCGACGGTCAGCACCGATGCGGCGACCTCAACGGACGCCAACTACAGCGGACTCGACGCCGCCAACATCTCTGTAACCAACGTCGACAACGACATCCGCGGGGTCACCGTCGCGCAATCCGCCGGCTCCACCGCTGTCACGGAAGGCGGGACGACCGATACCTACACCATCGTCCTCGACAGCCAGCCGACTGCTGCCGTGACCATCGATCTCCTGCCTGACAGCCAGGTTGCCGCTACGGCTCCGGGCGGTGGTAACGCGTTGCATTTCGCTCCTGCCGCCAGCGGTTCCGGGGACGGTTCGAGTGCCGGGAACGCGGCGGCGTGGAACACGACGCTGACCGTGACGGTGGCGGCCGTGGATGACGCGGTGGCTGAATCCAGCCCGCACTCCGGCGGCATCGCCCACAGCGTCAGCGGCGGCGACTACGCCGGCCTGCCGGTGTCCAACATCGCCGTGACCGTGACTGACAACGACAACGTCGGCATCGTCATCGGTGCGGTCAGTCACCCGGTCCTTGAGAACGGCGTCGCCTTGGTCGGCCCGCTTGGCTCCCTGATCTCGACCACGATCGCCACCACCGCCATCCAGTTCCCCGGCGGCACCGATCTGTCCGCGCTGTTCGCGGGCGTGTGGCTGGGCGTCACCGGGGGGGTCAACGACGGCGCCTTCGTCCGCGTTGCTACAGTCGACGATCCTAACGACCTGGTCACACTCTCCGACCCGCTGACCGCCGACGCGACGTCGCGCACCATCACCTCGCACTTCTACTTCCTCGCCACCAGCGCAACCGCGGGAACCACCCTGGACTTCCCCGCCGCCACTTCGCTCGCATCGCTGCAGGCCGGGCAGTATCTGCAGTTCGTCAATGGACCCAACAACGGTATCACCACGCAGATTGCCACGGTCGACGACGCTGGCCACCAGCTGACGACAACCTCCGCGCTGACCGCCTCCGCCGGTTCTGACGCGGTGGTGTTCTTCGCCGGCGCCACGGTGGTGCTGACCTCACAGCCGACCTCGGTGGTCACCGTGCCGCTGCGCAGCAGCGACACCACGATCGCGACTGTGTTCCCGTCCAGTCTGACCTTCACCCCGGCCGACTGGAACGTGCCCCGGACCATTGCCATCGCCGGCGTCAATAACGACATCGACGACGGCGACGCCACGGCGCAGGTTGTCTGCGATCCGGCCAGCAGTCCCGACCCAGCCTACAACGGCGCCACTGCCACGGCGGTCACACTGCGTCGCATCGACGACGATGTTCGGGGTGTCACCGTCACACCGACCACGGGCCTGACCACCACCGAACTGGGCGGTACCGCCACCTTTACCGTCGTCCTGACCAGTCAGCCGACCGCCGTCGTGGCAATTCCAATGACTTCGGGCGACGCTGACCAGGGCAGCGTCACTCCGGCTTCGCTGACCTTCACCCCGGTGAACTGGAGTACCGCCCAGACCGTTACCATCACCGGCAAGGACGGCGATGCGGTCGACAATGGCGCCGGGACGGCCTACAGCGTCACTCTGGATGCCATCGTCGGCGCCAGCGATTACGCCGGGATCGATCCGTCCGATGTCTCGCTGCTCAACCTCGGGGTCAATAACCCGCCGGTCTTTGATACGCTCAACAACCTCACCCTGGCCGAGGACGCATCGCCCTACACGGTCACGGTCACCGGCATCGACGCCGGACAGTCCGGCGAGGTGCAGACCTTCACGGTCACCGCCACCAGCGACACCCCGGGCGTGGTCCCGGCGCCGTCGGTCACCTATCCTGGTGCCGGTGGCGTCACCGAAGCGGACATCGTCATCACTCCGGTGTCCAACGCCTCGGGCACGGCGACGATCACGGTGACACTGGTCGACAGCGGCGGCACGGCGAACGGCGGCGTTGATACCTACGTCCGCTCGTTCGTGGTCACGGTGACGCCGGTCAACGATCTCCCGCAGGTCGATCTGAGCGGGCCGCTCGACGGTGTCACCGGTTTCACCTCGACCTTCACCGAGGGTCTCGGGGCCGTCGGCATCGTCGATCCAACGCTCACCGTCGCCGATGTCGATAACGTGCTGCTGTCCTCGGCCTCCGTCACGTTCCAGGGCGGGGCGCCAGCGGACGGCGCCCTCGAGTCGCTGGCCGTCGTCACCACCGGCACGGCGATCAGCGCCTCCTATAGCAGCGCCACCGGACAGCTCCTGCTGTCGGCCGGCACACAGCAACCGGTGGCCGACTTCCAGACCGTGCTGCGCACCCTGCGCTACGACAATGCCAGCGGCGCTCCGACCACCGCCGACCGCATAGTCCTGGTGACGGCCAACGACGGCACCTCTGATGGCCCGGCCGCCACCGCCACCGTGCATGTTGTCGACGTGCCGTTCGCGCCGGTGCTCGACCTCAACGGCCCGGTCAGCGGCATCGACAACACCGCCACCTTCACCGAGGGCGGGGCTGCGACCCAGGTCGGTACCGCGTTGCTCGATGTCACCGACCCCGATTCCAGCACGATCAACGGCGCCGTTGCGACCATCGCCAACATCCAGGATGCGGGCAGCGAATTCCTGGCGGTCGATGTCGGCGCCAGCGGTCTGAGCGCCAGCTGGACGCCACCGACCATGACCATCACCGGCACGGCCAGTTCGGCGACGTACGCAGCCGTGCTGCGCACGCTCACCTATGCCGATGCCAGTCAGACCTCGACCGCCGGCGTGCGCACCATCCAGGCGACGGTGCAGGACGGCACCAGCAACACCAGCGGCGTGGCCACGGCCAGCATCACGGTCGTGCCGGTGAACGATGCGCCGACCCTGACGACCGCCGGCTTCACCATCTCACTTGGTCAGACCTATACGCTGGGCGCCGGCGAGCTGGCTGCGAGCGACATCGAGACCGCCGATCCGACGCTACTCGCCTTTGTCGTCGATCTCATTCCCGGCCAGGGCAACCTGCGGCGATCGGGTGTCGCCCTGGCGATCGGCGGAACCTTCACCCAGGCCGAGCTGCTTGCCGGCCAAGTCGATTACGTCCACACCGCGCCGGTCGGTGGCTCGGATGGCTTTGCCGTGCGCGTGACCGACCCGCAGGGGGGCAGCTCGCCGCTGCGCCCGGTCATCGTCGCCATCACCGGCGCTGCACCGCCGGTCATCACCCTGGGCGGACCGGCTCTGATCATCGGCGAGCAGGCTGCCCCCACCGTCATCGATGCCGACACGGCCACCAACGTCGCCGACCCCGATTCCGCGGCGCTCAACGGCGGCAACCTCACCGCCACATTCGGCGGCTCGGCGCAGGCCGGCGACGTCATCTCCATCCCCGGTGTCTTAGCTGGCCAGGCGGTAGTGGTCGGCGGCGTCCAGATCGGCATCCTCGACGCCGTCAATGACGGTCTCGGGGGCCGCCAGCTGGTCGTCTCCTTCCTTGCCGATGGCAGCGCCACGCCGTCGCGGGTGACCACTCTGCTCAAGTCCCTATCCTTCAGCACCGTGTCCGATGTGCCACCGGCCGGCACCCGCACCCTGCTGCTGACGGTGAACGACGGCGGCGTAACTTCCGCACCGGTTGGCAAACAGGTCACCATCAACCCGTACGACGATCCGCCGGTGGTCACCCCACCCACCCATCCGCTGGTGCTGGTGCCCGGCATCGCCCTATCCGCTGTGGTGACGGCGACCGACCCGGAAGGCCTGGCCCTGACCTTCGCCCTGGTGAACCCGCCGTCGCAGGGCGTCCTCACGGGTCTCCCCAACGCTTCGGGTGCCTTTACCTACACCGCCCTGGCCAACGCCTCGGCCAGCACCGATTCGTTCCGTGTTTCGGTCAGCGACGGCGTCAACACGGTGACTTACGACTACCCGGTGCGCATCGGACTGGTCGGAACACCCGCGCCGCTGATCACCAGTCTCCCGCCGATGCGTGTCAACCAGAACAAGATCCTGCTGACCTACGTCCCGACCGTATCCACCACTGGCCTGACCGCGCCGACCCTGCGCTTCGTGCTGCTGGGTTCGCTGCTTGGTGCTTCGTTCAACACCTCGACCGGGGCGATCAACTGGCCGGGCAACCCGATCGCCGCCCCCGGCGACGGCAGCGGCTACTTCCGGGGAGGCATCCTAGTCATCGACGATGCCAGCGACACCTGTGGCTATCAGCCCTTCGCCATCTACTGGACGCCAGGAGGCCCGGGATGATCCGCTCTGCCTCAATCGTCCTGCCGCTGCTCGTTTTGCTTGGTGGATGCGGAACCAGTGGCGGCGGGAATGCCAACGGTTCGCTGGCGGATGCGCTGCACGCCGCCAACGCGCCGTACGCGGTGCTCGACCTCACAACCAAGACGTTCGCCTACCGCGCCGAGCTGGCCGATGCCGCGACCAATGCCGCCTACCGTGGCAACCTCATTGCCTTCCGTCGGATAGTGGCCGGCGACACGGATGTCCTGGTGGCGGTGTTCGAGCTGACCCAGGCGCAGTGGCAGACGATCGACGGTAGTACGCCGTGGATCGGACTGTCGGCCTCGTTGCTGGCTGCGCCGGCAGCGGACCAGGCGGCCTGCAACCTCGACTACGAATCCGTGGTCACGGCCCTCGCCGCCTTCCCCCTCGCAGACGGGGCACGCCTGGACCTGCCCAGTGCCGGCGAGTGGGAGGCCGCCTGCGGCGTCAGCAGCGGCTGGAGCTGGGGTGGCAGCGCATCGCTGGTGCAGCTGCAGGCCTCGACCGTTGTCTACGAGACGGCTGCCGGCACAGCCGGCCCGCATGCGGTCGGTTCCCTGGCAGCCAATGCCAGGGGGATCTACGATCTGCATGGCAACGTCTGGGAATGGAACCACCCGGGCGACCGGGTCCGCGGCGGATCGTGGCATGACTCCTACTGGCTCAGCCGGGCCGAGTATGCCCCGGGCGCCAGCGAAGGGCTGGACAGCTCGGTGCCGCATGCCCTGATCGGTGCGAGGCTCGTGCTTCGCCCATGATCCGCCCCGTCACCCTCGCCCTGCTTTCCTGTGCCGTCATCCAGACCGCCGAGCTGGTGCAGCGCGACTTCCGCGTCGGCGCCTCGTCCCTGCCGGTCGCCTTTGACTGGACGGTCGATTCGCGCAGCGGCTCGGCCTCGGGCAGTGACGCTTTCGACGCCGGACTGGGGATTGAGGCCGGCGGCCGCTGGTCGTTCGCCCGGACCGGGGACTCCCTCGGCCTGGTGCTCGGGGCCGACGGGCTGTTCGATGCCTGGACCTACAGCCAGGGCCAGCTTGGCATGACCGGGGTCCGCGTCTGCGCCGGTCCCGGCTTGGCGCTTAGCGACCGCTGGTCGCTGAATGCGACGGCTGGTGTGCAGTACGGATTGACGCGGTTCAGTACCGACGCCACCGCCAGCGCGCCGTCCTTCACCGCCACCGGTACGACCTTTGGCTACGACCTGCGCCTGGAGGGCGAGGCCCTGATCACCCGGCGCTTCGGGCTGGGGTTGGGTGCGGGCTGGCTGATCGCGACGCACGACCTCACCGGAGACGACGGCATCAGCGTCACGCTCGACCAGTCCGGCTGGTTCGTTGGCATGGTGGTGTTCTGGCGCTTCAGCGACACGCCGACCCTGCTCGAATAGCCTCCAGGCGACAGACCTACTTCGGCCTCACTCCGGCCGGCAGCAGTGCAGCCAGGTCCGCCGGCACCGGCGCTTCGAAGGTGCGTTCGCCACCGTCCGGATGCGGGATGGTCAGGGTCCAGGCGTGCAGGGCGTGGCGGCGCAGGGCCTGGCCGTCCGGTTCGACGTGTAGCGGCCAGGTGCGGCTGCGGCCGTAGAGCGGATCGGCCAGCACGGGGTGGCCGAGGTGGGCGAGGTGGACGCGGATCTGATGCGTCCGTCCGGTCACCGGTCGGCACTCCAGGGCGCTCCAGCCGCTGCCGCGGTGCAGCACCACGAAGGTGCTGCGCGCCTCCTTGGCGTCGCCCTCGCCCGGCAGCCGCACGGCGCGCTTGCGGAAGTCCTTGGGGTGGCGGCCAATCCAGCCGTCGCAGGCCAGCCAGTCGGCGCGTGGATGGCCGGCGCACAGGGCCAGGTAGCGCTTGGTGACGCGGCGCTCGGCCCACGCCGCCTGGAGGAAGGCGAGGGCGGCAGCGGTGCGCGCGAGGCAGATCACGCCGCTGGTCTCGGCGTCGAGCCGGTGGACTACGCCCGGCCGCCACGGCTCGCCGCCGTCGCGGCTGTCCGGCCAGCGGCCAAGCACGGCGTTGACCAGGGTGCCGCGCAGGTGGCCGATCGCCGGATGCACCACCATGCCGGCCGGCTTGTCGATGATCACCAGATGCTCGTCCTCGTGCAGGACGGACAGCGGGATGTCCTCGGCCACCGCCTCCATCGGCACGGCCTCGGGGACCTCCAGCGCGACCAGCTCGCCCCCGGTCAGCGGCCGGCCAGGGCGGGCTGTTCCCGGATGCACCTGGCACAGGCCGTCTTTGATCAGCCGCTGGACCAGCGAGCGGGTGCAGCCCGGGAGAGCCGCGGCAAGCCAGAGGTCGAGGCGCTGGCCGGCGGCCTCGCGTGGCACAGTCAGTTCGTGGAGCACCGAAGTATCGTGGAGACGGCGGCGTCCAGTCCATCGATGACGGCCATCTGCCGGTTGCCCTGCGAGCCGGCATGGTGGAGACTATGTGTGGCATGCCTCTCAGACTGCTCTTCTGCCTCATCTGCCCGTTGGCGATGACGTTGCTCGGTGCCGCTGAGTCGCTGCCGAAGGTGCTCATCCTGATGAGCTACCATCGCGGCCAGCCGTGGGAGGATGGCATCGCCAGCGGCCTGCTCGATGCCTTGGGGGGCCATGCCGAGCCGGTCTTCGTGCATTTCGACCACAAGCGCTTCCCCCAGCCGGAAACCGCCGCCGAACGCCTGGCTGCCGCCGCCGCCACCTGTAGGCGGGTGCGTCCCCGGCTGGTCATCGCTGTCGATGACCATGCCTGGAACGAGGCCGTCCTGCATCGCGATCAGCTGGCTCCCGACCTGCCGCTGGTCTTTTGCGGCCTCAACCACTGGGAGCCCGCTGACCTGCCGGCGGCCGCCACTGGCGTGGTCGAGTCGTTCGATCCGGCCGGCACCCTGGCCCTGGCCTTCTCACTGCATCCGTGGGCCCGGCGATTGACCGTGCTCAACGACGCTACCGACACCGGTGTGGCCACCCGGCAGACCTTCGACGCGGCGATGCCGGCGGCAGCACGGGGCCGCGAGGTGCAATACCTCGGCTCTGGTACCTGGGCTGAGACCGAGGCCGCCCTGGCCGCCCTCGATCCGGTGGAGGACGTGGTGCTGATGCTGACCTGGAACCTCGACGCGAGTGGCGCCACGCAGAGCCACGAGGACAGCGTGCGGCGGGCCCGGCGCGTCTGCCAGGCACCGATCTACGGGGTGTGGGACTTCCAGTTCGGGTACGGCATCATCGGTGGGAGCCTGTTCGACAGCCGCGTGCATGGCCGCGAAGCCGGCGAGCTGGCGGTGCGCGTGCTCGGCGGCGCTGCCGCCGGCTCGCTGCCGGTGCACGAGTTGCCGCGTACCCGCCTGGTGGTCGACGCCCGCGAGCTGGTCCGTTTCGGCGTCGCTGCCAGCAAGACCCCGTCCGGGGTCGAGGTGATCGGCGCCGAGCCGTCGTTCTGGCGCGAGCACGGCCTGCTCATCGTCACGATCGTCGCCGTCTTAGCCGCCCAGGCTGCGACCATCGCCGGCCTGCTGCTGGCCATGGCGCGCCGGCGTCGGGCCGAGCAGGCGCGTCGCGAGGCCGAGGAACGACTGCGCCAGGGCAGCCGCATGGACGCCGTCGGCCAGCTCGCGGCCGGGGTGGCGCACGATTTCAACAACGTGCTCACCGCCATCCTTGGCCATGCCGACCTGCTGGCCATGCGGCTCGATCGGGACTCGCCGTTGCGCTCGCATGCCGACACCATCGCTGGCGCCGCCCAGCGTGCCGCCGGCACGGTGCGCAACCTGCTGGTGTTTGCGCGTGGCAGCAGCAGCCGATCAGACTCCTGCGAGGTCAATCGGCTGGTCCAGGACGTGGTCGCCTTGTTGCAGCACGCCATCGACCGTCGCGTCACCGTCGAATGCCGTCTGGGCACCGACGCCGGGGCGGCGAAAATCGGCGCCGACGAACTGCAGCAGGCCCTGATCAACCTGGCGCTCAACGCCCGCGACGCCATGCCCGAGGGCGGCGAGCTGGAGATCGCCACGGCGCGGGTCGAGCTGGCCGAGGAGGCTGAGCGCCTAGGCGTCCCGCGCGGAGTCTACGTGCGGGTGTCGGTGCACGATACGGGTCTGGGCATCCCGCCCGAGCACCTCGAGCGCATCTTCGACCCTTTCTTCACCACCAAGCCGCTGGGCAAGGGCACCGGCCTCGGACTGTCGGTGGTGCATGGGGCGGTGCACGCGGCACGCGGCGCCATCCGCGTCGAGAGCCATCCGGGCGAGGGGACGGTCTTCCGCCTGTGGCTGCCGGCCGCTTCCAGGGTGTCCAGCAGCCAGGAGCCGGTTGTGCGCAGCATCGTCGGCCTCGAGGTCATGCTGGTGGACGACGAGCCGGTGGTGCTGGAGGTGGTCGGTTCGCTGCTGCGCGTCTGCGGTGCGACGGTGCACGAATTCGCCGACCCCCTGGCGGCCGGCAGCTGGTTCGCCGGTCACGCTGACGACGTGGGACTGGCCCTGCTCGATGGCAACATGCCCGGGTTGACCGGCTGGCAGCTGGCGGTGCGCCTGCGCGAGGCCCGGCCCGAACTGGTCATCGTCGCACTGACCGGGGCCGCCACCGCCGAAGCGCAGGCCGCCTGGCGTGAGGCCGGCGTCCGCCGCGTGCTGCAGAAGCCGGTCACCCGCGCGCAGTTGCAGTCGGTGCTGGCCGAAGCGCGCGAGGCAGCGTCCGACGCTACGCCGCCGGTCTGACCGCGACCCCGGCTGCGCTCATGGCGCGTTTGATGTCCCCGACGGTGCAGTCGCCGTAGTGCACCATGCTGGCGACCAGGGCCGCTTCGGCGCCGCCGGTGGTGACTGCCGCAATGCAGTGCGCCGGGGTGCCCCCGCCGCCGCTGGCGATCACCGGGATGCCGACCGCGTCGGCGATCATGCGGGTGATGGTCAGCTCATAGCCCTGGCGGACGCCGTCGGTGTCGATGGCGTTGAGGCAGATCTCGCCGGCCCCCAGCCCCTCGGCCTCGCGCGCCCAGGCCAGCGCATCGCGGCCGGTGGGGATGCGGCCGCCGTCGATGACCACCTCGTAGCCGCTGGGCAGGTCCCGGCTGGCGGTGCCACGGCGCACGTCCATGCCCAGGACCACGCACTGGGCGCCGAAGGCGCGGGCGCCCTGGGTCAGCAGCGACGGATCGCGCACCGCTGGCGAGTTCAGCGACACCTTCTCGGCCCCGGCCAGCAGCACGGTGCGCATCGCCTCGACGCTGCGGATGCCGCCGCCGACCGAGAAGGGAATGAAGATACGTTCGGCCACCCGCCGCACCACGTCGACGAACAGGCCACGCCGCTCGGCTGAGGCGGTGATGTCGTAGAACACCAACTCGTCAGCCCCTTGGGCGTCGTAGCGCGCCGCATACTCGACCGGATCGCCCAGGTCGACGTTGCCCTGGAACTTCACCCCTTTGGTGACCTGTCCGTCGCGGACGTCGAGGCAGACGATGACGCGTTTGCTGAGCACGGTGTGATGATGGGCGGTAGGCGACGCGGGCAATGCCTGGCAGCGAGGAGGTCAGCCGATGGCGGCGATGACCTGGGCGCCGTAGCGGGCCGCGCGTTTCTCGCCCCAGCCGTGGCACAGGGCCAGAGCCGCGATGGTACGCGGCTTGAGTTCGCACACCGCGCGCAGGCCGGCGTCGGTGGCGATGACGTAAGGGGGCAGGCCGGCGGTCGCAGCCAGCTGCTTGCGCAGCTCGCGCAGGCGGCCGAACAGGTCGGCGTCGGCCGGGGCGGCTGCGGGCGCGGCGCCGCGCTTGCTCTTGCGCGTGCGTTCGCGCGGTGGCGTCGGCGCATCGAGCCGGACTTCGCCGACGCCCTTGCACAGGGCGTAGCCGGCTTCGGTCAGAGCCAGGGTCGGGTACTCGCCGTCGTCGACCTGGAGATGGCCCTGGGCGATCAGCTGGTCGAGCCAGCGGCGCAGCTGGGCGTCGTGCGCCTCCTTGAGCAGGCCGAAGACGCTGAGCTGGTCGTGGTGCCAGCGTTTGACCTGATCGTCGTCGGCGCCGCGCAGCACCTTGCTGACATGCCCGGCGCCGAAGCGGTTGTCGGTGCGCCACACCGCCGAGAGCAGCTTCTTGGCCGTCAGCGTGGCGTCGTCGGCGGGCAGCGCAGCGGTCTCTTCAAGACAGACATCGCACGCGCCGCAACCATCGGCAGGCAGTGCCAGCGTCTGGCCAAAGTGGTCCGAGAGCAACTTGTGCCGGCACATCGGCGCGCTGGCGTAGCGGCCGATGGCGGCGAGCTGGCGCTCCAGGCCACGCAGGCGCACCGAATCGCTGGACTCCTGGCGGGCGAGGAAGCGCCAGGTGGCGAAGTCCTGGCCGCCCCACAGCAGCACGCATTCGGCCGGCTCGCCGTCGCGGCCGGCGCGGCCGCTCTCCTGCTGGTAGTGCTCGACCGAGCGTGGCAGGGCGGCGTGGATGACGAAGCGGACGTTGCTGCGGTCGATGCCCATGCCGAAGGCGACGGTCGCGACCACCACCTGCAGCCGCTCGGCGGTGAAGTCGGCGACGGTGCGGGCACGCGAGGTGGCATCCAGGCCGGCGTGGTAGGCGCGCGCGTCGATGCCCTTGGCCTTCAGCTTGGTGGCGAACTGCTCGACCGCCTTGCGCGTCTGGGCATAGACGATGCCGCCCTCGCCAGGGTGGCGCGCGATCACCGCCAGCATCTGGTCAAGTGGCTGGGCCCGCGGCAGGGCGCGGAAGGCCAGGTTCGGCCGGTCGATGGCCCCGACCAGGCGCAGCGGATCGGGCAGGCGCAACTGCGCGACGATGTCGTCCTGCACCTGCGGCGTGGCGGTAGCGGTCAGCGCCATCACCGGCACCCGCTTCCAGCTGGCCAGGACGTTGGCGATCTGCCGGTATTCCGGGCGGAAGTCGTGTCCCCAATGGCTGATGCAGTGGGCCTCGTCGATGGCCACCAGGCGCAGGTTCCGCTGGATCGCCGTCGACAGATCGCCCAGCACCAGGCGTTCCGGCGACAGGTAGAGCAGACGCAGGCTGCCGTCGTCCAGAGCCTGGCGCACCTCGCGCTTCTGCGCCGCGTCGAGGTTCTGGTGCATCGCCCCGGCGCTGATCCCGGCCTCGCGCGCGCCAGCGACCTGGTCATCCATCAGCGCGATCAGCGGCGAGACCACCACGACCAGCCCGTCAGAGCAGGCTGCCGGCACCTGGAAGCACACGCTCTTGCCGCCGCCGGTGGGCAGCACCAGCAGGCAGTCGCGGCCGTCCAGCGCCGCCTGGATGGCCTCGGCCTGCAGCGGGCGGAAGGCGTCGAAGCCCCAGTGCTTCTTCAGTGCGATCAGTGGCGTCACGGGGCGGCAGCGTGGCCCTTGATCACGCCGCGCCAAGGCCGGATCCTCGGCGGTCAGGCCAGGGCGCGCAGCCGCTCGGTGTAGTGGCGCACCAGGTCCCACTCGGCATCCGGGGCGATGCGGTGGTCCGGGCAGGGGATGAATCCGCCCAGGTCGATGAGCGGACGCAGCCGGTCGACCTCGGCGTCGATGGCCGCGCGGTCGCGGCTGAACACCACCTTGTCCATGCCGCCGACCCCGCGCAGACCGCGCCCGTGGCGTTCGCGCCAGGGCGCCAAGCTGGCCCGCCAGGTGCCGACCTCGATGGGGAACATGGTGTTGACGCCGTGCTCCAGCCAGATCGGCACCAGGGTGTCGATGCAGCCGTCGCAGTCGACCGAGACGATGTCGATGCCGTGCCGCGCAGCCAGGGCGGTGAGGCGGGCGTAGTGCGGGGCGACCACGCGGGCGAACACCTTGGGTGAGACCAGCGGCCCGTTCTTGTAGCAGATGTCCTCCCAGAAGTGCGCGAAGTCGAAGCGTGCGTCACCGGCCAGGGCGCGTTCGACGCAAGCATAGGCGAGGTCGGCGTTGACCGTGACGATCTCGGCCAGCAGGTCCGGATCGTCGGCAGCGAGGTAGCTCAGTCCCTCGACGCCGATGAGGTTGCGGATCGTGCCGATGAGGCTGCCGCAGTGCAGGCCAAGTGGGAAATCCCGCGTGCCGTCACGCAGGAAGGCCTCGCCGCCCGCCGCGAACGTCGGCCAGTCGCCGGCTGAGCGGCGCACCTGGGCGTGATCGACACGATCGGTATGCCAGGTCAGCCGGTGACGGTAGTGCTGCTCCCAGCTCGCCCGGTCGGTCAGGAGATGCGCGATCTCGGCCGGGATCGATCCGGCCCCTGGCATCTCCAGCACGACGACGCCGTCGCCGTTGCGCACGTGCCGCGAGCCGTCGGGCAGCTCGCACAGCACCTCGCGCTGGAAGTTGGGTCGTAGCCCGGTGTCGGTGTGCACGCAGCTGTACCAGTTGGCGTCAAAGCCGAGCCGGCGTCCGATCTCGGCGTCGGCATCGTTGCCGTCACCCCAGGCCTGGGCCAGGTCGCGCGGCAGGTGGCCCTGCTCGGCCCAGCGCTGCAGCGTCTCCGGCCAAAAGCCGAAATGGACGATGGGAAGACGATCCACTTCCTGGTAGCGCAGGACGCGGAGGGCGCGTTCGCGTGTGGTCATGGCGGGAACTGCTGTCGATTGCATGCCGTCATCATACGCTGGGTGGTGCCGTGACATGGCGGGGGATGCGTTTGACCTGGACGGGCGTACGATGAGGCCATGCGCACGGTCGGCCCCGAGCAGCTGGCTCCCACGATCCGCATAGCCAACTGGTTCGACTGCCCGCGCGGCATGCGCTGGGGCCCGCGCTGGGAGCACGACCCCGAGCTGTGTCTGGTGCACGCCGGGCGCTTCCGCTACCGCGTGGTCGATGGTCCGTGGCAGGAGGTGGCCGAGGGTGCGGTGCTGTGCATCCCGCCGGGAGAGCGCCACGAGCTGGAGCCCGAGCGGTCGGCGGGACGCTGCGGCCTGGCCTGCTGGCATGGCGAGCTGATCGCGGACGGCTCGGCCTGGGCGGACGACGGCTACCGTCCGGCGATCACGCCGCGCACGGTCACCGCCATGGCTCACCTGCCGTTCATCCTCGCCGCCTTCCGTCGACTCGCTGACGTATGGCAGGGGTATGGCGCTGGGCGCCAGGCGATGAGCCGCGACCTGGTCCGACTGGTCTGGCTGCATCTGTTCGAGGCCTGGTCGGCGGAAGCCGCCCCGGTGCCGTCGGCGCGGCTGGCGCCGATGCTCGCCTGGGTGCGCGAGCGCCTCGACCGGCCGATCGGCCGCGGGCACCTCGCCCGCGCCTTCGACCTGACGCCACAGCACGTCAATGCCCTGTTCCGCCACGGCCTGGGCGTCACCCCCGGGGCGTTCATCCGCCGCGAGCGCGTGCTGCGTGCCTGGCACGACCTGCACGTCGGCGGAGTCAGCGTCCAGGCGGCGGCGGAGCGCTGGGGCTTCCCCGACCCGTTCCATTTCTCTCGCGTCTTCCGCCGCGAGATGGGCTTCCCGCCGTCACGGGCCAGGCGTTGATTTCAGCCCAGTACCGGGAACGCCGGCCCGGTCACCGGCTCGCCCGGCTTGGCAGTGATGAACTTCTGGCAGACGTGGCCGCTGCGCGGTTCGTAGACCGTGCGGGCGGTCTGCACATGCACGGCGATGGCGCGGCGCGGGCGGGCGCTGCGGTTCTCGTGCGAGCCGTGCCAGGTCAGGGCGTGGTGGAAATGCACACCGCCAAGCGGCACCGGACGCGGCACGATATGCACCGGGCGATCCTCGTAGACCTCGCCGAGCGAGCGCCAGAAGTCGCGGCTGCGCTCGCCGCAGGCATGCAGGTGGTCGATGGTGTCGCCCCAGCGGTGGCTGCCCGGCACCATGCTCATGCAGCCGTTGTCGAGCGAGACCTCGTCGAGGGCGACCCACGCCGTCAGCAGGCTATCCTTGGGCGCCAGCACCGGCCAGTACGGCGCATCCTGGTGCCACCAGTTGACGCCGCCGTGGCCGGCTGGCTTGTACTGGATCTGATCGTGCCACAGGTGCACCGGGCCGTCGGCGAGCTGACGCAGCATGGCTGCCAGGCGCTGGTGTTTCAGTAGGCGGGCGAAAGCGGGGCTGGCCTGGAAGATGTTGACCACCTGCCAGACCTCCAGGCCATCGCCGCCCATGTTGGCCACCTGCCCAGGCTGCACGACGTCGCTGCGTTCGCGCTGGGCGATGACCCGGTCGAATTCGGCGCGCAGTTCGTCGACCTCGGCGATAGTCAGCAACGGACCGCCATCGAGGTAGCCGTCGCGTCCGTAGGCCGCGATCTGGCGATCAGAGAGGGGGAGGACTTCTGGGCGTGCGGCGGTGTGCATGCCGTCACGGTATGCCGGCTGTGACGGCGCGGGGCATGGCCGGGACGACGGAAGGCCTGGACGCGGGTAAGGAGGCGGAGTGGTCTACCAGTCCAGCGCCGGCTCGCCCGCCGCCCGCTGGCGCAGCGCGGCGAAGCCGCCAGGGGCGATGCCGACCTCGCGGCGGAAGGCGTGGGCGAAGTAGCGGGGACTGGAGAAGCCGAGGGTTCGCGCCACCGTCGCGACGGCGATCCCGTCGGCGAGCAGGTCGCGGGCCCGATCAAGCCGACGGGCCAGCTGCCAGGCGGCCGGGGTCAGGCCGAGGTGCTCAGCGCACAGCGCGTGCAGCCCGCCCGGCGAGATGCCGACCGCCCGTGCGGCGGCGGTGACGGTACGCGGCGGATCGGCAGACAGCACCGCAAGGGCGCGCAGCAGGGGGGCTGGGCTGGTGCGATCGGCGGCGGGCTCAACGGCCAACAGCAGCAGTTCGGCCAGGGCCGCGCGGATGGCGCTTGCGGCCAGTGGTGCGGTCCTGCGCGGCAGCAGGTCGCGTAGCCGTCGGAACAGCTCGGCGGCGGCCTCCGGCGCCGGCCAAGCGGTGTCGTGGCGGGCGCGCAGGGTCCGGCGCAGTTGCGCCAGGGCGCGGTCGTCGAACGGCGTGCCCAGAGCGGCGTCGGCGCGTCCGGGCGCCAGCTGCAGCCACACCAGCTGGCACGGCGGCATGATGCCGTCCCGGGCGCGGTGGACCCGGCGCGGGGCGGTGAGCAGGAACCAGCCGCCGTGCGCGACCAGGCGGCGCGGCCGTCGGCCGGGCAGCTCGACGTCGAGCCGGCCGCGGTGCACGTAGTGCAGCTCGGCGTCGGCGTGCCGGTGGTTGGGCAGCCACAGGGCGGTGTCCATGCGGTGCAGGGCGCCGCGGCGCACCAACGGCATGCCCGCGGTCGGGTCGTCGAAGGCGCAGCGTTGGCCGCGCTCGGTGGGGAGGAATGCTGGCAGTGGCACGGGCGATCGCCTCGCCTGCAGGATAGCGCCATGGCTCGCGGCCGGGAGCGGCGAGAATCGGTGGCATGAGCACCTGCACCATTCGCATCGGCGACCCCTCCGGCGAGGCCGGCGAGCTGGTCGGCGAGCTGACCGCGTCAGAAGCTGGAACCCTCGTCCTGACGGTGGAGAGCCCGCGGCCACTGCGCCTGCACCTGGGCGACCGCCTGGTGCTCGACGAGGGGCTGTGGTGGCGGCGCTACGAGCGGTTGCTGCGCGCCATCGTCGTCGTGCCGGTGGCGGCCGGGACGCATCGCCTGCTGGCCGCCTTCGGCCCACGGCCGATGTGGCCGGTGGAGCTGGATACCAAATGTCCCTCGCGCAACCGCGAGGCGGTACGCAGCGGACTGCTGCAGCGCCGACCTGATCGACTTGCGCTCGCCGGTGCGGTTCAGCCCGGCGCCGCGGCGGTGGCTGCCAGTCTACGCATTGTGGCCGGCCAGTGCGTGCGTGATGGCGTCACCCTGCAGCAGGTGCTGGCGCGCCGCCTCGATGCGCCGCGCCCTGGTCCGCCCGATACCACCTTCGACCGCCCGGGCTGGCTGCCCCGGCCGGCCCTGGCCCTGCGTGGCGCCGTCGCCCCGTTCGACGCCATCGAGGTGACCGACGAGACCGATCGGGCCGACGGCTACGCCCGTTTCCTCGTGCCGGTGGCCAACCACGCCGAACCGCTGCCTTCGGCTCGGGACGATAGCGCCGCCGAGGCGCGCCTCGAACCGGAATGCCTCGTCGTGCGCCGTATCGGCCTGGAACTCGACCTGGCAGCCGCGCGCCTGCCCGAGGTTGTCGCGCCGCATCCCGCCAGCGTGCCGGCGGCAGTGCGCGCCGAGTTGCCGGTGCACGAGGCCCGCGGTCGGCTGGCGCCTGCCCGCGAGCATCGCGAGTTGCGCTGGCCTACTCCCGAGGCGCTGCTCGCCGGCGTGCCGCAGCCGGTGGTGCCGCAGGGCCACGAGGCTATCGTGCGCGCCCATGATCACGCCTGGCGCATGCTGCTGCGCCTGCGCCGCAGCGTTGACCCACGCAGCGGTCTGCCCAACGATTACATCGGCACCAGTCGATGCGGATTCGCCAACGAGATGTTCGTGTGGGACAGCTCGTTCACCGCCATGTGTACGGCCTGGGCGTGGCGCGTGCTGCCGGCCACCGCTACCCTCGACTGCCTCTACAGCCGGCAGATGGATGGCGGCTACATCCACCGCGAGACCGACACCCGCGAGGGCATTCCGATCGGCTACGAGCCGGACTTCTCGCCCAATCCGCCGATCAGCGTCGTGGCCGAGTGGAAGCTCGCCGCCCTCACCGGCGACACCGCGCGGTTGGCGGCGGTGCAGCCAGTGCTGGCGGCGCAGCACGGCTGGTTGCGTCGTAACCGTCGCTTGGCCGATGGCACCTACTGGACCACCGGACTGGCCAACGGTCTCGACAACTCGCCGTCCCTGGGCGACGGCTACCCCGATCTCACCGCGCAGCAGGCGCATGCCGCCGAGCTGCTCGGGCTGATGGCCGGGGTGCTTGGCCGGGCCGACGAGGCCGCCGCCTGGGAGGTCGAGCGCCAGGAGATCGGCGCGGCGATGAACGCGCGGCTGTGGTCGGAGGCGATGCGCTTCTACAGCACCTCGTTGCCTGGCGGTGGGCACAACCCCAACAAGGTCGCCACCGGCTTCTGGCCGCTGTGGAGCGGGCTGGTGCCAGCGGCGCGGGTCGACGATCTAGCCCGCCACTTGCTGGATCCGTCGAGCTTCTGGCGTCACCATCCCATCCCCAGCCTGGCCGCCGACAGCCCGCACTACCGGACGGGCGGCGACTATTGGCTGGGCAGCACCTGGGCGCCGACCAACGCCGCGACGGTGTGGGGCTTCGCTCGCGCCGGCCGTCACGACCTGGCTCGTCGACTGGCGCGCCGGCATCTCGACGTGCTCGCCGAGATCCGTGAGGCCACTGACGCGCTGTGGGAGAACTTTGCGCCCGACGCCAGCACCCGCGGCTCGTGGTCGCAGGCGGATTACTCGTGGACCGCCCTGGGGGCCACCGCGCTGCTCTACGAGGCAGTGATCGGCGTGCAGCCCGACGCCCTGCATGGCCGCATCCGCTGGCATCTGCCCGAGCCGGGCTGGGGCCTTGAGCGCATCCCGCTGGGCGCCGCCACGGTCGGCCTGCGCCGCCTCGATGGCAAGCGCATCGCCGTGACCACCGACCGGCCATTCACCCTGGAGATCGATGATGGCACCCGGGTGCGCAGCCAGCGTGTGGCAGCCGGTCGCTGGGAGTTGGGGGTGGATTGAGCTAAGAAATCGCAGTTCGCAGTTCGCGGTTGGACCATCGATTACGGACCATATTGGGTTTACACTTGGTCACCAGTTTGGTGAATACCATCAACGCACACAACACGTGTCGCTACAACCGCGAACCGCGAACCGCAATATGTCTAGGGTGATGCTGAACTACGCCCTGCGCCCTTGGCCTTCTTCGCCTTCTTTGCCGCCTTCTTTGCCTTCCGTGCCGCGAGCTGGGCCTCGGTCGGCGGCGGCAGGCTGAAATCCTCGCCGGTGATCGCCGAGGCTGCGGCGCGGATGGCGCCGATGGTCGTGGAGATCTTCTTCAGGTAGGACTGCGGGGCAGTGAGGCTGTTTGCCACTGGATGGTCGACGATGTAGAGGTTGAGCACGCAGTCGGCATGGCGCTGACGGGCGTATTGCGGATTGCGGATCAGGTACTGGGTGAACACCTTGGTCGGATCGACGTCGTCTCCCTGAAAATAGTAGCACTGATCGATCGGGGCGAGCGCAGAGGTTGCCATGCGTCGGGCACTCGAAGGGGATGCGCCGGCGAAGCAAGGCGGGGTCGGAACCAGCCGGAGCCGGCGTCGACGCTTGCTCCATGCCCACCGCAGACGTACCGTGATGGAATGCCTATTCCGACGATGCGCGGGATCGATCGTGCCTGGTGACCGGGACCGGATGGCGGGCGACCCGGAACAGATCGCGCTGCCGATGCTGCCGGAGTCCATGCCGCAGCCTCGACCGGCTCCCGTTGTGCAGCAGGAACCTGGCTCTGCAGTCGCGCCCGGGCTGCCGATGGATCTTCCCGACCTGGACGCGCTCCGCCGGGCTGCGGCCGAAGCTGCTGCGGCAACAGCTTCGGCGGCGGCCCGCAAGGCCGCCGGCCTATCCTCTGGGAGCCGTGCGGCCCTCGGTCAGTCCTCCGGTGGCCACCAGAGGCTCGGTCAGTCCTCCGGGAGCCGAACCGCCGCCGGCCAGGCCTCGGGTGGTCACCGGTTGCTCGATGCGCCCTCTGGGAGCCGGCCGTCGGTGACCGCCGCCGCCGATCCGGGTTCCGGCTCGAGCCCGGAGCGCAAAGGACAGCTGTCGTTCCTTAGCGTGGAAGGGTCTTCCGAGCACGATGCCGAGGTCATGGCCCGCATCATGGCGGGCAGGCAGGAGCGCGATGCCGAGGCCGAGGCCGTCGTCACCCGGGTGGCCGTCGCCGCCGAAATCGAACGCCGTGAGACGGCGCGCGTGCGCCAGCGGATCGCGATCGAGATGTACCGGGCGGCCCAGATCCGGCAGGCGGCCGAGGAGACCCCGTTGCAGCGCGTCCTGCGCGAGACGGCGGAATCCTTCATGGCCCTGGGCATCTGTCCGGACCACCTCGAGTTCCTGCCGGACATCGGTAAATTCTGCTCGTGGGGAGGCCAGGTTTACGACCACGCAGCGATCCACACGCTGCGCGACCGCCGCGGCCAGCAGGTCTACACCTTGGGCGAATCGCCGCATGGCCCCGGCACCGCCTGCTGGTCGAAACGCGAGCGTGGCTGGCGGCTTGATCGGCCGCTCGACCCGGCGGTCAAGCTGGCGCCGACCGACCGGCTGGTGCCGATCCCGATGCGGCGCGATGATAAGACCTACCGGTTCTCAGCGAAGCGCGGTTCGACGATCATCATGGAGGAGGGTCTGGCGACGATCTACGTCGCGGGCAATGCGGTCTACTCACTCAGCCACCTGCAGGCCGCGCATTACCGCCACGTCGCATCGCTTCCGTCTCCCCAGGCCGGGCCCGCGCAGCCGTCCCTGGCCGGCCGTCTCGCCAAGCTGTTCACCAGGCCGCCATCCTGAGGGGCTGTGATACGGAGGCCTTGACCTGGGACCGCGCGCGGCCCGCGCGCCTGGGGCAATGTGCGCAATCGCCAGTGCCGCCAAGGTTTTTCGAGCGCGCCAGCGGCGCGAAGCCGTCAAGGCACCGCTTGATTCCTGCTATTCTGCGGACTCAGCGGATAGGCCCAGGGCCTCAGTTGTGTGCAGACTGAGCCCCCGCTGGCGATGCCAAACGCTTGGCTACCATGCGTAGCGCATGACCACCGAACGCCTCGTCACCGACTTCGGCGCCGTCGCCGATGCCGTCACTGAGCAGACCGTCGCCTTGCAGGCCGCCATCGATGCGGTCGGCGCCAGTGGCGGCATCGTACGCGTGCCGCGCGGCACCTTCATCAGCGGCACGCTGCGGCTGCGCTCACGCACCACGCTGAAGCTCGACGAGGGCGCGGTGCTGCTCGGCTCCGACAACTTCGCTGACTACGACGGCCGCTACTGGGGCGGCGGCTTCATCACCGCCCACGACCTCACCGAGGTGGCGATCGAGGGCCCCGGGATCATCGACGGGGCCAACTGCGCCAACCCCAAGGGGGAAGAGGGCTTCCGCGGGGCGCACTGCCTCGCCTTCTTCAACTGCAGTGGCATTGCGGTGCGTGATCTGACGGTGCAGCGGGCGGCGAATTGGGCGTTCAACTGCGTGTCGTGCCGCGACGCGCGCTTCGAACGCCTATCCATCCGCGGCGGCCACGACGGTCTCGACGCCATGCACTGCGAGCGCTTCGCCTTCCACGGCTGCGACTTGCGCACCGGCGACGACTGCATCGCCGGCGCCGACAACCGCGCCTTCGTCTTCGAGGACTGCCGCTTCAATACCTCGTGCAATGCCTTCCGCTTCTCCTGCCTTGACCTGGCAGTGCGCCGCTGCGTGTTCAAGGGGCCGGGCGAATCCGCGCACAAGGTCACCGGCAAGAACGCGATGCTCGCCGCCTTTCTGCACTTCTCGCCGGCGGAACGGACCAACTGCCAGGGGCTGCAGCCGCAGAGCGACGAGTGGCTGATCGAGGCCTGCACGGTCGAGGACGTCGCCCAGCTTTACGGTTTTGACCACCGCACGCTGTGGCAGTCCGGTCGACCGGTGCGTCACGTCACCTTCCGCGAGGTCACCGCCTCGGGGCTGAAGCAGCCGATCTGGGCGTGCGGCGACATCCGCCGGCAGTTCACGCTCTCGCTCGAACGCGTGACCCTGGCCATTCCCAAGAACAGCTGGGATCACCATCCCTTCATCGACCTGCGTTCGTTCGACTGCCTCGACGTGCGCGGCCTGACCTGCGTCGGCGTCGATGCCAGTCATCCGGCGATCAGCACGGTCGACGGCCTGCGGGTCGAGGTGCGCGACCTGGTCTGCCGGCCGGCGGAGTAGATAGAGCCGGGTTCGTCGTTCATTGTTCGTCGTGCGTCGTTCGTCGTTCCGCATGAACACCCGGAGACTGAACCGGTCCTCGGGAGGGGCTAACGACGCACGACGCACGACGAACGACGAACCGTGGCAATGCGCTTACCTCAAGCGGCAGCTGGTCGGCGGTGGGGCGTGATCCGGCGTGTGACCCACGAGCCCGCCGCTGGAGCCCGATCCCCGGCGTAGATCCTGGCACGGCATGAGCGATGCGCCCGCCTACGAGATCGATCACGGCGAACCGCCGCCGGCGTCCGTCGTCCCAGTGCCGCCTCCGACGCGCGCGCCGGTCGAGGATCCGGCCATGCGGGCCGCGCTCGACGAGGCCTCGGCCACGGCGGCGCAGGCCGGGCGGGGCAAGGGCATCACCGACCTGCTCGCCCTCCTCCTCGCCGCTCTGTGCGGCTTCGGCCTGGTGGCGGTGATGCGTGTCGACGAGTGGGGTCCGGGCACCGGCCTGCTGCTGCTGCTCAGCGTCCTGGCGGTGGTGATGGTCATCGCCGCCTGGCGCTGGTCCCGGGCCCCGGCCGAGGAGCTGGCGAACCGGCCATTGCCAGCCGTCATCCCCACCAACGTCGCGACTGCGCATGATGGCGCCGAGCGCGCCCGCCTGTTCGCCCGCAACGCGGCTGACCTCAGCACCATTGCTCTGCTTGCCGGTAGCGGCGAGGCCCGCCGGGCCCGTCTGGCCAGGGCGGTACGCGGAGCTGTCGTCGGGTCGGTCATCGGCCTGGTGGTGGCCTGCGCCGGATTCTTCGCCCCATCGGGCACCGTCTTCCTCGCCATCGGACTCGCCGCCTCTCTGGCTGCGGGCTCCGCCTGGGTCACCGCCGGCAGGCCGTGGCCGGTGGTGATGCCGGCAGCTGCCGTACCGGCGCTGGCGCTGGTCACCGTTTTGCTGTGCGGCGGCGGACTGACGCCGGCGTTGGTATCGCTCGGGTGCGCCGGGCTGGCGGCCGGCCTCGCCTACGCGTTGCGTGCGCGCCTGGCGACCTGCCTGGATGGTGGTGCACCGGGCTGAGCGCGATTGCCTCCGCCGATGGTTGCGACCAGCTACGGCAATCCGTAGTATGAGCGTGGAGACTGCGCATGCCCAATACCCCGCCCCCGACCGCCGGTAAGACCGAGGAGAACTCCTGGCGCATGTTCCGCATCCTCGGCGAATTCGTCGAGGGTTTCCAGTCGCTGTCGGAACTGCCGAAGGCGGTGGCGATCTTCGGTTCGGCGCGCACGCCGGTCACCGACCCGTACTACAAGGCCGCCACCGAGATCGGCCGCCTAGCGGTGCAGCGCGGCCGTCCGGTGATCACCGGCGGCGGGCCCGGCATCATGGAGGGGGGCAACAAGGGTGCGCGCGAGGCCGGCGGCACCTCGATCGGCCTGTCGATCCAGCTGCCGATGGAGCAGTCCTCCAACCCCTACGTCACCCACGAGGTGAAGTTCCACTACTTCTTCGTGCGCAAGGTGATGTTCCTTAAGCACACCTGCGCGGTCGTGGTGATGCCCGGCGGCTTCGGCACCCTCGACGAGCTGTTCGAGACCGTCACCCTGGTGCAGACGCACAAGATCGCGCCCATGCCGATCGTGCTCTATGGGCGCCAGTTCTGGGGCGGGATGCTCGGCTGGCTGAAGCAGATGATGGAGGATCAACATGGCTACATCAGCCATGGCGACCTCGACCTGCTGCGCCTCGCCGACACCCCCGAGGAGGCGATCGCCGCGCTTGGCGACGCCGTCGGCAAGCCGCCGGGCCTCGACAGCGAGACGGTGCCGCCGCCAGAGACGCGTCGCCATCCGCGGCGCCACTGACGCCGGCGGTCGCTGGCCCCCGGCCGCGGGTTGCATAGGCTGGACGGCGAGGTTCCCGTGAGCGCGATCGCCTTCACCTGTGCTGCGTGTTCCGTCCGCCAGGTCGTCGACCACCCGGTCAGTGGTGCGATCCCGCCATGCCGCGCCTGCGGCGGGACGTTGCTGCTAGCCGGCCCAGTGCTGTTCACCTGCCTGCCGTGCAAGGTCCGCAGCAAGCCGACGACTGCCGACCCGTTGGTGGTGCGGCCCTGTCCGAAGTGCGGCCAGCCCCTGGCCCTGGCCCTGGACGCCGACCTGGCGCAGACGGTGCGCAACGATCCGCCGGCAGTCGACTCCAACACCCTCGCCACCGCCGATCCCAACCAGCTGCGGCTGAACGTCGGTGGCCTGCTGCCCGGTGACCACTTCGGCCGTTACGAGATCGAGCGTGAGCTGGCGCGCGGCGGCATGGGCATCGTCTATGTGGCGCGCGATCCGACGCTCAAGCGGCGGGTGGCGCTGAAGGTGCTGATCGCCGGCGAGCAGGCCGACACCGAGGCCATCCGTCGCTTCGTCCGCGAAGCGCGTTCCGCCGGCCAGCTGCGCCATCCCAATATCATCGCCGTGCACGATGCCGGCGACATCGACGGGCGGCACTACTTCACCATGGATCTGGTCGAGGGCCGCGAGCTGGGCCGGCTGCCCGACGAAGGAGTCAGCCTGCGCGAACTGGTCGGTCTGATGCGCACCATCGCCCTGGCCCTGCACCATGCCCACCGCAACGGCGTGGTGCATCGCGACCTCAAGCCGGCCAACATCATGGTCGAGAAGGACGGCCGGCCGCTGATCATGGACTTCGGTCTGGCCAAGGATGTCAGCGGCAACGCTTCGTTCCGTTCGCTCTCGGGCATGGTCGCCGGCACGCCCGCCTACATGAGTCCCGAGCAGGCCCAGGGCCGGACCGAGGAGATCGATCACCGCACCGACGTCTACGCCTGCGGCGTGATGCTCTACGAGCTGGCCACTGGCCGGCGACCGTTCGGCGGCGCCAGCATGTTCGACACCATCCGCGCCGTGGTCTCCGACGAGCCCGAGCCACCGGCGCGGCTGTCGGTGGAATGCGACGCCGCACTCGAAGCGGTGATCCTGCGCTGCCTGGAGAAGGACAGGCTGCGACGCTATCCCGACGCCCAGGCCCTGGCCGACGATCTCGGCCGCTGGCTCGACGGCGCGCCGGTCCAGGCCAAGGCGCAGGGCCAGGTCGAACGGACCTGGCGTCGTCTGCGCCAGCGTCCGGCCCTGCTTGCCGGCCTCGGTGCCGGCCTGGTCGCAGCGGCGGCCGCCCTGGTCGTGGTGTTGACCGTGTTCCTCGGCGATGGTCAGGTTGAGCGTGCGGCCAAGGATTACGCTGCTGGCGGCGAACGCGCCCACGCCGCCCTCGTCCTGCTGGCCAGTCGGCTGGCCGACGGCCAGCTGGCGCCGGGTGAGCGCGAACGCGCCCTGGCCCTGCTGCGTCAGGCGGTGGGCGATGGCGATGCGCGCCGCGAAACGGTCGCCGGTGAGGCCCTGGTCGCGGCCGGTGACGGACCGGTGGCGGGCATCCTCGCCGACGTCGCGGTCGATGCGCAGGCCGTCGAGGGCAGACGACGTCAGGCGTTGAACTGCCTCAACCGCCTGGGCGAGAACGCAGCCGACCGCGAGGCGGTCGCGGCGCGTCTGGTCGAGGCGGTGCGCAGCGCCGAGCCCGGCCTGGCCGAGGCCATCGCCACCACCGCCCTGCGTCTCGATCCACCCGGCACGGTCGATCCGCTCAGTGTCGTGGCCGCCGATACGGCGCAGCCGCGTGAGCGGCGTCTTGCTGTGTTGCGCGCCCTGGCCGGCGGCAACCCGACGACCCACGGCTCCGCGATGAAGCGGCTGCTACGGTTGGCCGGTGATCAGGACGAACAGATCGGCGCCGCCGCCGAGGCGGTGCTGACCCGGGTCCGCGGCCGTGAGGCGGTGTTCTCCGACTTCGGCTTGGCCGGCCGCGCCGGCAACGCGGCTGTCGCCGTCGCCGGCATGCAGCGGGCCGCCGCCGACAACCAGCGCCGCCTGATGGCGATGGCCGGCGAGGACGAGGAGGGGAATCCGCTGACTGCGCCGGAGAAGCCGGCACCGCCCCCCGATCCGGCGACCGTTGTAGCCAAGGGTATGGAAGACCCGGACCCGGCCAAGCGCGCCGCGGCAGCCTGGGATCTCGGCCGCATCGGCGGACCCGGCGCGATCGCGCCCCTGGCCAAGGCCCTGACCGACCCAGACGCCGAGGTCCGCCGCCTCGCTGCCCGCGCCCTTGCTGCGCTCGCCGCCGAAGGCAGCGCCGAAGCCAAGGCCGCCCTCGACCACCGATAGCCCCCGGTCCCGCTGGCTGCCGGCCGCTCGCCTCTACATTGCCCGTCCATGGACGGTCCCGCCGAACGCCTGCGCTCCTGGTTGCCGCATGTCCTGCTGCTGCTGCTGGTCACCGCCGCTGTCGGCCTGCTCCTGGTGGTGGTGTGGCCGCTCAAGGATGCGCTGCTGCTCGCCGGCTCGATCGCCCTGCTGACCTATCCGATCGCCTTCCTGCCGGTGCTAACGCAGCTCGAACGCGTCGCGCCGCACTGGCCCGCAGACCAGCGCCGCTTCGCCGCCGCCACCATCGCCACGGTGGCGGTGGGGGCCAGCACCATCGCCCTGCTGCTGCTGGGGGCCCTGCTGATCTTCGGATCGCTCGACCGCCTGGCCGATCTGGTCGTCGGCCTGCTGTTCAACAACGGACAGCGCCTCGACCACGCCATCGACACGCTGGCGCGCAAGGCGGGCAGTCTGCTCGAACTGTATCCGCAGCTGCCGTGGGACAGTCAGATGATCAAGACGGGGCTGCACGAGATGCTCGGCCGTGGCAACCTCGGGCCGGATATGCTCGGCTTCCTCTTCCGCGGCACCATCGGGGTGATGGCGACGGCGGCGCTGACCCTGATCGTGCTGTTCTACCTCTACGCCCAGGGGACCCGGCTGGCCGGCATGCTCATGCACTGGCTGCCCCTCACCGAGGAGCGGCGCGCCGAACTGGCCGATCGCTTCCGCGGTCTTGCCGTCTTCGTCGCAGCCGGCATGGTCGCCCGGGCCGTCGTCCACGGCACGGTCTGCGGCCTGATCGGCTGGGCCCTGGCCGGGGCACATCCGCTGGCTACCGGCGCGGTGGCTGGGTTCCTTGCCCTGCTGCCGGTGGTCGGACCGGCGATCGCCTGGGTGCCGTATGCCACCGTGCTGTGGTCGACCGGTCGCGAGCTGCAAAGCATCTGCCTGGCGCTGGCCAGCATCAGCGCCGCCTGGGTGGTCGAGCTGGCCTTCCGCCGCCTCGCCCGCCGCCTCGGTGCCGACAGCCTGTGGTTCAGCTTTTTGCTGTTCTGCGGTCTGGTCGGCGGGATCGTCAGCTTCGGCCTGCGCGGTGTGATCATCGGACCGGCCGCAGCGCTGACCGCGGCGGCTCTGTTCGGCTTCCTCCCGGCGGTGTACGGAGTCGGCGGCAGGCGGCCCACGGCAGTTGTTGGCGATGAGTAACGACGCAGCCGAGGCCGCCACGGTTTCTGAGCGTAGCGAGGAAACCGAGCTGCGACAAAGCCCGTGGGGGCAGGCCCGCCGGGCCGCCGGGGGCGACGCCCCTGAGCTGACAGAACGCCTTGTCCGGCTGGGCCTGGCCTCCGCCCGGGTGATCCCCCCGCGCCTGGCGCTGTGGCTCGGCGGTCTGCTCGGCGACCTCCTCGGCCGGCTGCCGCTGCGCGATGTGCGACGCGCTCGCGAGCACCTCGCCATCGCCTATCCCGGCCAGCCGCCGGATTGGCATGCGCGGACCACCCGGCGTTGCTTCCGGCATTTCGGCCGCATGGCGCTGTGGACGTTGGCGACCGCGCAGGCCGACCCGCGCCAGCTGCGCCGGCACATCGTTGTCGAGGGCGGGGACAACTGGCGCGACATCGTCCGCGCCTGTCGGCACGGCGAAGGCACCATGGGCATGGCCGGCCACTTCGGCAACTGGGAGCTGCTCGCCCGCGCCGCGGCGACCAGCGTGCCGCTGACTGTGATCGGCCGCCGCCTGCGCTGGCCGCTCGCCGACCGCCTGGTGTGGGAGAGTCGCATCTCAGGCGGCGCGCATCTCGTCTACCAGGATGGCGACATCCGCGAGACCATCCGCGAATTGCGCTCGGGCCGCTTCGTCGCCACCCTGCCCGACCAGGACATCCCGCGTCTGGCTGGCGTGCATGTGCCGTGGTTCGGCCGCCCGGCCTACACTCCCAGCGGCCCGGCGGTGCTCGCCCAACTTGCTGGCGGCAACGTGCAGCCCGGCTTCTGCTACCTGCGTCCGCTCGGCGGTCTGCGCTGGACCTGGGTGCTGCATTCCGGCCCGCGGGTGCGCTTCCCGCGCTATCGCGACCGCGAGGCCGGCGCCCGCGAGATCATGGCCTGGACCATGGCCTACCAGGAGGCCCTGGTGCGCCGCTTCCCCGAGCAGTGGGCGTGGTGGCACCGCCGCTGGCGCACGCCGCCGCCCTAAGACCGGACTACTTCACCAGGCCCGCCGTCTTGGCGTCCCGGCCTTCCTTGACGAATTCGGCTTCGCCGTCCTTCAGACTGATGGCGATGACGTCACCGGCCTTGACCTGGTTGCTGGCGATGAGGCGGGCCAGGGGGGCGACCAGCAGGTGCTCGATGGCGCGGCGCATCGGGCGGGCGCCGAACTGCGGATCAGTGCCCTCTTTCAGCAGCTTGGCGAGGAACGGCTTGGTGTAGTGCACAAGGATCGGCACCTGGGCACCGAGCAGCCGCTTGTAGACGTCCT
>JBBREK010000008.1:0-40119 GCA_038203025.1 Planctomycetota bacterium
CGCACCTCTCGGACTGGGATGCGGGCGACCTGGAGGGCGCCGATGCCGGCCTGGCCCGTGAGCTCATCCTCGGCTGCGCCACCTACGCCCGGTTCTACGACTGGCTGGCCGACCGCTTCCTGCGGCCCGGTCCGCAGCCGGCCGAGCTACGCATTGCCCTGCGCATTGCCACCCATCAGCTGCTTGCCTTCGACCGCGTGCCGCCGCATGCCGCCGTTGCCACCGCCGTTGAGGCGCTGCGCCGGGTCGGTTGCCCGCACCTGACCGGAGTCGCCAACGCCGTCGCCCGCCGCATCGGTAGCCTGCGCTTGGCCGAACGCGACGGCGAGGGGCCGCTCGGCCGTCTGCCGATTGACCGGCGGCCGGAGTCCGAGGCGGTCCGCCACGGCCTGCCCGACCTGCTAGTGCAGGACCTCGGCGACAGTCTGGACGAGCCGCGCGACGCCCAGCTGGCGGCGCTCAACCGTCGTCCCGACCTGTGCACCCGCACCCGGCCCGGTGCGCCGCAGCCAACCGGAGCCAGCATCCTCAAGCGCGAGGGCCCATGGATCTGGTGGGGCGATCCTCGCGAGGCCCTGCGCGGGCCGGTCGCCGATGGCCGCTGCGTGGTCCAGGACCGCGCCCAGGGCCGGGTTGCCGAAGCGGTGTTGCAGACCGCCAAGGCGCAGCCTGGAGATTCGGTCCTCGACCTGTGCGCCTCGCCGGGCGGCAAGTCCACCCTCCTGCGCGACGCTGGCTTGGTGGTGGTCAGCGGCGACCTCACCCCAACCAAGGTCGCGGACATGCCGGGCGAGTTGCTGCGGGCGGTCAGCGACGGCCTACGTCCCGCCTTCGCCGGCGGCTTCGAGGTGGTCGTGGTCGACGCGCCGTGCTCGAACACCGGCGTGCTCGGCCGTCGGCCCGAGGCCCGCCTGCGCTACGACCGTCGGCATCGCGACGACCTCGTCGCCCTGCAGGGCGCCCTGCTGCGTTCCGCCGCGACCCTGCTCGCCCCGGGCGGACGACTGGTCTACGCCACCTGCTCGGTCAGCCCGCCCGAGAACCAGGGCGTTGCCCATACCCTTGACGGTTGGCGCCTGCTTGGCGAGCACCTCTCCTGGCCCGGCACCTGGGAAGCCGGCGGCTATTACGCCGTGCTCCTGCGCAGTTGATCCTGGGAGCGCGGGCCGCTGGCCCGCGCGTCCCCCCAGGCGGCCCGCCTGGGGGTGCAGCTTCCGAAGCTTAGATCGAAATACGATGTGCCTTGGTCGGCTTCACCGCCGCCACGATCTTGTCGAACACGGTCGGCGGGATCGGATCGTCGAGGGTCAGCAGCACCAGGGCGTCACCGCGGCCGTCGATGCGCGACACCTCCATGCGGGCGATGTTGATGCTGTTCTCGCCCAGCAGGCTGCCGTACTTGCCGACCATGCCTGGACGGTCCGGGTACTCCATGATCAGCAGGTGGCCGCCGATCGGCAGGTCGATCGGGTATTCGTTGTATTGCAGGACGCGCAGCTGGCCGCCGACCAGGCCGCCGGCGATGATACGCTCGCCATCGGCGGTGATCGCCTTGACCGTCAACTGCGGGCCGGTGCCGACGTCGCGCACCGAACTGGTCATGCCGATGCCGCGCTCCTTGGCGATTTGCGTCACGGTGACGAAATTCACCACCTGGTCGCTGATCTGCGACAGCGCGCCCTTGAGCGCTGCCACCGCCAACGGCTTGGTGTCGTACTTCACCAGATCACCGGCGGCGATCACCTCGATGCCCTTGAGCGGACTGTCGAGGGTCTGCGCCAGGGCGGCGCCCAGGCTCTCGGCGGCGCCGAGATAGCCGTCGATCGCCGGATCGATACGCAACTGCACGTTGACCGCGTTGATGATCTTCCCGCTGGCGAAGAAGGCGTTGAACTGGTTGGCGATGTCGACGCTGACCTTGACCTGCGCCTCCTCGGTGCTGGCGCCGAGGTGCGGCGTGATGACGGTGCCGGTCAGGCCGTAGAACGGGCTGCCGGCGGGCAGCGGCTCTTCGGCAAAGACGTCAAATGCAGCGATGACCTGGCCGGCCTTGACCGCGTCGATCAGCGCCGTCTCGTCAACGATGCCGCCGCGGGCCACATTGATGATACGCACGCCTTTCTTGGTCTGCTTCAGGCGGTCGGCGTTGATCAGGTGGCGGGTCTGCGGGGTCAGTGGGGTGTGGATGGTGATGACGTCGGCAGTGCCGAGCAGGGTGTCGAGATCGACGCTCTCGATGCGCAGTTCCTTGGCGATCTCGGGCGAGAGGAACGGGTCGAAGGCGACCACGTCCATGCCGGCCGCCTGCATGACCTCGGCAACGTGCTTGCCGATCTTGCCCAGGCCGATGATGCCCAGGGTCTTGCCGTGCAGCTCGACGCCGACGAACGACTTCTTGTCCCACTCGCCCTTGGTCAGCTTGGCGTGCGCCTGCGGGATGTGGCGGGCGCTGGCGAAGATCATGCCGATGGTGTGCTCGGCGGCCGAGATGATGTTGCCCAGCGGCGCGTTCATCACGATCAGGCCGGCGGTGGTGGCGGCGGGCACTTCGACGTTATCGACACCCACGCCGGCGCGGCCGACGACCTTCAGCTTCGGCGAACCGGCCTGGATCACGGCGGCGGTCACTTGAGTGGCCGAGCGGATGACCAGACCGTCGTAGTCGCCGATGCACTTGACCAGTTCCTCGGGGTTGAGCTTGCGGCTCTCGACGGTGTGTCCGCCCTGCTTGAGGATGGCAAGGCCTTCGGCGGCCATGCCGTCGGTGACGAGAATACGGGCCATGATGAACTCCTGCGCTGGAGGGAGCGCGGTTCGGTGCGGTAGGCTGAAGTCCGGGACCGTGGGCACAGTGCGGGGGTGGGCAACCATGACCTATGTCCTGTATCGCGGGGTTGGGGCTTCCGGAGCTGGATCCATGACGGGGGTGCATCCATTGCCCCTGTTCGCGGTTCGCGGGTTCGCGGTCAGTGCTGGGGAAGACGCTTGCTAATAGGTCAGAACAGACACTCTCGCACGATGGCGCCCGGGACCCGCACAACGGCGAACGGCGAACCGCGAACCGCGAACAGGGGCAATGATGCCAACCTACGAAATCCGTGACCCTATCCACGGCACCATCGTCATTGACGAGGTCGAGCGCGTGGTCATCGACCATCCGTTCGTCCAGCGGTTGCGGCACGTGCGACAGCTCGGGTTCGTCAATCTGGTCTACCCCGGCGCGGTCCACGACCGCTTCCAGCATTCGCTTGGCGTGATGCATCTGGCCGGCGAGCGCTTCCGCCGCCTGCGCCCTGGCTTCGCCGCCTTCGCCGAGGCCGATCTCGACCACGCCTGGCGGGTGGCGCGCTTCGCCGGCCTACTGCACGACGTTGGGCATCCGCCGTTTTCGCACACCGCCGAGGTGCTGCTGCCGCCGGTCGAGCGCTTCCTTCTGCCCGACGACTGGTATCGGCCAGGACTGCAGCCGGCTGGTCGCCAGGCGACGCACGAGGACTGCTCGCTGGCGATCATCCACGCCCTAGTGGCGGAGGGGGTGCTGGAAGACGGCCTGGCGCGCGACGTCGCCGCGGTGCTGTCACCGGCGGTACGGCGCGGTCCGCGCCTCGCCCAGCTCGGCAGTCTGGTGTCGTGCCTGCGCTACCTCGTCTCCGGCGAGGTCGACAGCGACCGCTGCGACTACCTGCTGCGCGACAGTCATTTCGCCGGCGTCACCTACGGCATCTACGACCTCGACCGTCTGCAGGCCTGCGAGATGGTCCTGCCCGGCCCTGACGGCCCGGAGATCGGCCTCGACCTGCACGGCGTGCATGCGCTGGAGGGCCTGCTCATGGCCCGCTACCACATGTTCCACCAGGTCTACTTCCACAAGACCCCGCCGCCCTTCGAGCACTACCTCGAACAGGCCCTGCACGAGGGCGAGATCGAACTGCGCATCACCGGCCTGTCCGATCTGGTCGAGTTGCGCGACGACAGCGTCCACGCTCGTCTGCATCTGGCTCGTGCCAACGGCGGCGCCTGGAGCCGGCGCATCCTTGACCGCGAACCGTCCAAGCTGGTGCTGCGCGAACGGGTCGGCCTCGACCAACCAGAGAACTTCCTTGCCCAGCAGGTCGTCGATGCACTGAAGCAGGCTGGCTGCCGGGTGTTCACCCGCCATTCGCGCCAGGTCTTCACCAAGCTGGCCGGTGCCGGTTCAGCGATCGACGGTGTGCGGCTGATGTGCGAGCGGCGCGTCCTCGGCCGGCCGCTGATCGAGCCGGTGGCCGCCCACAGCGACCTGCTGGCGGCGTTCAACCGCCCGATCGACCTGCGCCACACCTACGTCCTGCGCGACGATGCCGCCAAGGCCGCCAAGGTCATGGAAGCACTGCATGCCCTGGGGTGACATCATCCGTCATGCTCGGGTGCTCTCGGACCTCGGACGGACAAAGGATCCGCTCAAGCGTCGTCAGGATCCGACCGATCCTGACGCATGCTGATCTCCTCCAGCGACCTCATGCTGTCTGGCAGCAGTTCCCGGATCGTGCGCCGGGAGGTCCATGAACGTCTGGAGATGTGGAGCGGTGCCCGGCCGGCGCGGCCGGCGCGGCCGGCGCGGCCGGCGCAGGAGGCTGCATCGCGCGCGGCGCGGCCGGTCCATCTGCCGGCGGATGGCGGACTGACCAAGACCCTGAAGCAGGCAGCCAAGGCGAAGCAGGGCGAAGCGGCCAGACAACAGCTCGACCCCGAGTTGGAGAAGATGATCATCCTGCTTGAGAAGATGTTCGGCGCCAAGGGCGTGCGTACGTTCGCGCTACGCATGCAGGATCTGCAGGCCGATCGGCAACACACCACCGAGCAGGGAGCGCAGCCCACGACGGCCCCGCAGCGCGCGGGCTGGGGACTCGAGTACGAGCTGACCGAGCGCAACATTGAGATGCAATCCGCCAGCCTCAGTGCAGCGGCCACCCTGACCATGGATGACGGCAGCACCCTCGCCTTTCGTCTTGACTGGAGTCAGAGCAGCGTGCGGATCGAGGAAAAGAGTCTGCGGCTGGCGCTGGGTGACGCCAACCTCAAGGATCCGCTGGTCCTCGACCTGGACGGGGACGGCATCAGCTTCTCGGGCCAACTCACCACCCTCGATCACGACCGGGTCGCACGCCCGGCAGGGGCGGACCGCCTGGTCACCCTGGACGGCCAGATCCTCGGGGCCCGCAGCGGCCAGGCGTTCCAGGATCTCGCAGCGCTCGATGCGGACGGCAGTGGCTGGATCGACAGCGGTGATGCGGCGTTCGGCCGACTGCAGTTGTGGGACGGCACAACCTTCACCGGCCTGACGGCCGGCGGTGTGGGGGCGATCGCGACGACCTCGGTCGCCCTGCCCTATGAGCATCGCGGTAGTGACGGTAGTCTGCAGGCGGTCGGCCGGCGTGGCGGTGTCTTTCTTGCTACCGACGGCCAGGCCGGCGCCGTCGCCCAGATCGATCTCGTCGCCTGAGCCGACGGCGCCAGGCCGGCGTCGATGTTCCGACCATAGAAATCGCAGTTCGTCGTTCGTCGTTGCTGCCACACTGGTTGCGCTCAGGAACACCCATCACCATCCAGCAAACATTGATGAAGTCCGTTTTCTCGTTGTACGTGTATGCGGAACAACGAAAGACGAACGCCATTGCATTCCCCAGGCGATCAGCCCCCGGTCGGCAGGGCCAATCTGTAGCGCTCACGGTAGGCGCTGGGCGGTTCGCCGACCAGTTGGCGGAAGCGTCGGGCGAAGTGTAGCGCATCCGGGAAGCCGACGATGCGGGCGATCTCATGCACCGGGGCATCGCCTTCGACCAGCAGGCGACAGGCCTGGGCCATGCGCAGGCCGGAGCGGAAGCGTTCAGGCGGCTGGCTGACAGCTTGGCGCCACAGCCGGCGGAAGTGCGGGAAGCTCAGGCCCTCGGCGGCGGCCAGGGCAGGAAAGTCGTGGCTACGCAGGCAGTCGGCCTCGACCAGGGCGCGGATGCGAGCGATGGAGTCCTGCGGCGCGCTGCCTGGCTTGGCCGCGAGCAGGCTCTCCAACAGCAGGCGTTCGCAGACCCGGTCGATGCGGTCTGCCGGTGGCGGGCTCTGCGCCCCGAGCTGGCGCAGCTCCAGCAGCAGCGGCTGGAGCTGGTTTGGTCCCAGGTGCCACAACGGCCGGTCGGAGTCGATGAAGCCGCTGGTGCGCAGCTGCACCTCGGCGGTGGCCGGGTAGATGATGAACAATTCATCCCAGGCCCCGATCGGGCCGTAGTCGCAGGGGATGCCCGGACGCTGTGTCAGGACGCAGGGGGCGCGCACCTCCAGCAGCCGGCCCTGCCACGCGAAGGAGCCGTGTCCGGATAGGATGAAACTGAAATTGCAGCTGCGGAAGCCATGTCGCACGCGGTAGCGCTTGCCGGGCAGGAAACCGAGGTGGGCAACCGGCAAGGGGAAGGGGTGGTGCCGGGGCAGACGATCGGCATGGATGATCAAAGGTGACTACTCAGCCGGGGCCCCGTCGCGCAGCGATGGGGCGGACGCCGAGTGGCGGTGGGCGGATATAATGGGCAAAGGCCATTCGCCCACGGTTTCGGAGCCGAGCGACGAAACCGAGCCGCGACAAAGCCCGAGGGGGCAGGCGCGCAGGGCCGCGGGGGGCGGAGCCCCTGAGCAGCTGCGATCAAATTATCCATGTATGGGATCCTTCCCGCCTGTGGCGGCCGGGCAATCGGCAGTATGTTCCGGATCACGCCATCAGCGCACCCATCAGCGCACCGGCCGAGGAACCCATGACCGACCGCTTCTTTCCCACCGTCCCCAAGTCGATCGCCTACGAGGGCCCCGAGTCGGACAACCCGCTCGCCTTCAAGTGGTACGACGCCAAGCGCAAGATCGCCGGCAAGACGATGGAGCAGCACCTGCGCTTCGCGGTGTGCTACTGGCACACCTTCAAGGGCACCGGTGCCGATCCGTTCGGCGGCGGCGTCTACGATCGTCCGTGGAACGCCAGCAGCGATCCGATGCAGCGCGCTGGCGACACCATGGATGCGGCCTTCGAGTTCTTCCGCAAGCTGGGCGCGCCGTTCTGGTGCTTCCACGATCGCGACATCGCCCCCGAGGGCGCCACCGTCGCCGAGAGCGCCGCCAACCTTGAGACCATCGTTCAGCAGGCCAAGAAGCTGCAGAAGCAGACCGGCGTCAAGCTGCTGTGGGGCACCGCCAACCTGTTCAGCCACGGCCGCTACAGCCACGGTGCCAGCACCAACCCCGATCCGCTGGTCTTCGCCCACGGCTGCGCCCAGGTGCGCCGCGCCCTGGATGCGACGGTCGAACTGGGCGGCAGCGGCTACGTCTTCTGGGGCGGCCGCGAAGGCTACAGCATGCTTGGCAACACCGACATGAAGCAGGAGGGTGAGCAGTTCGCCCGCTTCCTGCACATGGCGCACGCCTACGCCAAGAAGATCGGCTTCAAGGGTCGCTTCTTCATCGAGCCCAAGCCGAAGGAGCCGAGCACCCACCAGTACGACGTCGACGCCGCCACCGTCCTCGGCTTCCTCAAGATCCACGACATCGACTTCGTCGACCTGAACATCGAGAACAACCACGCCACCCTGGCCGGTCACACCTTCGCTCACGACCTGATGGTCGCCAGCCAGGCCGGCCGACTTGGCAGCCTCGACGTCAACCGCGGCAACCCGATGCTCGGCTGGGACACCGACCAGTTTCCGACCGTGGTCGAAGACGCGGTGTGGGCGATGCACATCCTCCTCGACCAGGGTGGTCTGAAGCATGGCGGCCTGAACTTCGACGCCAAGCTGCGGCGCGGTTCGTTCGACCTCGAAGATCTGTTTTACGCCCACATCGGTGGCATGGACGCCTTCGCCCGCGGCCTGATCATCGCTGCCAAGATGCGCCAGGACGGCTTCCGTTCGAAGCTGCTCGCCACCCGCTACGCCGGCTGGAAGAAGGGCTTCGGCTCCGACGTGCTGAAGGGCAAGGCGACGCTTGAGGACGGCGAAGTCTACGCCGTCAAGAACGGCGAGCCCAAGCGCATCAGCGGCCGCGAGGAGCAGTTCGAGAACGTGCTGAACCAGTACATGTACGATCGCGGACTGCGCTAGCGCTTCCGCGCGGGTTTCGGGTTTCGGGTTTCGGGTTTCGGGAGGGCGCTGCCGCGCCACCCCGGAGCCCGAAAACGGAACTCGGATCCCGAAACCCGAAACCCGAAACGCGAAACGCGAAACCATGCTTGTAATCGGCCTCGATTCCTCGACCCAGTCCCTCACCGCGGTCGTGCTCGATGCCGGGTCGGGGCAGGTGGTGCATCAACGGGCGCTCAACTTCGATCGTGACTTCCCGGCCTACGGGACGACGAATGGCGTGCTGGCCAATGCCGATCCGGCTGTCGTACATGCGCCGCCGCTGCTGTGGGTCGCCGCTCTCGACCGCATCCTTGGCGAGCTGAAGGATGTCGCCGACCTGTCCCAGGTCGGCGCCATCGCTGGCAGCGCCCAGCAGCACGGTTCCGTCTACCTGCGCGGCAACTTCCCCGAAGTGCTGGCCGGGCTGAAGCCCGAGGCGCCGCTGGCCGACCAGCTTGCCGGCGTCTTCACCCGCGCCACCGCGCCGATCTGGATGGACAGCAGCACGGCCGAGGACTGCGCCGCGATCGACGCGGCCCTGGGCGGGCCGCTGGAGACGCAAGCCATCACCGGTTCGGCCGCCTACGAACGCTTCACCGGACCGCAGATCCGCCGCTTCGCCCGCACCGAGCCAGCCGCCTGGCAGGCCACCGGCCACGTCCGTCTGGTCTCGTCGTTCCTCGCCTCGCTGCTTGCCGGCAAACCGGTCGGCACCGACTGGGGCGACGGCAGCGGCATGAACCTGCTCGACCTGGCGCAGAAGCGCTGGCACCAGCCGGCGCTCGACGCGGTGTCGCCCGATCTGGCCCGCCGCCTGGGCGATCCCGTCGAACCGTGGACCACGGTCGGGACGATCAGCCCGACGCTGGCCGCCCGCTACGGCTTCGCCCCCACCTGCCGCATCGTGCCGTGGACCGGCGACAACCCGGCTAGCGCCATCGGTCTGGGCCTGGTGCGCGATGGCCACTGCGCCCTCTCGCTGGGCACCAGCGACGTGCTCTTCGCCATCTCGGCCAACCGTCCGGCCATGCCGCCGGCCGGTCATGTCTTCTTCTCGCCCACCGGCGACCACATGGCGCTGTTTTGCTTCGCCAACGGTTCGTTGGCGCGCGAGGCGGTGAGGGACGTGCACAAGCTCGACTGGGCCGGCTTCAATGCGGCCCTGGGCCGCACCGCGCCGGGCAACGGCGGACGCCTGATGCTGCCGTGGTTCCGCCCCGAGATCGTGCCCAAGGTGCTGAAGCCCGGTGTGGTGCGCGCCAACCTCAAGCCGGGCGATGCCGATGCTGAATGCCGCGCCGTGGTCGAAGGCCAGTTCACCTCGATGCGCCTGCGTGCCACGGCTGCCGGGATCACCCCGTCGGCTCTGCGCGCCACCGGCGGCGCAGCGCAGAATCCTGCCATCCTGCAAATCGCCGCCGATGTCTTCCAGTGCCCGGTGCGGCGCAGCAACGTCACCAACACCGCCGCCCTGGGCGCGGCGGTGAGAGCCGCGCACGCCATCAACCGCGCCGCCGGCTGGGACCGTCTGGTGGTCACCGCCGTCGAGCCGCAGTTGGGCCCGGCGGTCGAGCCGCGCCGCGACACCGCCGCGATCTACCGCCTGCTCGCCGATGAGTACGCGGCGTTGGAGAAGCGCGAGCTGGCCAACCGCTGACCTGGGCCCGACGAGCTCTAGCTCGTCGGTGCGGATGCCGACGAGTTGGGACTCGTCACTGCACGGTCCCAGGGGGGGCTTGCCGGCAAGCCGGGCGCTTCGCTGCTTGTTCTGCCGGCGATTCTCCAGACAATCCCGCCCTCATATCTGGACCAGCAGGCGGCTCATCCGAGGCCCGTCAGCACCAGCGCCTACGGATGCACATGCAGTTCTCCGACTTCGGGCTCGCCGAGCCCATCCTCCGCGCCGTCGGCGCCGAGGGCTACACAGTCCCCACGCCCATCCAGGAGAAGGCCATCCCGCCCGTCCTGGCCGGTCGCGATCTGGTCGGCATCGCCCAGACCGGTACCGGCAAGACCGCGGCCTTCGCGCTGCCCGTCCTGCACCGCCTGTCGCTGGTGCCGCCGCGCCATAACCGCCAGGTGCGCTGTTTGGTCCTCGCCCCGACCCGCGAGCTGGCCGCCCAGGTCGCTGACAGCTTCAAGACCTATGGCCACGGTCAGCACCTGCGCTCGACGGTGATCTTCGGCGGCGTCGGTCAGAACCCGCAGGCCCAGGCCCTGCGCACCGGCGTCGACATCTGTGTCGCCTGCCCGGGACGACTGCTCGACCTCATCCAGCAGGGGCTGTGCAAGCTGGAGGCGGTCGAGATCCTCATCCTCGATGAGGCCGACCGCATGCTCGACATGGGGTTCCTGCCTGACATCCGCCGCATCGTCCAGCGCGTGCCCAAGGACCGCCAGACGCTGCTCTTCTCCGCCACCATGCCGCGCGAGATTCGCGAAATGGCCTCGTCGATGCTGCGCGATCCGGTCGAGGTGTCAGTGGCCCAGGCCGCCCCGGCTGCCGAAACCGTGACCCAGGGCGTCTACCATGTTGCCAAGGGGCTGAAGCAGGCCCTGCTGACGCAAATCCTGCAAGGCCCCGGCGTCGAGCGCGCCATCGTCTTCACCCGTACCAAGCACGGTGCCGACAAGGTGGTACGCAAGCTGGAGGCCTGCAATATCCGCGCCGAGGCGATCCACGGCAACAAGAGCCAGAACCAGCGCCTGCGCGCCCTCGACGCCTTCAAGAAGGGGCAGATCCGCGTGCTGGTCGCCAGCGACATCGCGGCCCGCGGTCTCGACATCGACGACATCACGCACGTGATCAACTTCGAGATTCCCAACGAGCCCGAGACCTACGTGCACCGCATCGGCCGCACCGGCCGGGCCGGGGCCAGTGGCATCGCCTTCAGCCTGTGCGACGGCGAGGAGCGCGGCTATCTGCGCGACATCGAACGCATACTCAAGAAGCCCGTGCCGATCATCACCCTGCCCACCGACCTGCCGGTGTTGCCGCCCGAGCCGCCGCGCGAGTTCGAGAACCGTCGGCCCGGTGGTGGCGGCGGCGGCGGCGGCGGCCGGCGCTTCGGCGGTGGTGGCCACGCCCCCAACCGTCCGCACGATCCGCACCGCAGCGGTCACGGCAACCCCAGTCGTCGCAACAGTGGCGGCGCTGGCGGTGGTGGTGGCAACCGCGGCGGCGGCGGCGGCGGTGGCGGTGGCGGTGGTGGCAGCCGCGGTGGCAACCGTCCATCGCGCAGCAATCCCTGGTGAGCGGCCTGCGGCATCTCGAATCCCGAACACTGACCCACGAACAGGGGCGATGACATGCCCATCCTGCTGTCCTGTCGCGGCCTGACCAAGGCCTACGACGCCCATCCGTTATTCGAGGATCTCGCCTTCGGCATCGATGCCGATTCGCGCATCGGCATCATCGGGCCGAACGGCTCCGGCAAGTCGACCCTGGTCCGCATCCTCGCAGGTCTGGAGATTCCGGACTCCGGCGAGGTGGCTCTGGCCAGTGGCACACGGCTGGTCTACCTGCCGCAGCGCGACGAGTTCGCCGCCGGGGCCACGCCGCTGGGCGAACTGCTGGCCATCTTCACGGTCGGCGAAGACCACGAGCGCGAGTACCGGGCCACCCGCATCCTCAGCGAGGCCGGCTTCGGCCAGGTCGGCAATCCGCGCCTCGACCAGCCGGTCGCCGAGCTGTCGGGCGGCTGGCGCAAGCGCCTTGCCATCCTGAAGGCGGTGGCGCGCGAGCCTGACCTGCTGCTGGCGGACGAACCCACCAACCACCTCGACCTCGAAGGCATCTGGTGGCTGGAGAAGCTGCTCGCCGCCGCCCGCTTCACCGTCACCGTGGTCAGTCACGATCGCTTCTTCCTTGAGCGCGTGTGCAGCCGGGTGATCGAGATCAACAAGCTGTACCCGGGCGGCATGTTCGCCTCGGATGGCGGCTACGGCACCTTCCTGGAGAAGCGCGCCGAACTGGTCGCCAACCAGAAGAAGCAACAGGACGTGCTCGACAACGTCATGCGTCGCGAGGTCGCCTGGTTGCGCAGCAATCCGGCGGCGCAGATGGTCAAGTCGAAGGCGCGTATTGACCGCGCCGGCGACCTCGGCGACAAGCTCAATCAGCTGAAGTGGCGCAATGGCCAGACCCGCACCGTCGACATTGACTTCACCGCCAGCGGGCGGCGCACCAACGATCTGGTGGTGATCGACGGCGTGGCCAAGCAGCTCGGTGGCAAGCCGCTGTTCGCCAATGTCGAGCTGACCCTGTCGCCGGGCATGCGCCTGGGCGTAATGGGCCTCAACGGCAGCGGCAAGACCACCTTCATGAAGGTGTTGTCCGGTCAGTTGCCGCCGGATGCTGGCCGGGTCAAGCTGGCCACCGACCTCAAGGTGGTCTACTTCGACCAGCGGCGCGAGGCGCTGGATCCCAACATGCCGCTGCGCAAGGCACTGTGCCACAGCGGTGACACCGTGACCTATCGCGGTCGCGGCATGCACATCGCCTCGTGGGCCAAGCGCTTCCTGTTCACCCCGGCCCAGCTCGACCTTGAGGTCGGCAAGCTGTCGGGTGGCGAGCAGGCGCGTGTGCTCATCGCTGACCTCATGCGCAAGGATGCGGATCTGCTCATCCTCGACGAGCCGACCAACGATCTCGACATCCCGTCGCTGGAAGTGCTCGAACAGAGCCTGTGCGAGTTCCCGGGCGCCGTCGTCCTGGTGACCCACGACCGCTGGCTGCTCGAACGCGTCTCCACCGTGCTGCTAGCTCTCGATGGCCAGGGCAGCGCCTTCCGCGTCGCCGACACCGCGCAGTGGGAAGACCTGGCAGCGCGCATCGCCGCCGGACGCCAGCCGGCCGTCCAGCAACCGGCCACCAAGCAGGTGACTCGTACCGTCGTCTCGGCCAACCTCAGCAAGCCCGAGCGCCGCGAGCTGGAACGCATGGAGGACAAGATCACCGCCGCCGACGAGGCGATCACCGCCGCTGAGGCCGAGGTTGCCGCCGCCGGCACCGACGCGGTACACCTGGAGAAGGCGTGCAACGCCCTGGCCGCGGCGCAGACCGAGCTGGAGCGCCTCTACGCCCGCTGGGCCGAGCTGGAAGCCAAGGCCAAGGCCTGACGCCCGGCCGCCAGCAGGCGGCGGACAAGGTGCCGGCCCTGGCCGGCGGCGAGCAGCAGCTTGTCGGCGCGCGGTAGGCGCTTGATCCGCGCCTCCAGACTGAGGGCCAGCCGCTTGTCCAGCGGCGAGGACCGCCAGGCGAGCGCATCGGCGCCGTGCCCGCGGGTATAGCGCGCTCCGCGCCCGGCCTGGTGCCTGGCCAGGCGGCGGGCCACATCGTTGCTCGCCCCGCAGTACAGGCTGCCGTCGGCGCAGCGCACCAGATAGGCCCGCCAGCGCTCAGCCACGTCCGTCCCGGTAGACCCAGGCACCGCCGGCACGGCTGAAGCGCGAGCGCTCGTCGTGGACGTGCTCGGTGCCGTCGGGCGTGCGGAAGCGGGCGCGGAAGTGCACCATGCCGTCGCTGTCGTCGGGACCGCCGTGCTGCTGCGCGACGATCTCCAGGCCGAGCCAAGCGAGGGCGAAGCTGGTGCGCAGGCTGCGCATGTCGACCCTGGCCCGTTCCAGCGGATGGGTGGTGCGGACAATGAATGCGGCGTGGCGGCGGACGAAGGCGCAGTAGCGGGCGCGCATCAGCTGCACCGCGGTCGGCGGCTCGGCGCCGGCGTGGAAGGGGCCGCAGCAGGTATCGTAGGTTGCGTCGGAGCCGCAGGGACAGCCATCCATGACGGCATCATTGCCGGGACGCCGGTCCGGCAATGATGCTTCCGGCCCCTCGACGGCGGGACGGAAGCGTGCATGATCTGCCCCATGGCCGACCCGTTGGATCTGGAGCAGACGGCGGCGGTCAGCGAGGCGACAGTCAGCGAGGACAGCCGTCCGCCGGCACTTGGCGCCCCGGCAGGCATCGCGGCCGGCACCCAGGTGGCTGGACGTTTCGTCGTCAACCGCCCACTCGGACGCGGCTCGACCGGCGAGGTGCTGGCGGTGCAGGACCTGTCCCTCGACCGCGAGGTGGCGATGAAGGTGCTGCGTGGCGCCGGCGGCCCGGCCATAGCCCGCTTCATGCGCGAGGCGCGCATCACCGCCCGCCTCGACCACCCCGGGGTGCCACCGGTGCATTCCCTGGAGTTCCTGCCCGACGGCGGACTGCTGTTCACCATGCGGCGGCTCGACGGCACCACCCTGGGCGAGGCGGTGCGCCGGACGGTCGCCGGCAGCCCTCCGCCGGCCATCGCCACGGTCAACGTTGTGATCAGCTTGGGCCTGCGCGTCTGCGAGGCGTTGTCGCGCGCGCACTTCCTCGGCATCATCCATCGCGATGTCAAACCGGACAACATCATGCTTGGTGGGCATGGTGAGGTTGCTGTGGTCGACTGGGGGGAATGCCGCCTGGTCGACGAGCCAGACGCCGGGCCGGCTGGCAGCACGGTGGGCACACCCGCCTACATGAGCCCCGAGCAGGCACGCGGCGAACCGGCCGACGCGCGTAGCGACATCTACGCCCTTGGCGCCACCCTCTACCATGTGCTGACCCTGCGCCATCCGACCTGGGACGACGATCCGGCCCGGTTCTGGGACAAGAAGCGCGCCGGGGTGGTCGATCCCTTGCCGGCGGACGCGGCGGCTCGGGTGCCGCGCCCGCTGCTCGCCATCCTGCACCGGGCCCTGTATGTCGATCCCGCCGGGCGCTACGCCACGGTGGCGGAACTCGCTGCGGACCTCGAACGCTTCCAGGCCGGTCTCGCTGTTGAGGCCTATCACGAGAGCTTGCCGGAACGATCGTGGCGCTGGTTGCGACGGCATCGCCGCGCGGTGCTGGCCGCAACGGCCATGGTCATGGTCTGCCTTGTGGCGGCCGGACTGCTGTGGCGCGAGCACCTCCGTCAGCTTGCCGACTGGGGGCCGCCGATCCTGGTTGAGGAGTTTGCCGACGACTCCTGGCACCAACGCTGGTTCGAGGAGGAACCCGGCATGTGGCAGCTGCAGGGCGGCCGCCTGGTCGCGCAGGGCAAGGGGCGTTCGATGTTGGTGCTGGACCGCGTCCTGGCCGGAGCGGTGGCGATCGAATACGAGGGCGAGATGCTGCCGGGCTGCGTTGCCGGCGATCTCTCGATTGTGTGGAACGAGGATCCCGAGATCGCTCCAGGACACACGCTCAATGAGATGCAGCGTGGCTTCATGATCCAGGCCGGTGCCTTCGACAACTACTTCTGTGCCGTGTTCCGTCAGCCAGACGGAGCGCGACTCGACCAGCGACCCTTCCGTCTGCAGTCCGGCATGCGTCACCGCTTCCGCGTCGAGATCGACGGTCGGCGCATCGGCATGTGGATCGATGGCGTGCATACCCTGAACGCCGAGAACGACCTGCCGATCACCACCGGCAGGCTGGCCTTCTATGCTTTCTATCCGGGCAAGGCCTTCGACCACATCCGGGTCTACCAGAAGCGCCTGCCCGAGGTGACCTCGGTGCTGGCGATCGGCGAGGCGTTCCTGCGTCGGCGCCTGCCGACTGAGGCTGCTGAGGCCTTCCGCGAGGTGGCCGAATCACAACCGGGGAGTGCCCTGGCTGTCGAGGCACGCTACCGCCAGGGGCTGGCCCTGCGCGCGGCGGACGATTTGCAGGGAGCCCTGCGCATTTGGCAGGAGCTTCCAGCTGGCGAGCAGGCAGATCGTGTCGCCGGCCATCTGCTCGACCAGCGGGTGGAGCTTGGTCGCATCGCCGAGGCCTGTGCGACCTTGACCGACCTCTACCAGCGTGCGCCGGCGGTACGCGTCCAGCTGCGTGGGCAGTGGCAGGCTTGGGCGGTCAAGGCCAATCGTACCGGTCTGGTTCGGACTGATCCCGGGGCGGCGCAGGCGTTGGTCGAGACCAAGTTGCTGCTATTTCCCAAGCACACCGGCAGCGATCTCGAGGGCGGCGAACTGCTTAGCCACCTGGGGCGCTTCAGCGAGGTCGTGCAGCGGTTCCCGGATGAGGTCTCGCCTGCCGGCCTAGCCATGTGCCGCATTGGCATGGCCGAGGTGGCCCTGCGTCGTTTCGGTGATCTGCCCTATATCGCCCAGGCGGCGCGTAGGACCCTTGGGCAGTTCGCTGACGAGATTGTAGATCCGCGCGCCAACCCAGGCCGCCGGGCTCACGCCTTGTGCCTGATGGGTCGCGCTGAGGAAGTTGCCGACCAGTCGATCGGCTTCCTCTGGCAGGGGCGGCCTGAACGGATCCTTGCACAGGAAACACCCGGCTATCGCGCGATTGCCTTGGCTGCCCTGGGACGTTGGGACGAGGCGCTAGCGATTCTGGACGATGGTCGACATGGGGAGCTCTCCCAGTTGCACGACTTGCTGACAGCGACACCGGACGAGCTGGCCGAGGCGCTGGCGGCGCAGCAGGAGCCACTCTGGCCGGACTGGGATTCCTGGGTCTGCTACATCCTGATCGGTCCGATCGCGCGGGGCGATCAGATCCAGCTGCGTCAGCGGCTCGATCTCGCCTATCGCGAGGGCCGGCTCGGAGCCGGTCAGCGGCCATATCATCTCGCCGCCTTCGTTCTCGGGCAGACGACCGCCGACGACCTGGCCACGGCACCCTGCGCCGGCGAGGCGGCCCTGTGGCAGGCGGTCGGCCGTGCGGTGCAGGCGGAACTGGGCCACGACCAGGGTGCCATCCGCCAAGCCTGGCAGGCGTATCTCGACCTGCCGTGGCACCAACGTATGACCCGGGAATGCCTGCCCGAGGTCGGGCTGGAGACTCTGGCGCGGTGGCGTACAACCGTGGTAGAACGCCCATGAGCAGCGACGACACAGCCCTGATTCGCCACGTTGCTGGACCCGGTTCGGGCCGCGAGGTCGAGGTGACCCGGACCGGGCCGCTGACCATCGGGCGCGACCCCGGCTGCGGCCTGCTGCTGGAGGGGGCCACGGTCAGCCGCCGGCATGCCCGCATCACTCTGTCCGGCGATGCGCTGCAGGTCGAGCTGCTCAGCGCCGGCAATCCCCTGTGGGTCAACGGCTCGCGGATCGAGCGGGCCAACCTGCGCCTGTGGGACCTGGTGGTCATCGGCCAGCACGTGCTGCGCGTCGAGCGCATCGGCGCCGGATCGGCCGGTGCCAGTCCCGGCCGGGTCGACGGCGATGCCTCGTTGCTGGCCTGCCTGCTGGAGGTGCAGCGCCTGCTCACCACCGACGAGGAACTGGTCGTCACCCACGCCCTGGAGGTGTTGCTGACAGCCCTGCCAGCCACTCGCCTGGCGCTCTTTGAACTGGCCGCCGATGGCGTCGTTTCACAGGGGCCCACTGCCGTGCGCGGTGGCGGTGACCCGCTGATGAGCGCGGCCTTCGCCCGACGGGTCCTTGAACTCGGCGGCGGCGTGATGCTCGACGAATCCTCGGGCAACAGTCCGGACTGGACCGCAACCATGCGCGAGCAGTCGGTGCGCAGCATCCTCGGCGTCCCGGTGCGCAGCGGCACGGCGGTGCGTGGTGTGCTGTTGTGCGACAATCGCGAGCAGCCCGGCCAGCTCGACGCCACGCATCTGCGCGTGCTCGATGCCATCGCCCGATCGCTTGAGCACGTCGTGCAGCGCGACGAGTTGCGCCGCCTCGCCGCCGACCGTCTGCGTGGCGAGGCCGAGGTCGCCGCCGCCCGGCAGATCCAGGAATTCCTCACCGCCACCACCGCTGAGACCGCGCTGTGCGGCTCGTGGAGTGTGTTCTACCGCCCTGCTCTCGACTTGGCTGGTGACATCTATGCCGCGCATGGCGATACATCATCCGCCACCTGGCTGGTGGCGGATGTCAGCGGCAAGGGGCTGCCGGCGGCGCTGGTCTCGGCCATGCTCAAGGCCAGCAGCAGCCGTCGGCTGCGCGAAGGTGCCGGTCCGTGCGACCTGCTCATCGGTCTGCACCACGATCTGGCGACGATCATGCCGCCGACCATGTTCTTCACCGCCTGCGCCGTCCGACTGGCGGTTGATGGGTCCTTTTCCGCCTGCGGCGTCGGCCATCCATCCGTCCTGGTGATCCGCTCGGCCGGTGCGGTGGAGTACGTCCACGCCTTGCCGGGCATGCTCGGTCTGCGTCTGGTCGATCTCATGGCGCGGAATCTGGAGGAGACCACCGGTCGGCTGCAGCCGGGCGACCGCCTCGCCCTGATCACCGACGGCGCCACCGAGGCGATGGATCCGGGCGACGCCATGCTCGGCGAAGAGGGCGTTGGCCAGATCCTCGCCGCCGTCGCCGGCCGCCCGCCGGCCCAGATGGCGGCAGCGCTGGAGTCAGGCATTGCTGGCTTCCGCCGCGGCCGGCCGATGGGCGATGATCTGACGGTGGTGATAGGCGGGATCTGAGCACTGCCACGGTTCGCGGTTCGCGGTTCGCGGTTCGCGGTTCGCGGTTGTAGCGACATCCAGTGTGCCTGCTGAACGGGTAAACGATAGGACCCCGACAGGGTCTGGATTCGATGGTCCAACCGCGAACCGCGAACCGTGGCAATCCCGTTATTCGACCGTCACACTCTTCGCCAGATTCCTCGGCTGATCGACGTCGCAGTCGCGGCGGCGGGCGACGTGGTAGGCGTAGCGCTGCAGCGGCAGGATCGAGAGGATCGGCTGCAGCAGCTCATCGCCAGCCCGGGCCACCGGCAGGAGATGGTCGGCGAGGTCGCGCAGATCGCGATCAGCGGCGTCGCCCACCGCGATGATGCGGCCGGCCCGCGCCTTCACCTCCTGGACGTTCGACAGCATCTTCTCGTACATGGCGTCGCGCGGGCATAGGCAGACCACCGGCAGATGCTTGGTCACCAAAGCGATGGGACCGTGCTTGAACTCACCGGCGGGGTAGCCGACGGCGTGGACGTAGCTGATCTCTTTGAGCTTCAGCGCGCCTTCCAGGGCAGTGGCGTGCTCGCCGCCGCGGCCGAGAAAGACACAGGCTTGCGCCGCGCTGTAGAGGTCGGCGCACTCCTCGACCGCCGGTTCGCACAGCTTCAGGGTGCGCTCGGCCAGTTCGGGCAGGGCGCGGGCGGCGGACACGCAGGCGTCCTCGGCATCACGCGGCAGCAGGCCCTTGGCCTTGGCCACCTGGGCGGCGAAGAGGTACAGGGCCATGACCTGGGCGGTGTAGGCCTTGGTCGAGGCGACGCCGATCTCGGGACCGGCGAGCAGCGGCATGACGCCGTTGGCCTCGCGGGCGATGGTCGAGGTGACGACGTTGACCAGGCCGACCACGGGCAGGAACTTGCTCTTGGCCAGGCGCAGACCAGCCAGCGTGTCGGCCGTCTCGCCCGATTGCGAGATCGCCACCACCAGGGTGTCGCCGCTGGCCACCGGATTGCGGTAACGGTACTCGCTGGAGATGTCGACCTCGACGTGGACGCGGGCGAGATGCTCAAGGAAACGCTTGCCCAGCAGCGCGGCGTGCCAGCTGGTGCCGCAGGCGAGGAAGACGACGTGCTTGAGCGACGCCAGATCGAGGCCCAGGTCGGGCACGACCAACTCACCACCGCGCAGCCGCGAGTCGATCAGCCGGGTGAGCACGGCCGGCTGCTCGGCGATCTCCTTGCCCATGAACGAGTCGAAGCTGCCCTTGCTGACCGCCTCGGCGGTCACCTCAATGGGACGCCAGCGTGGTTCGAGTTTGTTGCCGTCGAAGGTGCTCAGCCGCACGCCATGCGGGCCAAGATCGGCGATCTCGCCATCCTCCAGGGTGAGAAACTCGCTGGCATGCGGCAGCAGCGCCGGGATGTCGCTGGCCACCAGCAGCTCACGCTCGATCCACGGGGTGCCACCCTCGGTGGTGCGGCGGTCGTCGTCCCGTGCCGCCTTCGGTTCGCGGCCGCGGCCGATAAGCAGCGGACTGCCCATGCGGGCGACGAGGATGCGGTCAGCGCGGTCGGCGAAGACGATGGCGATGGCGAATGAGCCTTCGAGGCGGGCGAGCACGCTGCGTAGAGCAGCGAGCGGATCCTTGCCGTCGTAGGCCTTGGCCAGCAGGTGCGGGATGACTTCGGTGTCGGTTTGGGACGCGAACACCACGCCGTCGCCTTCCAGCTCGCGGCGCAAGGCGACGTGATTCTCGATGATGCCATTGTGCACCACTGCGATGCGGCCATCGGCGGAGAGGTGTGGATGGCTGTTGATCTCGACCGGCGGGCCGTGCGTGGCCCAGCGGGTGTGGGCGATGCCGCAGTGGCCGGTGACCGGATGGCCGGTGAGCTTCGCGTCCAGCTCTTTGAGCTTGCCGGCGGCCCGGCGCAGATGCAGCCGGCCGCCGTCGCTGACCACCAGGCCGGCCGAGTCGTAGCCGCGGTACTTGAGGCGTTCGAGGGCGACGACGAGGACCTGGGCGGCGTCCTTGGGTCCAATATATCCGGCAATACCGCACATAGGGTTTCGCGTTTCGGGGAAATTCAGATGGATTCGAGGATGACGGTGGCGACGGCGGTGCCGTCGGCATGCGACAGGCTGACGTGGAAGCGGGTTGCGCCAAGGGCCTGGGCGCGGGCCTGGGCGGCACCCGCCAGCGACAGCTGTGGGGCACCGGACGGCAGGCTGAGAATCGCGATCTGCGACGGCACGATGCCGTCAGCAAAGCCGGTGCCGAGCGCCTTGGCCGTTGCCTCCTTGGCCGCCCAGCGCGCTGCGATGCGTTCAGCGCGATCGTTGCCGCTCAGCTCACGCGGGTCGAACCAGCGGTCGAGGAAGCGCCCGCGATGGCGCTCAAGCAGCGCTGCGATCCGCGCGATGCCGATGACGTCGGTGCCCAGGCCGACGATCACGGCGCATCCAGCACGCGACGCCAGCCGGCGGCGAGCCACCAGGGCAGGCCGGCGTGCCCGTCGAGTTGCACCGCCAGCGGCGAACCAGGAGCGCGTGAGGGCGAGGGGGCCCACGCCGACCACACCACCGGGCCATCACTGCCGGCGCTGGTCCACTGCTCGGCCAGGGTCCATGAGCCGGGAATGGCCAGGCGCAGGCCGCCTGGGGCGACCATCGCACGCACGGCGTCGAGGCTGGTGGTGCCGCCGGCGTCGGCCAGCCGCAGGACGTGCTCGTCACCGGCACAGCGCACAGCGACGACTAGGTGGATGCCGTGCCGCGCGACGGCCAGGGCGGCGCCGTCGGGTTGGCTCCAGATCAGGCCGTCGGTCGCGGATTGGCGCAACGGACGGGCAGGATCCAAGGTGGTGCAGCGCAGCGCCGCGGGCGGATCCGGCAGGCCGGGAGGCTGCACGCGCAGGCTGCGATCTTCGATCACCAGCATGGCGGAACCCAGCGGACTGGCGTCGCCGCCTGGATCGCTGTTCCAGCCGGCCACCGCCGTGGGCTGGCCGCGACCGTTGATCGACAAACCCCAGGTGCGCGTGCCCTCACGCAGGATCGCGACCAGGCCATCGGCGGCTGGGCGCAGCGCCTCGACCTCCAGGCCGGGCGGCAGCTGCAAGGTCCAGCGCTGGACCAGGCCATCGAGGTCGATGGCGGCGAGGCTGCGGTGTTCGGCCCCGGCCAGGGCGAGGACGGCGATCCCGCCGCCGATGGCGGAGAGTTCGACCGGTGCATCGGCGAGCACGCGGCGGACCGCGCCGCTTTGCGCATCGAGTACCACGGGATGCGCACGCTGGTCGAGGGCGAGCAGGCTGTCGGAGCGTAGAGCCACGGCGCGGGCCGGGTCGGTGCTGCGGCTGCGCAGGCGGCCGGTGGCGAGGTCCCACACCGCAATGCGCTTGTCCGGACCACGCACCGCCAAGGTTGATGCTCCGAGTACCGGCAGCTCTTCGCTGTCGGCGGGAACGCGGGCGAGTTCGCGGCCGTCGACGGGATCGAGCAGCACGCCCTCGCCGGTGGCGGTGGGCAGCCACAAACAGCGGCCCAGGGTCGTCGCCTGGGCGAGCAGGTCGGCGCGGCCGGCGAGGCGCCAGCGCACCGTGCCATCCCGCGCGATGCCGACCAGATCTGGGCCGTCCGCCGCCACAGCCACGCCGCCGGCCAGCACCGGGATGGTGCGGGCCAGGCGGTCTTCATCATGCGACAGGGCGTGCGCCCACAGGTCGGCGCCGGTCTTCGCGTCGACGGCGAAGACGCGCAGGTCGGTGCGCCGCGGGTCCAGCGCCATGGTCGTGCGTGCGAGGACGATGTCGCCGTCGCTGGCGATCGGCTCGACCGGTTCGCCACCGAGGCTGCCTGTGACGGTGCGTTCGACGCCATCGCTGCCGCGCACGCGGAAGGTGAAGGGGGCGCCGCCGCCAAGCGCGAGTACGCGCGGCCGCAGGTCGCCATCGAAGTCGCGCAGGATCTCGCCGTTGAGGGTCAGCAGGACGTCGCCATCGCGCAGTCCGGCCGCATCGCCGGCGCTGCCGGGCAACACCTGAATGGCGACGCCGTCGGCTGCGGGTTGGCGGAACGCCTGCACGCCGAGCAGCGCCCGCTGCGGCTTACGTGACCAGGCCTCGTGGCCATCCGACAACTGCCAGGCGCGCAGCAGGCCGTCAGCGAAGGCGCAGACCAGCCCGTCGGCGATCACGGCGCGGCCGCGCACCCGTGCGGCCACCGTCCAGGTTCCGGGCGGCGCGGAGGCTGCAGCGACCGGCGCTGCGAGCAGGCTCCAGGCGGTGCCGCCGGTGCGGGCGAGGCCTGCTTCGGCGAGCATGCGCAGGCTGACGGAAATCCCTTCGGGCAGCGGCAGCAGGCGGTCATCCGCGGTCGCTGTAGCAGCGTAGAGTCCGGCCGCACGTGCGCGGTCGCCAGCTGTCTCGGCCAGTCTGGCCCGCCACAGGCGCACCTCGTCGGCGGCTCCGGGCAGGTGCGGTCCCAGTGCGGCAAGCTGGTCGAGCGCCGTGCTGGCGACGGCGGGCTCCACCGCCTGGATCAGGCGGGTGCGCAGCAGGCGCGCCATGCGTTCGGCGATGGCGGGGCCGGCCCCCAGGGCGAGCGCCTTGTGCCAGGCGGCGAGGGCCGCCTCGGAGTCGCCGCGGCCGGCGAGCACGGCCCCGAGGGCGGCGTGCGGCCGTGGATCAGAGCCGGCCGCTGCCGCGGCCTCTCGCAGCCGTCCAAGGAAGGCGGCGGCATTGCCGAAGCCGCGCACCGCCTCGCTATCGGCCAGAACCAGGACGCCATCCCCGACCGTCATCGCCGCCGGTTCGCCGATCGCCCGCCATGAACGCATGATGCCGTCAGAGCGGCCGAGCAGCGCCAGTTGATCGAGCCCCGCGACCAGGGCTCCGTCATGCGACAGCAGGCCCTGTGGTTCGGCCAGACGCAGCGGCGCGTTCCAGCGCAGGCGCAGGCGCACGGTGTCGATCAGCGCCACCTGGCGGCCGGCGAGCAGGGCGTCGCCGGCCTCGACTGCGAGCACGTCGCCATCGGCGCCATCGCCGCGGTAGGCGCGCGGGTTCTGGTCATCCGGTCCAAGCACCAGCACCAGGCCGGCGTGGTCGGCCGGCGTCGCCACCGCGGTGGTGCCATCGCTGGCCGCCAGTCCGCGCCGCCCACGTCGGGCACCGTCGATCTCCAGCTCGGGCCTGGTTGGATAGGTCCACAGGCGGGCAACCTTGCCGTCGCTGCCGAGCAGCGCGAAGATGCCGGCGTTGGAGCACACCACCAGGCCGCGCGCATGACGGGCGATGGACGGCGGGCTGATGCCGTCGCCACCGCCCCAACCGGCCGCCGCGAGCTGGCAGACGGCGGTATCCCAGACGACATGGCCGTCACGGGCTGACAGGGCGAGCACGCGCAGTTCCAGGCGATCCTCGCCGGCTGCGCGGTACGGCACGGTGACCAGGGCATCCACCGACACCGGCGCGCCCACCGCATCGATGCTGTCCATGTTGCCGGTCTGGCGCCAGCGCTCGGTGCCGGCGGCGTCGACGCAGACCGCCAGGAGCCGGCCGTCGGCCAGGCCGATGGCGACGGTGCCACCGGCGACCGGCGCGGGCCGGGCGATGTGGCTGGGCAGTGGGCGGGTGCCGAGGGCGAGACGCGCACCCAGGGCCGCGCCGACGAGGTGGTCGATGACCAGCAGGCTTTGGCCATCGGCGACCGCGATGGCCCCGTCGCCACAGGTCGAGGCGCCAGGACGCTGGACGCTGGCGTTCTGACGCAGGCGCCGGCGGCCCGGTGACAGCGTCTGCAGCGGGGTGCGCTCGAGGCCGATGCGCCACATCGTCTCAAGCCCATCGAGACTGCCGGGCAGCAGCGGCGGGGGCGTGGTCAGCAGTGTGTCGGCGGCGGCCCAGCGCTGCTTGCGCCCGGGCAGATCCGCGTCGCCGGCCGACGCCGCGGCATCGCGGTACAGGCGCAGCAGACCATTGTCCCAGGCCAGATCGGCGGCCTGGCGCCAAGCCCGCTTCGCGGCCTCAGTGCCGGGAGCAGTGCGCGCCAGGCCGGCCCACGTCGCTGCATCCGCCTCACCGGCTGCGATCAGCGCCGCCAGGCGGCGGTCCGCGGTCGGGGCGATCTCGGCGGCGAAGCGCTCGGACAGGCCGGCGGCGGCGAGGCGGGCGGCGAGGGCCCGGCTGATCGGCGCGGCCTCGTTTGGCGCGGTGGTCACCAGGTCGTCGCCGTGCGCGAAGATGAGTTCGCGGGCGCGGACCAGCAGGTCAGCCTGTTCGCCGCCGCGTCCAAGCTCTTCGAACAGCTCGCCCGCCTCTTTACGCACGTCCCACGGGGTCGCGGTCAGCGGTTCGCCGGCCGCGAGGGCCAGGCAGGCGAGGGATGGGACCAGCCAGCGCACGGGCGGAGGCTACACGCCCCGCCGGGCACGGAAGAAGCGCACCAGGGTCTCCGCACACGCCGGCGCGAGGACGCCGCCGGTCACCGTCACCCGATGGTTGAAGCCAGCCGGGGCGCGCAGGTCGACGACACTGCCGCAGGCGCCGGCCTTCGGCTCCTGAGCCCCGTAGACGACGCGGGGGACGCGGGCGTTGAGGCAGGCCCCCATGCACATCGGGCAGGGTTCCAACGTCACGTAGAGGGTGCAGTCTTCCAGGCGCCAGTCGCCGAGCGCGGCGGCGGCGGCGGTGATCGCGACCATTTCGGCGTGCGCCGTCGGGTCGTGCAGTTTCTCCCGGGCGTTCCGGCCGCGGCCGATCACCCGTCCCGCGCAGACGATGACACAGCCGACCGGCACTTCACCTTCGGCGGCAGCCGATTCGGCTTCCGCCAGCGCCAGGCGCATCCAGTCCTCGTCGGATCGTTCAGGCGTCCGCTCGTCAGGTCGTCCGATGGCCGGTGGGTCCATGGGTGCCCGGTCAGGCGCGACGACGGTCAGCGGGCCTTCTTGACCAGGGTCAGGAGGTTGCCGCGGGTCGGCAGCACCTGGTGCTTGGCCTCGGTGACCATGCCAGCGATCTCGCGCAGGCCTGGATCGTCGGCGCGCACACTTAGGGCCGAACCGTAGCTGACGATGCCAACCTGCAGCTTGTCCTGGTCGGCGACCAGGATGATGTTGCACATCTCATTGGCGTCGCCGGCCTTGCTGTTGAGCAGGGTGCCGGCGCGAGCCAGGGCCTGGCCCATCGCCTGAGCCACCGACGCCGGCAGGTTGCAGGTATGGCACAGGCTGATGGCCAGCGGGGCGACGGCGGCGGCGAAGTCGGTGTGGGCCGGCAGCTTCAGCTCGACCATCTTCACCTTGCTCATCTCGTAGAACTCGATGGTGCCGGCGGTGTCGACTGAGAAGTAGTCACCGGTGCGCGGATCCTTGAAGCGTCCAGGCTGGCTGACGTTCAGGCCCATACCGGTCACCGGGTGCTTGAACTGCAGCGGGAACTTGACGGTCGGGGCGGCGGCGGCCTTGGCGTCCTTCTTGCGACCGAAGGAGGCGACGGCGCTCTCGATGGTGTCATGCGTCTCGAACAGGGCGAGCAGGCCAAGCATCTCAAACAGCGCGATGACCTTGGTCGGCACGCCGACCAGCTTGATGTCGCCGCCCTTCTCGCGGAAGGTATCGACGCATTTGACGATCGTGCCCAGACCCGTGCTGTTGATGTACTTCACGTTGGTCAGCACCAGCATGACGCTGGTGGTGCCGGACGAGAGGATATCGCTGAGACGCTTCTCGAAGGTCTGGTTGGTGCTGGCGTCGATTGAGCCGGTGAGGAATACCGCCTTGCCCTCCTCGTTGTTGGGCAGGTTAACGCTCTTGATGTCGAAGTTCAGGACCGCCATGGCTTCCTTCCGGATCGGATTGCTGGACCGCTGAGAGCATGTCAGGGCAGGTGGGGATCAGCAACCACCCGCCCCGGGGCCCGTCGCTGAGTGTGATACGGACTGCGTTTGCGCGCATCGCAGCGACGGGCGTGGGCCACAGCTAGGGGCATCATCGGGCCTCAGGCAGGAGCACGCATGGGACTCTTCGGCAGCAAGAAGAACAACGCCGGCAAGCCGGCTGCCGGAGCCGGTCGCCGGCCGGCCACCGAAGCGCCGCAATCGACGCGAAAGAGCGTACGGCGCGTAGTGCCGTCGGCGCGCGGTGCCGCTGGGGGCAAGGGGCCGGTCCCGCCGCAGCGCGTGCCGACCGGTCAGACCCACCGTCCACAGGTTGCGCCCGAGTCCGAGATGGACCCCGGCCTCGACGACGTGCAGCTGCCGCCCGCCATCGCCGAACCCGAGCAACTTGACCTCGGCGGCGGTCCGCCGGTCGGCCTGGGCGAAATCACCCCCAGCCGCGGCAATGGTACTCGGCCAATCCTCGCCAGCGAAGCGCCGGATTTCACCGGCTCGCTCGGCTCTGCCCGCAGCGCCGGCCCGTCGCGCACCGGCGACCAGGTGCTGTTCGACTTCCTCACCGGCAAGGGTGCGTTGCTCAGCGTCGAACAGGCCGCAGCCGCCAAGACCAAGGCCGAGAGCGAGGGCCTCGCCCTCGATGAGGCGGCGGTGCAGATGGGCCTGCTGACCGAGGAACATCTGGTCAACTCGCTGTCGCAGGAGACCTGGGTCCCCCATCTCAAGGTCGACAAATACGAAATCCGCAAGAAGGCCCTTGATACCATCAAGCGCGATGATGCCCAGCATTTCGGCGTCTTCCCGGTCGACAAGCTGGGTAACCTGCTGACTCTGGCGATGGTCAATCCGCTTGATTCCGAGGCTATCCGCCAACTCGAGGCCAAGACCGGCCTGGACATCAAGAAGGTGGTCGCCACGCGCAGCGAAGTGGCGACGGCGATCGACAAATACTACGGCGGCAAGGTCATCGCCTCCGAGGGTTCGCGTAGCTTCTCACAGGAGGTCTCCGATCGGCCCAAGAGCGCGACGCAGATGCTGCAACGTTCGACGGAGGACCTGGCCCCGATTCCAATCGAACCGTTGGCTCCGCCAGCCTTCGATCTGACGCCGCCGAAGGCCGTCGCGATCACGCCGGAGGCCGCGCATCCGGCCGGGATGCTTCCCGACATCTCGGCCGACATCCAGGACATCGACGACCTGCTTGGCGGCGAAGAGACCATCGCCCCCGCCATTCTTGAACCGGTGTCGATCAAGCCCGAGGAGAGCAATGACGCGCTCGAGCTGACCGACGCGCCGATCACCCAGGCGATCCACAACGAGAGCGAGCTCGAGTTCGGCCTGCAGGAGGCGCCCAAGTCCGGCACCGGCGCCCTGGCGCGCAGCAGCCTTGATGCCGATCTCGAGCAGACCGACGCCATCGTCCCGCCGCCGGCTCGTCCGGCCCCGGCGGTGGCCCGTCCAGCTGCCCGTGGTGAGTTGCGCAGTGCCACCGCGCGCATCGTCGCCGGCCACGCCGGCCCCAAGGTCATCAACCTCATCCCGGTGCTGGAAGAAGAGTTCCGCTACGCCATCAGCCACGGCAAGAGCAAGGTCTTCGAACGCTGGGTCGCCCTACAGAGCCGCAACCGCATCGTCAATGCGGTGACGGTCGAGAAGGAACTCGACGGCGTGCTGGCCGGCCTGTACGCGCAGGTGCGTAAAGCCGGTTAGAAGCGCCGGTTCAGCGCCTCAGGCCACCGCCGCCTCGGCCATCGCCTGGACGTTCGCCGGCGGGACGTCCGGCAACACCGCCTCGTGGCTTGGACTGATCACGACGTGCGGACCGAGTAGGTCGCGCACGCGAAGCACCTCGTCTCGAATCTGTTGCGGACTGCCGTTGGGCAGCAGGTCCTGGGCGTCAATGCCGCCGAGGAAGGCGATCTTACCGCGGAAATCGCGTGCCAGGCTGCTCGCGTCCATGCCGCGGGCCTTGGCCTGCAGCGGATGCAGGCAGTCGACGCCGGCGTCGATCAGGCGCGGAATAACCCGGTGGATGGCGCCGCATGAGTGCAGGATGACCTGCAGGCCGTGCTTGTGCCCCTGGTCGGTGAAGCGGCGGAACCACGGCATGACGAAGCGGTCGAACTCGCGCGGTCCGCAGATGCAGTCCTGCTGGGTGCCGAAGTCGTTGCCGAAGAAGAAGGCGTCGACCTCACCCTGGGCTTGTGGGAAGAACAGTTCGTTGGCCTCGAGGTAGAAGCGGCAGACGTGCTCGGTTACCGCCTCGACCACCTCGGGGTGGGTGTGCATCTTGGCTAGGTAGTCCTCGAAGCCGAACAGGTCCATGACGTTGTGGTAGAAGCAGGTCCACATGCCGCTGGCGCGATAGTGCGGCCCGGCGGCACGCAGGGCGGTGAGGGCGCCGGAGAAGTCCATGTAGCGGGCTTCCGGCCAGTGCGGCCAGGCCTCGACCTCGGCGACCGATTCACAGTCGGCGAACGGACCAGGTTGGCCGTGCGCAGTCTTGCCCACGGCCCACATCGGCCGTCCTTCCGGATGGCGGTAGGTCCACGGCGGGATCCAGCGGAAATCATCGTCGAGTCCCCGCCGGATGGCTTCCTCATCGGTGGAACCGAAGTGGCGGTGCAGGATCGGCCAGGCCGCCGGATCGGGATTGCCCAACCAGAAGCCGGTGCGGTCGGGGTTGCCGCGGGCGATGATGGCGCGGATGCGGGAGCGGGAATCCATGGTCGGCCTCCGTCAGTCAGCCTCCCCGACGGCTCCTGGTGTCACTGGGACGGTTTGTATCTTCTTGGTATGAATCCGATACTGAGTGGCAGCTACCACTGGCCGGCCATGGGCTTGGCCGTGCCGCGGGTGGCGGGACACTTCCGCATGCGCGACCGGGACTTCCAGACCGTGTACCGTATTCCATTCCTCGCCGTGCATCTCTATGCCTACGCTGGTCGCATTCGCTTCGGTGACCGCGAAGCGGCAATAGAAATTGGAGATCTCACCATAACGCCGCCACTGATGGACAGCCGTTACGACCTGCCCAGACCGGGTTCGCATTGGTGTCTGCATCTGCCGGTTCCCGAGTCCGCGGGTCCAACCATGACCTTGCCGTGGCATGTCCGGCTTGGCGACGAGGCCAACATGGTCCGCGAACGTTTGGTACGCATCGTTGATCATATCGGTCGGGCACTCGGCATATCTGGCGGGCCGGCCGAGTCCGCCGCCGCCGGCGGGGTGCTCGAATTGTTCGCCTGGCTGGCCGAGCGCCCACAGGCCGGTGCAGGCGGCAACCGGGGCGAACGCGCCGTCACCCAGGCTGCCGCCGAGCTGCGCCTGCGTCCCGAGCGCTCGTGGCGCATCGCCGAGTTGGCGCAGCGGGTCGGCGTCAGTCCCGCCTACCTGGCGCGGTGCTTCCGTCAGCGTTTCGGCCACACCCTGGCGCGCTACCAGCTGATCCAGCGCATAGGCGCGGCGCAGGCCCTGCTCGCCTGCACCGGCGACCCGGTCGGTGGCATCGGCGCGCGGGTCGGACTGCCTGATCCGCACCATTTCAACAAGCTGTTCCGGCGTATCGCCGGCATGTCCCCAAGCGTCTTCCGTTCGGCGCATCGTGCTGGCGATGACCCCGTGGTCCGGTAGGACGCCGCCATGTCCGACCCGCTCGCCCATCTGATCGCCAACAACCACCGCTGGGTGGCGGGCATCACCGCCCAGGATCCGGGCTTCTTCGACAAGCTGGCGAACCAGCAGGACCCTGCGTACATGTGGATCGGCTGCTGCGACAGCCGAGTGCCAGCCAATGAGATCATCGGCCTGCAACCCGGCGAGGTCTTCGTCCACCGCAACGTCGGCAACGTCGTGCTGTCCAACGACCTGAACTGCATGTCAGCGGTGCAGTACGCGGTCGAGGTGCTGGGCATTCGCCATCTCATTATCTGTGGTCACTACAACTGCGGCGCGGTCAACGCCTCGATGGACGACATGGCGCACGGTTTGATCGACTACTGGATCTGGCCGATCAAGCAGTTGCAGCGGCGCTATCCCTGGCTGTCGACGCTGACGCCGGCGCGGCAGAAGCAGGTGCTGTGCGAACTCAACGTCGTCGAGCAGGCGCGCAACCTCGCCGAGTGCAAAGTCTTCCGCCGGGCCTGGGCTGAGGGCCAGTCGGTCGACATCCATGGTTGGATCTACGACGTCGCCGACGGCCGTCTACGCGATCCGCTCGTCACCCTCGACCGCGATGTCGACGCCCAGGCCTGCCTGGCCGCCGCCGAGGCGGCGATCCGCGCCCGGGCCTAGCGGCCTAGGCTCCGGGGCTTCGCCCGCTACGGCTACGCGCTACGGCCGGCCCTGGCCGGCGCTACGGTGCGCGAAGCGCACGCGCGAACGCGACGCCGTAGCGCCCGCGCGGCGGGCCGTAGCGCGAGTGAAACGAGCCGTAGCGCATGCCTGCTGAATTACACCTCGACCAGGATCTTGCCCACCGCACCTGGCTGCGCCTCCCACATCGCCAGTGCCGAAGCTGCGCCGGCGAACGCTACCGTATGTGTGACCATGCGCCGGGCGCGTGCCGGATCGGCGGCGACCCAGGCGGCGGCGGCGGCGAAGTCCTCGCGCATGGCGTTGCGCGAGCCGAGCACATTGAGTTCCTTCTGCACGAAGCGCTTGGTCTCGTAGGCCACCGGCTCCCGGGCGTAGCCAAGGTAGACGACGCGACCGGCGAAGCAGGCGGCGTCGACGCTGGCGCGGAAGCTGGCCGGCTGGCCGGCCGCCTCAATCGACAGGTGTGGTCCCTGGTCGTGATTCAAGGCCTGCAGCGCGGCGGTCAGGTCGATGCCCCGGGCGTCGATCAATCCGGTCGCACCGAAGGCTCGGGCCAGCTCCAGCTTCCGTTCGTCGATGTCCACCGCCACGACCTGCGCGCCGCGCGCCGCTGCCCCGGCAATGGCGCCAATGCCGACCGCTCCGCAACCGATCACCGCCACCGTCTCGCCGGTGACTGCCCGGCCGCGGGCAGCGGCGTGGAAGCCAACCGACAGCGGCTCGACCAGGGCCAGGCTGGTGTGGTCAAGGCCGGGCACGCGCAGCAGCTTGTCGATCGGCACTGCCAGCAGTCCGCACAGGGCGCCGTCGCGCTGCACGCCCAGGGTCTGGTTGTCGCGGCAGCAGTTCGGCCGGCCGGCGGCGCAGGCGGTGCAGCGGCCGCAGGCGGTGTACGGCACCACCAGGGCTGTCTCACCGATTGCCCAGTCAATGACCCCGCTGCCCAGGCCGACGACGGTGCCGGCGACCTCGTGGCCAGGGATGCGCGGCTCGCTGACCAGCGGATTGGCGCCCTTCCAGGTGTTGAGATCGGACCCGCACAGGCCGACGACCTCGACGCGTAGCAGCACCTCATCAGCGGCCGGTTGCGGGTCGGGCAGTTCGATGATCTCAGCGCAGCGGGGAGCGTTGATGCGCAGGGCCTTCATGACGGATCCAGACGGTAGATGGTGGTGGCGGTGCCGCCGAGCACGGCATCGCGTTCGGCGTCGGTGAGGGGGGCGACGAGGGCGCGCACGGTTTCCAGCCATCGGGCGTGGCTGGTGGTGGGCAGGCACACCGGCCAGTCGCTGCCGAACATCAGCCGCTGTGGACCGAAGGCCTGCAGCACGGTGTCGAGCCACGGCCGGACCTGCGCCGCGCTCCACTGCGGGCCGATCTCGGTGGCGACGCCGGAAAGCTTGCAGCACACATGTGGTCGCCGGGCCAGTTCGCGGATGTCCGCGGCCCACGGTGTCAGGGCGGCGGTGAAGTCTGGCTTGCCGAGATGGTCGAGGACGAAGCGCAGGTGCGGGTGGGCGTCGACGGTGGCGATCGCCTGGGCCAACTGGTGGTGGCGCACCAGCAGATCGTAGGCCAGTCCGCGCCGTGCCGTTTCGCGCAGCCCGGCGGCGAAGGCCGGCCGCAGCATGAACGCCGGATCGCGCTCCTCCTGCACCACGTGGCGCAGGCCGACCAGCGGTCCGTGCAGACCATCCAGCACCGCCGGCAGCTGCGGATCGTCCAGCGGCGCCCAGCCGACCACGCCACGGATGCGCTGGCAGGTGCGCGCCAAGCCGAGCAGCCACGCCGTCTCGTGCACGCTCTGCCGCGCCTGCACCGCGATGCAGCCGTCGACGCCGATCATGGCGCTCTCCAACTCGGGCAGGAGAAAGTCGCGGCGCAAAGCGTCGTCGTCGATCCAGCCGTAGATCGCGGGGTCGTAGCGCCACAGGTGATGGTGGGCGTCTACGATCACGCGAACCGCCGGTCGATCAGGCCCGCGTCGGCCAGATCGTGCCACAACTGACCGGGCACCTCGGTGGTGCCCATGGCGGCGTTCACCGCCACGCGGGCGGGATCGGCGGTGTTCAGCGCCACCGACACCACGCCGGGCACACGGAAGGCGAAGCGCACGCAGGCGGCGGCCGGCGTCACGCCATGAGTGGCGCACAGTTCGTGGAAGCGTGCGCGCCAGGCGATCAGCCGGCGTCCATCGAGGCTTGATGCCTCAATCAGCCGGTAGTCGAAGCGGTCGCCGCCGGTGAGGAAGCCACCGTGGAACAGCGCCGAATCGATTACCGCAATGCCCTGCCTGGCCAGGTCTGCGATCCAGTCGATCAGCTCGTCGGGATGACTGTAGACGGTTGGCGCGCAGGCCAGCATCACCCAGTCGAGCCGTACCTGCTTGGTGATCTCGCGCGCCACGCGCCAGTCCTTGCAACCGATGCCGACGGCGCGCACCGCTCCACAGCGACGCAGCCCAGCCAGGGCGTGGTAAGCGCCGAGGATGTCGGCGAAGCGGCGTTCGCGCTCTGCCGGCGAGCGTGCCGCGGCGAGGTATTCGTCGGGATCATGCACCGAGACCAGCCGGGCGGTGAAGGGCGAACCGAGCAGCCGGTCGCCCTCCTCCCAGCAGCGCAGGATGCCATCGTGACTGATGTCTTGCACTGCGTCGTGCGTCAGGCCGACCCAGGCGCCAGGCTCGAAGGTCGGTTCGGGGCCGCTGAGCGGCGTGCGTCGCCAGCCGAGCTTGTTGCTGATCAGCACCCCATCGGCGGGACGACCGACGGCGCGTAGGGAACGGCCCAGGCATTCCAGGGCTAGGCCTGCCCCATATTTACCAGCTCCGTCGAAGACGGTACGGTCGCCGAAACAACCAACCCCGGCCTTCACAATGGCCTGCTTGGTCTGCTCGGGGATGGCCTTGTAGAGGTTTCCGAGTGCGCTGATGCCGAATATGACCGGCGGCAGGTGGAGATCGCAGGTGGCCGTGACCATGCCCCGATGGTCGTACCTGAGACCCTCGGTGACATGCCGGCTCTTGGCATAGCATGCCATTCATTGATCTCTATGATCTGGGGCGTGCCGACACCGACGTTCTTCTCCGCCCAGGTGGTCGAGGCGCAGCGCGTGGTCCTCGATCTCGATCGTCGCCGCCGTCCAGGCCTGATCGTCGCCAGCGCCGGCTGGGAGCGCTGCGCCGCGGACTACCGCCTGTCCCGGCGCGGCTTCCCCTGGTTGGGCGTCGAACTGGTGGCCGAGGGTAACGGCACGCTGGAACTGGCCGGCGTCCGCCATCGGTTACAGCCCGGTTCCGTCTTCGCCTACGGTCCGGACGTCGCCCATACCATCCTCGCTGATCCGGCAGAACTGCCGCTGAAGTACTTCCTCGACTTGTCCGGCGAGGCCGCTCGTGGACTGCTCGACGACATCGGCCTGCCCCCCGGCCGCTGCGCCTGCCTGCCGGTGCATGCCGAAGTGCGCACCGTGTTCGACCTGCTGTTGGCCACCGGCCGTCGCGGCGGTCCGCGCGCCGCACGCGCCTGCGCCGCCCTGGCCGAGGCGGCCCTGCAGCTGATCGGCGACGCGGCGGTAGCCCCGGCCTTGGCCGGTGACGCGGCGTTGGCGACCTATCGCCGCTGCCGCGCCTGGCTCGATCGCCACGGCGCTGATGCGGCAGGTTTGGGTGCGGCTGCGGTCGCCTGCGGCGTCAGCGAGGCGCACCTGTGCCGGTTGTTCCGCCGCTTCGACGGCGTTCCGCCGTGGCGTCAGGAGCGTCTGCGCCGGCTGCAGCGCGCCGCCGACGCGCTGCTTGATCCATCACGCCCCGTCGCCGCCATCGGCCGCGAGGCCGGCTACGACGATCCCTTCCACTTCTCCCGCGCCTTCCGGGTCGCTTTCGGCGTTGCACCGACGGCCTACCGGCGGTTGCGCGGTGCCGCCGGAACCGAGCATCCCGCCCCATGAGCGACGAGGTCAATCCGTGGACCCCCGGCGGCGGCCTGCGCTTCCAGGTGATGGCCAGCAGCGGCAACGCCCGGCGCGGCCGGTTCTGGACCAAGCATGGTCCGGTCGACACCCCGGCGTTCATGCCAGTGGGCACGCAGGCGGCGGTGAAATGCGCCTTCCCCGGCGCGGTCGCCGACACTGGCGCGCAGGTGGTGCTGGCCAACACCTACCACATGGCCAACCCCGAGCGTGTGCAGTTGGTCGAGCGGCATGGTGGCCTGCACAACCTGATGCGCTGGGACCGCACGATCCTCACCGACTCAGGCGGCTTCCAGGTGTTCTCGCTGCCCGAGCGGACGATCACCGAGGAGGGGGTGCAGTTTCGCTTCACCCAGGACGAGGCGCCCACGACGCTGACCCCCGAATCGTCGATGGAGACGCAGAAGAAGCTCGGCGCCGACATCGTCATGGCCTTCGACGAGTGCGTCGCCCATGACGCCAGTGCCGCCTATGTCGGCGAAAGTCTGGGTCGCACCGAACGCTGGCTGAAGCGCTGCACCACCGTGCCGCTGCACGAGCACCAGCATCTCTTCGGCATCGTCCAGGGTGGTATGGATCTCGAGCTGCGCTCGCGGGCGGTGGCCCAGGTCGCGGCCCTGGGCCTGCCCGGCATCGCCATCGGCGGCGTCTCGGTGGGCGAGGGCCACGCGGCGATGGTGCGCGTCGTCCGCCACACCGCCCCGCTGCTGCCCGCCGACCGGCCGCGCTACCTCATGGGCGTCGGCCTGCCCGAGGATCTCGTCGCCTCGGTCGAGGCGGGCATGGACATCCACGACTGCGTCATCCCGACGCGCTACGCCCGCGAAGGCACGGCCTTCACCTGGGATGGCAAGATGCGGCTGAAGGACAAGAAGTTCCGCAAGGACCGCTACGCCATCGACACCTCGTGCACCTGCCCGGCCTGCGCCGGCGGCTTCAGCCGCAGCTACATGCGCCACCTGCTGTTCGCCGGCGAGACCCTCGGCGAGATGCTGATGACCCTGCACAACCTGCACTTCTACCAGCGTCTGATGCAGGCGATGCGCGAAGCGATCGAGCAGGACCGCTTCGCCGCCTGGGCCATCGACTTCCGTACCCGCTATCTCAAGAGCCGGGATGACTGAGCGTTGTCGCCGGCGTTCGCACGACGCACGACGCACGACGCACGACGAACCGGGGCAATGAAACTCTCCGTCATCCAGACCGGCCGCCTGCGCGACGCCCACGTTGCCGCGCTGCGCGACGAGTACGTCAAGCGCTTCGGCCGCTTCGGCAAGCTGGAGATCGTCGAGCGCGAACCCAAGGGTGACGTCCCGCTGTGGCCGTCAGGCGCGCGCTGGCGCATCGCCCTCGACGAGCGCGGCGAGACCTACGATTCGCCAGCCTTCGCCAAGCGGTTGGAGAAGTGGAGCGTGGCGCACGGCCCGCTCGCCTTCCTGGTCGGTGACGCTTATGGCCACCACGCGCCGTCGCTGGCGCTGGCCGACGCACGTCTGTCGCTCGGTGCAATGGTGTTGCCGCATCAGCTGGCGCACCTCGTGCTGGTCGAACAACTCTACCGGGCGGCGACCATCCTCGCCGGCACCGGCTACCATCACGGCTGAAGCGGAGACGACGACATGCGTGGCATGGGTGGCGATAGAGGCGGTCACGGCGGGGATCGACGCGGCAAGAGCAAGCCGCCGAGCTGGGGCGTGGTGTTGCGCGAGAGTGCCGGCCTGATGCGTGAGCATCGCAGCCGGCTGGGCCTCGGCCTGGCCCTGCTCGGCGTCTCGCGCGTCGCGGCCCTGGTCGCGCCGGCCTCGGCCGGCTGGTTGCTCGACCATGTCGTCGCCGGCAAGCGGCCCGAGCTGCTGCTGCCGCTGGCCGGCGTCGTCCTGGCGGCGGCGGTGGTTCAGTCCGGGGCCGGTTTCGCCCTCTCGCAGCTACTCGGGGTCGCGGCCCAGCGCGCCATTCACAACATGCGTCTGGCCCTGCACTGGCACGTCCTGCGCCTGCCAGTGTCGCGCTTCGACGCCAGCCAGAGCGGCCAACTGGTCTCGCGGGTGATGAGCGACGCCGAGGGCCTGCGCAATCTGGTCGGCAACGGCATCGTGCAGCTGGTCGGCGGCCTGCTCACCTCCAGCGTCGTCTTCGTCATCCTGCTGTGGCTGAACTGGCAGCTGACCATCGCGGTGGCGACGCTGCTGGCGGTGTTCGGCGCCGGCACCGCCTACGCCCTGACCCGGTTGCGGCCAGTCTTCCGCGATCGCAGCCAGACCCAGGCCGAGATCACCGGCCGCATGACCCAGGTCCTGGGCGGCATCCGCGCGGTCAAGGCCTACGCCGCCGAGACGCGCGAACAGGACGCCTTTCGCGCCATGGCCGAGCGCCTGTTCGGCTTCATCCGCACAACCATCACCGGCGTCTCGGTGCTTGGCGCCCTCGGCACGCTGGTGGTCGGCGTGTCCGGGGCGGCGCTGATCCTGATCGGTGGGCGGGCCCTGCTGGCCGGCGCGATGACCCCGGGCCAGTTGATCACCTACGTCTTGTTCGTCGCGCTGATGACCGCGCCGGTGCTGCAGATCGCAGCCATCGGCACACAGATGACCGAGGCCTTCGCCGGGCTCGACCGCATCCGCGAGCTGCGCGCGCAGGAGACTGAGGACGCTGATGCCGCGGGTCGCACGGTATGCCCTCGGCTGCAGGGCACGGTCGAGCTGCGCGAGGTGGTCTTCGGTTACGCTGCCGACCGTCCGGTGCTGCATGGCGTCAGCCTGCTGGCCGAGCCGGGGCAGACCATTGCGCTGGTCGGGCCGAGCGGTTCCGGCAAGACCACCCTGGTGTCGCTGGTCATGGGCTTCCACCGCCCGCAGTCCGGCGCCATTCTGCTTGACGGTTCGGACCTCACCGGCATCCGACTCGACACCTACCGTCGCCAGCTTGGCGTGGTGCTGCAGGACAACGTCGTCTTCGACGGGACGGTGCGCGACAATCTGCTCTTCGCCCGTCCGGATGCGACCCAGGCGGAACTCGATGCTGCGGCCGGTGCGGCGGCGGCCCTCGACTTCATCCGCGAGCTGGACGCTGGCTGGGACACGGTGGTGGGCGAGCGCGGCGTGCGCCTGTCGGGTGGCCAGCGTCAGCGTCTGGCGATCGCCCGGGCGCTACTTGCCGACCCGCGTATCCTTGTCCTCGATGAGGCGACCAGTGCCCTCGACAGCGAGAGCGAGGCCGAGGTGCAGGCGGCGCTGACCCGGCTGCGGCACGGCCGCACCACCTTCGTCATCGCGCATCGGCTTTCGACCATCCGCGCTGCCGATCAGATCCTTGTCCTCGAAGGCGGGCGCATCGTCGAGCGCGGCCGACACGACGAGTTGATGACGAACGGCGGCCTGTACCGGCGTCTGCATGACCGTCAGAGCGGCCTGGCCGCTGAACTCTACCGCAATCCCGGCGAGGTCTGACCGGCGTCAAGCCAGGCCTTCAGGCCGATCTGATCAGCTGCCGCCAGCGCGGTCATCACGGCGTGGATGGTCGGCGGATCTGCGACCACCAGCAGCGAGCGGCGCCAGGCCAGCGGCGCGATGGCCCAGCCCGGCATATCCCAGGCGGCTGGCTCGACCCGGCCGGCGAGCTGTGCCGCGAGCCGGGTCACTCCGTCGCCGTCCCGACACAGATGGCCGACCGGCAGGACGGCGACGCTGGCGCGGATCGCCGGATGTAGCCGGTCGATTGGAGGCGTGCGGCCGATGCCCAGGCAGCCATGGAAGACAGCCGACTGCAGCCCCAGCTTGGCAAGCGCGGCGGTGGCGTCGCCCAACGTGGTTGCTGCCGTCACGGGCGCCGCGGCGGCGGGATCGCAGTCGCCGGACAACGAGACAGCCAGGCCGCTGCAGGCCGACAGGTCGAGGCACCAGCTGCCGAGATCGGCTCCGCGCGGGCTGCGCGACAGGGTCCGTGCGCTGCTCGCTGATGGTAGCAGGTGCGGTGCCCGCGGACCTGGATCAGCGAGCGCCGACAGCAGTTGTTCCGTGCGGGCCAATCCAGCCGGCGAGGCGGTGGCGGTCCAGATGCCACTCGTCGGATCGAGAGCCAGACCACCGTTGCCGCCCAGCCAGGGGTCGAGGATGCGGCGCAGCAGGGCCTCGCTGCCGGGGGGGGTCGACGGCAGCGGCGGAAAAGCGCGGACCGAGGCCGTGGTGGTCGACGCCGACGAAAGACGCGCCCGGCTGGTCAGTTGTCCCGCCTCTTCCGGGGTCCACCAGCAACCCAGGACCTGGGCCAGGGCCTGACGGGCCGGAGCGATCCCGTTGCCGGGCAGGGCAAACCACAGCCGCTGGGTTTTCGTTCCAACGTCCATGGTGAGCAATTCGCCGGTGACCGAGACCACCGCCCGCACGGCCGAACTGGCGTCGAAGCCCCGGCAGAGCAGTGGCTCTCCGCCGGCAAGCACGGTGGCGATCACCAGCAGAAAACAGAAGTGGCGCATGCGCAGGGAGGTCCTGGGAACGACGAACTCCAGCTCGTCGTCGAGCTGGCGACGAGCTGGCGCTCGTCGCTCCCAGGGGACAGCCGCCAGGCAGCGCTGCAAGCGGAAGCGTGTGGTGGGCACCAACGACAACCCCCGGCGGTTAGGCCGGGGGCTGCTGTTGGTGCCCAAGATTGGAATTGAACCAACGACCTTCGCATTACGAATGCGCTGCTCTACCGCTGAGCTACTCGGGCACGCGGGGCGGCAGGATCGGGGGCTTTCCGCCGGCTTCAAGCAGCAGCTCGCGGGCCCGGGGGTAGGCGGGGTCCTCGGTGCAGGCGGTGGTCAGCTGGTCGAGCGCGGCGGCCCCCTCGCCCTGCTCACGCAGCAGTTCGGCCAGGCGGCAGCGCAGCCGGCCACGGCGGTGTGGCGGGCTGGCGGCGAGGGCCTCGGCGAACAGCCGACGGGCCTCGGCATGGTCGCGGTCGCGCCAGGCCCACTCGGCGGCGGTGGACAGGCAGGAGGCCGGATGCACCGCCTCTGGCGCGATGGTCACCAGCAGGGCGCGGGCCTCGTCCCGGCGTCGGGCGGCATGCAGGGCCTGGGCGAGCAGACTGCGCGCTTCCCAATACGGGGCGGGCCCGCTGGCGGCGGGCTCCAGCGCGGTGATCGCGGCGCGAGCCTGGCCGGCGGCGAGCAAGGCCTTGCCGCGCAGCAGGCCGGCGATGGCGGGCGACAGAACCGTCGCGTCGACCAGCGCCAGCACGGCGTCGTGGGCGCCGGCGCGCAACAGGTCACTGGCCAGCGGCAGCAGCACGGCCGGCGGATCAGCGCAGTCGGCGAGCAGGCTGTGCGCCAGAGCGACGGCCTCGTCTACCGTCTGCCAATTGGATGGCGTTCGCGACGAGTTTGAAGGAACTGCGGTAAACGGAAAAACCATTATCCGTCAAAATGTTTTCTCCAAGGAAGC
>JBBREK010000009.1:0-40095 GCA_038203025.1 Planctomycetota bacterium
CGGCGGGCCTGTCGTGTAAGCGGGGTCCTGGGGCCAGGCGATTGGGGGTTTATGCGGGAACCTGGCTTTCCTCCTACGTCGCCGGGACCCGTCGGGGATTGTGCGTGCGCGAGGCCAATACGATGGTGCCTTCTTCTACCCCGATGCGCTTGGCCCCTGGACCCGGCTTCCACGACAGGCCGGCCGGCCCCCGCTTACTGCTGCTGCCGCCGCTGCTGCTGCCGCTGCCGCTGCCAGCACGGCCACTCCGCGCCGCCTTGCCGGCCTTGCCGCGACGCGTCTGGTCGTTCTCAAATCCGGAGAGTTCGCGGCGGTGGTCGCCGAGGTCGAGCTTCCAGCCACGCTTGAGATTCACTGGCCTCCCATGCCGCCCATGCCAGCCATGACCTGGTAGTCCTTGGGCACCTCAAAGAGATCTGCCTTCTGCGCACCGATCGTGTAGTTGGTAAAGTCGGCCTGGCCCTTGCCTGCTCCATCCTGGGCGCGAACCATGACGCCGAGCTTCGCGTCGATCCAGCCGATGCCCTTGCCGTCCTTGCTGGCAAACTCATAGCGGTCGCAGGCTACGCCGTTGACCGTCTCGCTGCCCGTCTTCTTCCACGTCGCGGTCGGATCGCTCATCGCCTGGCTGCCGATGGGGGCCTGCTTAGGGTTCATCGGCATGGTCATCGCCATCTTCTGGTCAACCATCAGCATATGCATCTGCTTCTGGTCCTGGCGCATGATCATGACCACGGAACCCTCTTCGGTCTTCATCTCCATGCGCTGCAGCCCAGGACCACCAACGACCATGCGGCCAGTGACCTTCTTTGCACCATCGGTAAAGGCGATGTCGCAAGCATAGGCTGCCGGCGGCTTGAACGGCAGGTCGGCGGCGGTGAGGGAGAGGACCAGGGCGAGCAGGGCGAGGGTACGCATGGCGGACTTGTGGCCATGCTCCCGGGCCGAGCAAGCAGCAAGACGGTTTAGCGCAGGCGTTCCAGGCGGTCGATCTCATCGCGTTCGTTGTCGGTTGGCGTCCGTCGGACGGTCGGGGCGCCGAAGGCGACGTTGCGCTGATCAACCAGGGCGATGGTCGGATCGGGCAGCCGAGCCTGTTCATAGGACCGCACCGCATCGTAGACCGCGATGGCATGCCGCCAGGGCAGACGGGTGGCACAGTGGATTTCGACCGGGGTCTGCTTGGCCCGCGGCCCGTCCTTCTCATAGGCGGACAGCCGCGTGGCGATGGCGGCGTGGAAGGCGGTGATAGTGGCCTCGACCTCAGCGCCGGGAGGCGCAGCCAGCGCCGCCCCGTCAAGCAGGATCTCCTGACCACCGCCGAGGCGCACCCGGGCGACCTTGCCGTTGCCTGGCAGGATGACGACCCGGACGATGTCGGGCTGCTCCACCGTCGGCGTTCCGACTGGACCGCCCTGCGTCGACAGCAGCGCCGAGATGCGCTGCTCCTCGCTGCGGAAGCTGGAGGTAAGGATGAAGAACACCAGGAGCAGCATGACCACGTCGATCATTGGGACGAGATCGAGTTTTTCGGAACCCTCGGTAGCGCTGGCGTGCGACATGGCTGGCACCTCCACCGGGGCGAACGCTGTTGCCACCCGGCGGTTCAGAGCGATGGGGTCCGTTCAGGCGGGAAAGGGGTTGCCGGTTGGTCAGGAAGCGCTTTCATGCCGCCGAACTGCCGTCCTGGAGACCGCCCATGGGCAAGTGGCTCATCCCCGTCATCATCGTCATCGTCGCTCTGATCGCCTGGCTGGCCACGGGCCGTGGTGCTGATGCCCAGACAACTCCGGGCGAGCAGGGCGCGCCGGTGGCGGCCAAGCAGGCCATCACCATCTGGTGGGCTCAGTGGGATCCATCGGTCGGCCTGCAGGAGCTGGGTAAGGATTTCGAAGCCGAGACCGGCATCGCCGTGACTGTGCAGCAGATCCCCTGGTCGACCTACCAGGACCAGGTCTTCCTCAACTTCGGCAACAAGCGCACCGACTTCGACATCGTCGTCGGCGACAGTCAGTGGATTGGCCGCGGCGCCAGCAAGGGCCTGTACCTGGACCTGACCGCGTGGGCGAAGGCCACCGTCAAGCTGGACGAGATCCATGGAACCGCCCTGAAGTACCTGTGCGAGTTCCCCACCGGCAGCGGCAAGCTGTTCGCCCTGCCGTGCGAGACCGATGCCGTGGGCTTCGCCTACCGCACGGACTGGTTCGCCGACCCAGCCGAGCAGGCCGCCTTCAAGGCGAAATACGCCCGGGACCTGGCCACGCCGCAGACCTGGGATGAGTTCAAGCAGGTCGCCGAGTTCTTCACCCGGCCGGACGACAAGCGCTACGGCTGCGCGCTGCTTACCGGCCGCGGTTACGACTCGCTGGTCATGGGCTTCCAGAACCTGTTCTGGGCCTACGGCGGCAGCTGGGGCGATCCGGCGACCTTCGCCACCGACGGCCTGCTCAACAGCGACGGCGCCGTTGCCGCCCTGACCTTCATGAAGGACCTGATGGCCTACTCGCCCGCCGGGGGCAGCGACATGGACTACGGCAAGACCATGGAAGTGTTCAAGAACGGCTCGGCCGCCATGGCCATGGACTATTTCGCCTTTTTTCCCGGTCTGAGCAAAGACATGGGCGACAAGGTCGGCTACTTCACCGTGCCGGCCAAGGACGGAAAGCGCGCCATCAGCCTGGGCGGGCAGGGCTTCTCCATCTCGACCAAGGTGCCACCGGCCCAGCAGGAGCTGGCCAAGCGTTTCATCGCCTGGTTCCTGACCAAGCCGGTGCAAGACGCGTGGATCACCAAGCCGGCCGGCTTCACCGCCAACCAGGCGATTCTGAACAGCGCTGAATTCCGCGCCAAGACCCCCTACAACGGACCACTCGCCGACAGCATGGACCACCTGCAGGACTTCTGGAATGTGCCGGTGTACAACGAACTGCTCGCCGCCGCCCAGCGCCAGATTGGCGAAGCCCTGGACGGCAAGCAGGAACCAAAGGCGGCTCTGGATGCGCTCGCCAAGGAGCACGCGGTGATCCTGCGTGACGCGGGACTGGCGAAGTAGGGTTTCGGGTTTCGGGCTACGGGTTTCGGGATGGACAAGCCAAGCATGCGAACTGATGCCCGGAACGCGGACAGGCCTTCCCCCGAAACCCGAAACCCGAAACTTGAAACCCTGACCAAATGGTCCTTCGTCGGGCCCGTCCTGGTCCTGTTGATTGCGTTCAACGTCTTCCCGCTGGTCTACAACATCGTGCTGTCGTTCACCGACGCCGACCTGTCGGGCGGGGACTGGCAGTGGGTCGGCGGACGCTGGTATGAACGCATCTTCGGCGGGGCCGAGGCTGGACCGCAATACGCGCTGTATGCCAGCGCCATCCGCACCACCGCCCTGTTCACCGCCCTGGCGGTGGGCATCGAGCTGATCCTCGGCTTCGTCCTCGCCCTGGCGCTGCAGGGCCGGTTCCGTGGCAAGACGGCCGTGCTGACCGTGCTGCTGGTGCCGATGATGCTGTCGCCAGCGGTGATCGGGCTTTTCTGGAGCCACATCCTCAACGGCAACCACGGCATCCTCAACCTCGGTCTCGCCGGCCTCGGCCTGCCGACACCGCAATGGCTGACCGATCCCGGCTGGAAATTCGTTTCCATCCTCCTGGTCGACGTGTGGCAGTGGACGCCGTTCATGATGCTGATCAGTCTGGCCGGTCTGAATGCCATCCCACCGCATCTCTACGAGGCAGCCGAGATCGACCGCGCCTCGCGCTGGATGGTCTTCCGTCGCATCACCCTGCCGCTGTGCGCCCCCCTGCTGATGCTCGCGGTGCTGCTGCGCGCCACCGACGCGCTCAAGCAGTTCGATCTGGTGATGAGCATGACCGGCCCCAACGACGGCAGCACCCAGACGCTGTCGGCGCTGCTCTACCAGGTGATCTTCCAGGGCGGCAAGGTCGGCCTTGGTTCGGCCTACGCCTGCGTCATCCTGGTCGTGGTCATCGCCCTGGCGACGGTGTTCACGCGGTATCTCGATTGGTTGGCGGCGAAGCAGGGGAGGGAGACGTGATTGCCCCGGTTCGCGGTTTGCGGTTCGCGGTTCGCGGTTGGAGCTGCCACGCCACCAGCGATATCCGCATGGGGCTTGTGGAACCGCGAACCGCGAACCGCGAACCGCGAACGGAGTTGTGATGAACCCGGTCCGGTTCCTTGTGATCGCCATCTACCTGTCCCTGGCCGCCGCCCCGCTGCTCTGGCTGGGGATCACCTCGCTGCAGAGCCACGAGCAGAGCCTAAGCACCACCGCCCGCGTGCTGCCGATCGGTGGCGATGGTCACGGTTTCGCCCCGACCCTCGCCGCCTACGGTCGGCTGGGCGAGGCCTACGCCGGTTCGACCACCACGTTCCTCGACTATCTGCTGTCCTCGGTGGTCATCGGCCTGCTCAGCACTGCCGCGTCCGTGGCGCTGGGCACCTGCTGTGCCTACGGCTTCAGCCGTTTCCGCATCCCCGGGGCCAAGGACTGGCTGTTCTTCATCCTCTCGACCCGCTTCATGCCGCCGCTCGCGGTGGTGGCGCCGGTGCTGATCATGTACCGGCACTTCGACCTGCCCAACACCCACCTCGGCCTGATCGCTCTGTACACCGTGTTCAACCTGTCCCTGGCGGTGTGGTTGATGAAGGGCTTCATCGACGAGGTCCCCAAGGCATATGAGGAAGCGGCGCTGGTCGACGGCTACTCGCGGCTGCAGGCCTTCTGGCGCATCATCGTGCCGCAGGCGCGCACCGGCATGGCGGTGACCGCGGTGTTCTGCCTGATCTCAGCGTGGAACGAGTTCGGCTTCGCCATGACCCTGAACAACAAGAATGGCACCACCGTGCCGGTCTATTTCGCCGGTCTGCAAGGCAACATCAACGGCGTGCCCTGGCCGCAGGTCGCCGCCGGCGTCCTGCTGTTCGTGGTGCCGATCGTCATCTTCACCGTGCTGGTGCGGAAACACCTGCTGCGCGGGGTCACCTTCGGGACGATCAAGCAATGAACGCCGCCCTGGTACGCGGTGCGCGGTGCGCGGTGCGCGGTTGGAGCTGCCGCTCCGACTTCTGTTCTGCTGCCCCCGCTTGCGAACCGCGAACCTGCCCATGATTCGCCTCCTCGACCGCACCTGTCTCGCCAGCATGGGCCTGGGCGTCTGCCTGATGCTGCAGCCGTGGTGGTCTGCCGGCTTTGGCGCCGGCTTCTGGCTGGTGCTAACCGGGACCGTGGGGCAGATCGTCACCAGTCATCTGATCGCGAGGAAGCCATGAGCTTCCTGACCCTGCAGGGCGTCGGGAAGACCTATCCCGACGGCACCAAGGCTGTGAAAGGCGTCGATCTCACGGTCGAGCGGGGTGAATTCATCGTCCTGCTCGGACCATCGGGCTGCGGCAAGACTACCACGCTGCGCATGGTCGCCGGTCTCGAACTGGCGACCGCCGGCCGCATCTGCCTGGACGGCAGCAACGTCACCGGTCTGCGCCCCAGCCAGCGCGACGTCGGCTTCGTCTTCCAGTTCTACGCCCTCTATCCCCATCTGACCGTGGCGCAGAACCTCGCCTTCCCGCTGGAGGCGGTCGGCATGCCCGCCGTGGAGCGTCAACGTCGTGTCGCCGGCGTGGTCGATCGTCTCGGCCTGCGCGGACTGCTCAACCGCTATCCGCGCCAACTGTCTGGTGGCGACCAGCAGCGCGTCTCGCTTGGCCGGGCCCTGGTGCGCACCCCGGCGATATGGCTGATGGACGAGCCGCTTGGCACCCTGGATGCCGACCAGCGCCTGGCCCTGCGCGACTTCATCCGTGAACAGCAGCAGGAGCTCAAGGTGACGACGATGTATGTCACCCATGACCAGGAGGAGGCGATGGCCCTGGCTGACCGCGTCGTGGTCATGGAGGACGGCCTGATCCGCCAAGTCGCCCCGCCCGGTGAGATCTACGCGCGTCCGGCCAGCCTGTTCGTCGCCACCTTCGTCGGCAGTCCGGGGATGAACCTGCTGCCTGGCCTCTTGTCGCCCGATGGTTTCCGACCGGATGGCGTCGATGTATTCTTGCCCGCCCCGCCGGCGGTCGAGCAGCCGGTGCGCTTCGGTATCCGCAGCGAGCACATGACCCTCGACGGCCCGCTCCCCGGCACCGTGCTGCTCGATGAATATCTTGGCGCCTGGCGCAACCTGCATGTCCAGACCCCCTGCGGCCGGATGGTCGTGCGCGCCCCGGCCGACCGGCGTCATAAACCCGGCGACGCGGTCCGTCTGGGCGTCGATGCGTCACAGGCCAGCCTGTTCGGAGCAGATGGGAGGCGGCTGTGACGGCCTTCCTCGAACTCAGCGGACTGACCCGCCGTTTCGGCGCCGTCGAGGCCCTCGCCGGCGTCGATCTGCAGGTCGGCGCCGATGAACTGCTGGTGGTGCTGGGACCAACCGGCGCCGGCAAGACCACTCTGCTGCGCACCATCGCCGGCCTGGAGACCCCCGAGGCCGGCACCGTACGCATGGCCGGCGCCGACGTCACCACCGCCAGCCCGGCGGATCGCGACGTCGCCCTGGTGTTTCAGAACTTCTCCCTCTACCCGGACTGGTCGGTGCGGCGCAACCTCGCCTTCCCGCTGCGCGCCCCAGGACGCAACCTGTCCGAGGAGGAGATCAGCCGCCGCATCGACTGGGCGGCCGGGATGCTACGCATCGGCGAACTGCTCGACCGCAGCGCCTCACGGCTATCCGGCGGCCAGATGCAGCGTGTCGCCATCGGTCGGGCGATCGTCCGCCGGCCACGCCTGTTCCTCATGGACGAGCCACTGACCAACCTCGACGCCAAGCTGCGCGAGTCTCTGCGTGTCGAACTGGCGGTGCTGCGACGCGAGTTGAAGACCCCGATGGTCTACGTCACCCACGACCAAGCCGAGGCCCTGTCGATGGGCGACCGGATCGCGGTACTCGATCGCGGTCGCATCCTCCAGACCGGCACCGCCGAGGAGATCTATCGCCAACCCGCCGATCCTGTGGTGGCGTGCCAGCTCGGGCAGCCACGCATCAACCTCTGCCCGGTGCAGCGAATCGAGGGCTGGTGGACGGCGACGGATGGCACCCGGCTGCTGGCCGCCGAAGGGGAATCGGACGGCGGTACCCTCGGCGTCCGTCCCGAGGATCTGCACCTAGGCGACGGCCCCATCACCGGCTCGATCCGGGTAGTCGAAGACCTCGGTCCGCATCAGGTCGTGGTGGTCCATGCCGCCGGCCAGGTCTGGCATGCCGTCGCCGGGCGCGGGCGGTTTCAGGCCGGTATGTCGGTTGGGATGGAGATTGCGCGGGGGAAGGTTTGGTAGACTTGGTTCGCGGTTCGCGGTTGCGAGGACACAAGAGGCTGGAGTAGGAGCCACAAACAATCATTCCAATAGTCCATGCGATACGCTGAAAATCAGATCTAGCCTGCCCAACCGCGAACCGCGAACCGCGAACCGCGAACTGTGATTTATAGCTTCACTCGATGATAACGTGGCGCACCTGAATCAGCGGATTCATCGGCATCGGCGCGCCCTCGGCAATGTTCTTGCGGAAGGCCCGCGGGCTGGCGCCGTAGGCGGCGCGGAAGCGACGCGAGAAGTGGAACTGGTCGGCGAAGCCGCATAGCCGGGCGACCTCGGCCACCGCCAGGCTGGTGCGTGCCAGCAGATGGGCGCCGCGATCGAGACGCAGGGCGATCTGGGCTTCGCGCGGACTGATGCCAAAGTGGCGTTGGAAGGCGCGGGCAAGGTGCTCGCGCGAGACGCCCGCCGAACGGGCCAAAGCACTGATCGACAACGGACTCCAGGTCTCGCCCTGCCAGGCTTCGCGCAGGCGCAGCAGGGCGCGTCCGACGGCAGGCGGCACCTGCGGCATCTCATCGCCGGCAACGCCATCGCCGCCGGCGAGGAAGGCGAGCAGGGCCTGGCGTCCGGCCCCCTGGGCGAGTTCCTCCCAGCTAGGACCGCGTTGTTCGACCACGCGCAGCAGATGCCGCAGCAACGTCGGCACGACGCTGTCGCCGCCATAGCGGCGCAGCAGCGGCCACTGCGCCGGCGGCGGGCAGTCCGCGTCCGCGAGATCCAGCGAGAAATGGACGAAGCCATGCCGCGAATCGCGACGCTGATCCCAGCGGTAGCTGTCACGCATGCCCGGCCGGACCAGCGTCACCGTCCCGGGTGGCGCGGCGTGCTCGACCCCGTCGACCGTCCAGGCCACCTCGCCGTCAACCACCCAGACGAACTCATAATCGCCGATAGTACGCGGCCCGAAGGTCGCGCCGGCAGGATAGACTGCCAGACCATGCCCGCCCCAGCTGAAGCGGACCCGCTCCCAGCCGCTGAACGTGTTCATCCCTGTGCCAGCACGTCCGCGACCGTGGTCAGGCGTTCGACGCGGTGTCCGAGCACCGGCTTGCAGGTCAGTAGTCCGCGCGTGTAGGGGTGCTGCGGAGCGTCGAACACCTCGGCCACCACGCCCTGCTCGACCGCCTCACCGTTGCGCATCACCACCACCCGGTCGGCCAGCTCACGCACCAGTCCGAGATCATGGGTGATGAACAGCACGGCCAAACCGCGCTCGCGCTGCAGGCGCTTAAGCAGGTCGAGGATCTGCGCCTGGATGGTCACGTCGAGTGCGGTGGTCGGCTCGTCGGCGATGAGCAGCTGCGGTTCGCAGGCCAAAGCCATGGCGATGCACACGCGCTGACGCTGGCCGCCGCTCATTTCGTGCGGATAGGAGGTCACCCGCGTCTCGGCCTGCGGGATGCCGACGGCGCGGAACAGTTCGATGACACGGCTCAGTCGGGCAGAGCCATCCAGCTCGGTGTGGATCTCCAAGGCCTCTTCGACCTGGCGGCCAACGGTCATAGTCGGGTTCAGCGCCGTCATCGGCTCCTGAAAGACCATGCCGACCTCGCCACCGCGTAGCTTGTGGAGTCGTTTGCGCTCCATGCGCAGGACATCCTCGCCCCGCCACAGGATGCGACCGCCCGGGTAGTTGGCCGGCGGCTCCTGCAGCAGGCGCAGCACGCTCATGGCGCTGACGCTCTTGCCCGAACCGGACTCGCCGACCAGTGCCACCACCTGGCCGGGCTCGACGGCGAAGGACAGTCCATGCACCACCTCGGTCGCGCCGAAAGCGACGCGGAGCTGGTCGAAGGTCAGCAGCGGATCGGTCATGATGTCGCCTTGGGGTCGAATGCCTGGCGTAAGCCTTCGCCCACCGTGTTGAGGGAAACGACCAGCAGGAAGATGGCCAGACCTGGTGTATAGATCAGCCAGGCGAAGGTGGGATTCTCGCGGCCATGATTCAGCAACTGGCCCCACGACGCAGTATTCGGGTCCCCCAGACCAAGGAACGACAGGCCACTCTCCACCCCAACGGCCCCGGCGATGCCGAAGGTCGCCGAGATGAGCAACGGTGCGATGGCGTTGGGCAGGACGTGGAGGAACATGATCCTACCGGAGGGAAGTCCGAGGCTGCGGGCGGCGGTGACGTAATCGCGCACTGACTGGGAGAGGAACTCGCCACGCACTAGTCTGGCCGTACCAGCCCAGCCGGTCAGTCCGATCACCAGCATGATGATAAAGATGTCACGCGAGGTCATGGCGATAACCGCCAGGATAAGGATGAAGGTTGGGAAGCACATCATGATCTCGACCACGCGTTGCAGCAGCAGGTCGATCTTGCCGCCGACGAAGCCGCTGATCGCGCCGATGATCGTACCGATGGCCAGGGCGATGCCGGTGGCGACCAGGCCTATAGTCAGGCTGATGCGCGCACCGAACAGCATGCGAGCCGAGACGTCGTGACCGGCGGGGTCCGTCCCCAGCAGGCAGGACTTACCGGTCGAGGGGTTGAGCCAGCCTGGCGGCTTGAGCACGGCGCCGGCGTAGGTCGCATCCCAACGCTGCGGAATGGGGGCGAAGATCCGTAATCCGGAACCTGGATTAGCGAGATGCGCCTGAATGTTATGCGTCGTGGTAGGGCGATCATCCCACAACGCCTGCCGATCTCCACCTGCCCGAGGCCAGAAGGGTATCTGCGCCAGGCCGAAGACGACGATCAGGATCACCGCCCCCCAGCGGATCCGGGAGGCCGCAGACACACGCCGCCGGAGGAGATACCAACCGATCAGGAATACAGGCAGGAGCACCGCCAGCAGGTTGAACAGCAGATCGTGAGGTTTGGGATAGCTCCGACGGTTGAACAAGTCGGCTAGGGCCGGCGATCCGTCCCACCACAGTGCCGCCTCGGTGGCGAGCAGCGGGGCGTAGATGGCCAGCAGCAGCACACCGCCAACGGCGAGGCAGCCCAGGCGGAACCACCAGTGGCGCCAGGCCAGTCGCAAAGCCTGCCCAGCGGGAGAGGCGGTAGCGTCAACCATATCGCGCCTTGATACGGGGGTCTGCGACTGCGTAGAGCAGATCGGAGACAAGTATGCCAACCAGCAGCAACGACACCGACACCACCGTCGAAGCCATGAGCAGCGGCGCATCCTGTTGCCTGGCGGCTTCCAGCATCAGCGTGCCCAGGCCCGGGATGGAGAAGACGTATTCCACGAACACGAAACCGCCGAACAACTCAGCGAGGAGGCCGGCACCAAGCGTAATCATAGTAACCAGGCTGTTGCGGGTGGCATGCGTCCACACCACCGCGTCCTCACCGACGCCCTTGGCCCGCGCCGTCCGGACATAGTCGCTCGACAGTTGTTCCAGCACGTTGGCGCGCATGTAGCGACTCAGGGCGGTGAAGGATCCGTAGGTCAGACAGAACAGCGGCAGCACCGCATGCCAACCAAGATCGAGCAGATATGCCGGCGTCGACAGCCACTGACTGCCAGCACTGGACAACCCACGATTGGGGAAGAACGGCGTCTCACCGGCATAAGAAGTGCACAGGTGGTGCAAAAGCAGGGTGGCGACGAAGAACGATGGAATGGACCAAGCCGCAAACAGCGCCCCGGTGGCCATCCGATCGGCCAGCGTCCCAGCTTTGCGCGCCGACCACACACCGAGCGGAATGGAGACCCCCCAGGCGATGATGATCGAGAGCAGATTCAACCAGGCAGTGACCGACCAGCGATCGGCGATGACGGTGAAGGCATATTCGCGGCGGGTCTCGGAATAGAGCCGTCCGGAAAAGAGTTTGCCCATGAAATCCACGAAACCGGTCTCGCCGATGATAGCCGACCAGCGTCGTGAGCCACGCTCGAAATCTGCCGCATTCGCCGTCATCAAATCAAGCATGGCCTGGCGCTTGCTCGACGCCTCGGGATCAGAGGTCTGATAGCCGCGATCGACCGAATTCGTGTAGGCGATGCGCAATTGCCGGAGCCGGTCATTGCGGGCCCGCAGCCGACTCTGCTCCGTCTGGCTGAGACGGCTGAGGTCCTCGACCAGGAGGGGCCGGTAGGCGCACAGCGACAACGCGAAACTCGCAGGTCCGTGCAGGGTGACGGCGGTGTCATCAGCCAGGACTGCGACCAGCGGTTCGACCAGCAGTCCGCCTTGCAGCCACAGATCATCGAGTTCATGCCGGCTGCGCTTGGCCTCATCGCGATCAGGCCCCCGCTCAGCCATCTGCAGTCGTTCCCGCACTGCATCCGCACCAACGAAGCCGCGCAGATTGATCAGCGCCGGCAGATCGTTCCCGGTGCGACGAAACCGTGCGAGCCAGGTTTCCACCGCCGAACTCGCGGCGGCGATCTTACGCTCGCCATCCCCCTTCTGACCAGCCGCTACCTGATCCGCCAGCGACAACCCCTGCAGCCGCAGCACGGCGAAATTGATCAGCAGGATCCCGAGAAAGGTCGGGATCATCCACAAACAACGGCGAAAAACGTAAGCCCACATGGGTCAGGTGCCGTCGCGGCTCATTCCGGGGCGAAGTGCCAGAGGAGATTGGCCCGATTAAATAGCGGATGATAGAGGTCGAATCCCTCGATCACCCCGAGCAGCCAACGGTTCTTGGCCGGTGGGCCACGGTTCTGCCAGACGAAGGCGCTGGTCGGCGAGCGGAAGAACAGATAGGGCTGCTCATTGAAGATGATCGCCTGCACCTCTTCGATGATCGGACGACGTTCATCTGGCTCGAAGGTCTCACGAAGCTTGACACAGAGTTCATCGACCCGCTGATTGCGGAAGCCGACATGGTTCGAGGAGCGCGGTTCATCGGCCGTGCTGCTGTGCCACAGCTGCCAAAAGTCGGGTTCCAGGTCACCCAGGCTCCAGCCGCCGACTACGGCGTCAAAATCCTTCTCCTCGTAGATGCGCAGCAGTTCCTTCCACTCGTAGGTGGTCACGGTCAGATCGACGCCGATCGCCTTCAACTCATCCCGATAGACGGCCAGGGTGGCATCCCATTCCGGGCGGTTAGCGATGTATTTCAGCTGGATACGCAAGGGGACACGCTTGCCTGCGGTCTCGCGATCCAGCCATCCGTCACCATCGGTGTCGCGCCATCCCGCATCGGCCAGCAACGTTTTCGCATGTGCCGAATCGAAGTCGAAATCCGTGAGCCGCTTGTTGAAGTACGGACTGTCGAGATGAATCGGTCCGATTTGCGGACGACCCAGTCCGAACCACACCTCATCGATGATCCGCTGCTTGGGAAAGGCATAGGCCAGGGCCTGCCGCGTCCGCTTGTCGTCGAACATCGGTTTGCGCAGGTTCCAGCCGATGTAGGAGTAGGCGTGCGAGCGGACCAATTCCCAGCCCAGTTCGCCCGTGCGACCGGCATGCGGATCCCCCGGCACCGGCTTGGCGAAGCGGGGTTCCGAGCCGTCGAGAATCTGGCTCTTGAATTGGGTCGGGTTGAGGACGTAGGTATGGACCTGGCCGTTCTTAAAGGCAACGAGCTGGGGGTCGGGCAGCTTCACTTCAGCATCCCATTCCATCGCGTCGAAATGCAGCGGTGCACCCCAGTACGATGGGTTACGACGAAAGCGGACAAGACGGTCGTTCTCGTTACGTTCGAGGATGTAGGACCCGACGCCGACCAGTCCGCCGAGATCATCGAACCAGTGCTTGTTGAAAGCCGTGCCCACCTGAGCGGTCGGGATCGGTGAGCCATCCCGATTCGCCAGGTAGATGTGCCTGGGCAGCGGTTCGAGCCCCATGGAGAAGGACATGCTGGTAAAGACCTTCTTCTTCCAATGCAGCACCAACGTGTGGGCATCTGGCGCCTCGGCCCGGTCCAGATCGTCGTAATAACTCTTGAGTGCCGGGCATTCCACCTCGGGATGCTTCACCATGTCGATGTAGGCGACGAAGTCCGCCGCGGTCAACGGGAAGTCCGTGTTCAGCCAGGCGAATTCCGGCTGGCTGGCGATGGCCGGTCGCTGCCACCTGACGCCATCACGGATCCGGAAGGTGTAGGTCTTCCAGTCATCGGTGATGACCACGGATTCGGCCAGGGCTTGACTCCACAGCGAGGGACTGGCCGGATGCCGCGAGCACAGCGAGTCGTTGACCAGCCCCGACGCGGCGCTGGCGTCCGAGCTGTTCTCGACGATAGGATTGAAGCCCTTTGGACTGGCATTGAAATCCCGCAGCGTCCCGCCGACCCATTCGGGGTGGAAATGCGACCGGTCGTACGGCTTGAGGAAGTTCGATCCGAGTCGCGGCTTGCCATCCAGCGTCCCCGTCGAATCCGCTGCCGTGGTTTGCGGGTTGACCTGCGCCAGCTGGGGGGACGTCGGGCGTCGGGCCTGATCCTCTCGCATCGCCTTCAATTCCAGCAACATGCGCTCCTGGGTATTGGTCGCCCGCTCGGTCGCATCCAGCACCGCCTTCAGTTGGGATGGCTCGCGCCAGCGGTCGACGATCTGTACGACCAGCAGGAGGGCGACGACGGTAAAGAGGGCGATGGCGGCCTTGGACATGGCCGGCAAGATGGCTGGATGTGATGCCTTGGGAAGTGGCTTTGCGGCGGTCAGCCGTCGGCCGTGTCCCCGGCCATGGCCAGCGCCGTGGTCGCATTCAGGGCCGCCGACAGGGCCGAAACCACGCCCAGCAGGCCATCGAGAAAACCGGCCTTCAGCACGTAACTCTTGGCGAAGGCGGCGGCGGCGCGCACCACCAGCGCCGGCGCCGAGGAGGTCCGCCCCTGGGCGCGGTAGAGCTGGGCCTTCAGCCGGGCGTAGCCGGCACCGCGCTGCACCAGCTCGGCGGCGTCGCGGAAAGCGTAGTGGGCCAGCGAGCCGTCCAGCATGGCCACCGGGCCGCAGGCCGGCACCGATTCGTGGACGATGCTCTCGCTGAAGCGGGTTGCGGTGCGGTTGAACAGTCGCACCGGCGCATCGTTGAGGTGGCCGTGACGCAGCTCGCGAACCCCGACGAAGGTACGGCGGCGCAAACGCCAGCAGCGCGCCGGATCCGACAGGTCGAGAGCGGCCAGCGCCACCTGCCCGGCGGCATCGAGGACCTCGTCCGCATCGATGCTGAGGATCCAGTCATGCCGCGCCAGACCGATGGCGTGGTTCTTCTGCGCGCCATAGCCGAGGAAGTCCTGCTGCTCGACCCGCGCCCCGGCCAAGCGGGCGATCTCCACGGTTCGGTCGGACGAACCTGAATCGAGCACCAGCACCTCGGCGCAGCCGCGCAGCGCGGCGAGAACGGCAGCCAGATGGCGCTCACCGTCCTTGACGATGATCACCGCCGAGATCATGCGCCCCTCAGGATGCGATCGTACAGCTCGACATAGGCATCGACCATCGCTGCAGCGAGAAAACGGCGTCGGGCCGTCGCCTCAGCTGCCGCCCCAAGTCGGGTCCGCATCGCGGCATCGCCGAGCACCTGGCTCAGACGGGAGGCCACAGCCGCAGCATCGCGCACTGGCGCCAACAGACCGTCGACGCCGTCCTCTATCAACTCGGGGATGCCGCCGGCCCGTGTCGCCACCACCGGCAGGCGGCAGCACATCGCGTCCATCACCGCCGTGCCCAGCCCCTCCATGTGCGAGGTAAGGGCGAAGGCGTCGGCGGCGGCCAGCAGGTCGGGGATGTCGTCGCGGAAACCCAACAGGCTGACGCGCGGCAACGACGACGCCTGCGCCGCCAACGCCTCGCGCAGGCCGCCCTCGCCCGCCAGCAGCAGCCGAGCGCGCGGATGCGTAGCCACGACCTCGCGCCAGGCGGCCAGGAGAGTGCCATGATCCTTGTGGTCTTCCAAAGCGGCGACGCAGAGCACAGCGAGTTCATCGTTGGCCAGTCCAAGCGCCGCGCGCCCACGCGCCCGGTCGGCCCCAGCGAAGCGCTGCGGATCGATGCCGCTGGGGATGACGCTGAGACGCTCGGCGGGCACCCCGGCGGTGCGCAGGATGCCGGCGATGGCCTGCGAGATGGCGACCACCTTGGCGCAGCGGCGGTACTTCCAGGCCCCCTTAGGCGGGAAGTCGACGCGACGCGTAACCACCAACTGTCGTTTCGACCAGATCGTCGCCAGCGCAGCGAGATTGTGAGCGTGGCTGGCGTGGGCGTGGATGATATCGACGCCCATCTCGCCAGCCAACCGGCGCAGTTGCCACCCGCCGCGCGGCGACCACGGCGAGCCGAGGTCGAGCTCAGCCCGCGGTAGGCCGGCTGCGACTAGGCGCTGGGCCAGGGCAGAGCCGGGCCGGCAGACGGTGATCGCCTCGCCGCGAAAACGGGGATGCGACGCCAGCCCCTGCGCCAGCAGCAGGACCTGCTGCTGACCGCCGCGCCAACCCGTCTCAGTGTCGAGGTGGAGGACCCGCATCTACCCGGATCCTGGGAATCGGCCCGGTGCCGCCAAGCCCCTGGGACCGACGAGCGAGGGGGCTTGCCGAGATCGCGCACCACCCGATCCTGCCGGTCCATGCCGACCCTGGTCTGCTACTTCGCGCGCGTCGGCGACCTGGTCATGTTCACCCCAGTGCTCAAGGCCCTGGCCGCCCAGGGTCCGGTCGAGCTGGCGGCCCGTCCGTGGGCCAAGCCGCTGCTGGGAGCCGAACCCTACCTCGCCGCCATCCACACCATCGACAAGCCGAACGCGCCGTGGTGGCAAGAGTTGCTCGCCGGCTCGCCGCGACGCGCCCTCACTGCGACGCTGCGCGGACGCGGCTACGACCGCATCGTCATGCTCGACCGCGAGACGCCGGGCATCGCCGCCTGGATTCGTTCGGTGGCCGGCACCATCCCGGTGACCGTCCTGCCGCACGTCGCCCAGGGCCAGGCCGGGCATCTGGTGGAGGCGAATATAGCCGCCTGCGTAGCCGCCGGCGTTCCAGTCGCCGATCCCCATCCGACCCTGACCATCGATCCGGCCGCCCGCGTCGCCGCAGAACAGCACCTCGCCAGCTTCGGACGGCGAGTGGTTGCGGTACAGGCGGGCTCCTCCCTGACGCATCGCTGGCTGCGCCGGCAGCCCAATCTGAAGGGTCTGACGCCCGGACAGTGGGCCGGACTGTGCAGCCGCCTGCTGCGTGAGGACCAGACCGACGCGGTGGTCTTCCTCGGCTCCGCGCCCGAGGGCCGCGAGGCCCGCGCCATCCTTGCCGCCATGCCGGCCGAGATGCGTAGCTGTTGCCACGACCTCACCGGCGCCGTGCCGCTGTCCAGACTGCCCGCCTTCCTCGTTGCGTGCCGGGCCTGCCTGTCGGTCGACACCGGTCCAGCCCACATCGCCGCTGCCGTCGGTTGTCCGCTGCTGGCGGTATTCGGCCCAACCGATCCGGCCCGTTTCCTGCCACGTGGCCCAGGACGTATCGCCGTGGTCGAAGGTTCAGCCCCCTGCCGGCCGTGTCATGGCACCAGACTATTCAAGACCTGTCGGGCGAATATCTGCCTGAGCACGTTGCCCGACGCAGCCTTGTGGTCGGCGTGGATGCAGCTGGCGTGAAACGCCTGTTCCTGACCTTCGAGGCACTCGGCGACGCGGTGATGCGCTGCGCTGCGCTGCGCTGCCTCGCCGCCAATGCCGAGCTACATCTGGCCGGCCGACCATTCCTGTCCATCTACGGCGACTGTCCGTGGATCGGCCGAACGATCGACGCCGGCTCGCTTGCCGCCCGCCGCTACTGGCTGCCGGACGGCCTGGTCGCCGGGCGTGCCGCCCTGGCCGCGACCCTGCGGGGGGCAGCCTACGACGAGATCATCTGCTATCAGCGCGATGCCGATCGTGGTCTGCGTGGCTGGCTGCAGCGTCGGGTACCCGCCGCCCGCCTGCGCGAGATCCCGCGCCAGCATGGTCGCCAGCCCGGACACGTCACCGACCAAGGGGCGGCCATCCTGGCAGGCATCGGCGCCCCGACCGCCGATTTCGACGCGGTGCCCAGGCTAGAGCTGTCGGCCGAGCGGCTGGCCCTGGCCCAGACGCGCGTCCGTGATCTGGCCGGCGACCGCCCAGTCTGCTTCCAGCCCGGTTCGGCCCTAGCGACGACGCCGTGGTGGGATCTGCGCCGCCGCCGCATGGGCAATCCCAAGGCCCTGCCGGCATCGACCTGGTCGGCCCTGGCTGAGCACCTGCTGCGCTCGGAGGCTGCCAGCGGCATCGTGCTGCTTGGATCGCGGGGCGAGCTGTCCCTGGCCAGCGCTGTGCGCGACGGCGTGCCACAGGACCTGCGCTCGCGCGTCCACCTCGACGCGGTTGGCCTGGGTGTGCCGGAGATGGCCGCCCTGGTCCGCGCCTCGGCCCTGCTGATCTCGGTCGACACCGGCCCGGCCCATGTCGCAGCCGCGGTCGGGGCCCGCGTGCTGGTCGCCTTCGGCCCGACCGATCCCGCACGCTTCGCCCCACGCGGCCCGGGCGAGGTGCAGACCATCGTCCACGATATCGCCTGTCGGCCGTGCCACGGTACACAGGCCGCCAAACGCTGTCGCGATAACCGTTGCCTGGGTCAACTACCGGTCGCGCGGCTGGCCGAAGCCGCCGTGGCGATGCTCAGCCGTTGGAGTTCTGCTCGGCCGCCAGGCGCTGCTGCGCCTCCTGGCTGATCTGCACCCGGTCGACGCGGTTCGACGGTGACTGCAGCGAGGACTGACCGGCCTGCTCGATCGAACTGAGCAGTTTCTCGATCACCGCCTTGGACACGCGTTGGCCGGCTAGGGTGGCCCCGATCGAGGCGGAGCTGCCGGTGGCACCATTCACGCTCAGCAGGGAGTCGCTCATATGGCTTGATGGTACGCCGTCCGCAGAGAAAAGACAACCCACAGCATGGAAACCGAAACCCCGCTTTCCGTCACCGCCCTGACCCAGCGCATCAAGCACACGCTCAACGATGTCGGCCCCCTCCTGGTCGCTGGCGAGTTGTCGCAGGTCAAGGTGGTCGCCAGCGGCCATCTCTACGCCACGCTCAAGGACGAGGGGGCGGTGCTTTCCCTGGTGATGTGGCGCGGCAGCGTGGCGCGCATGGGCCGCATCCCGGCCGAGGGTGCCCGGGTCACCGTGCGCGGCTCGCTGGATGTCTACCCGCCGCGCGGCAGCTATCAGCTGATCGCCTCGCGCATCACCGAGGCCGGCCAGGGCGACCTGGCGGCCCGGCTGGAGGCGCTGAAGGCCAAGCTGGCCGCCGAGGGCCTGTTCGACGAGGAGCGCAAGCGTCCGCTACCCCTGCTGCCGCGTGGCGTCGGCCTGGCCACCGCCGCCGGCTCGGCGGCCCTGGCCGACATGCTGCACAGCATCCGCGACCGCTTCCCGGCCATGCCGGTGATGGTCGCCCCCTGCCTGGTCCAGGGACGCGGCGCGGCGGCCTCGATCGTCGCGGCCCTCGACCGCCTGGTGGCCCATCCCGGGGTCGAGATCATCATCTGCGGACGCGGCGGCGGTTCACTCGAGGACCTGTGGGCGTTCAACGAGGAGCCGGTGGTGCGTGCCCTCGCCACCTGCCCCAAGCCGGTGGTCAGCGCCGTCGGTCACGAGACCGACTGGACCCTGGCCGACCTCGCCGCCGACCTGCGCGCCAAGACCCCGACCGCCGCCGGCGAGCTGTGCGTGCCGGTGCAGGCCGAACTCGTCGCCCAGCTGGCCGAGGACCGCCTGCGCCTGGACACCGCCATCGCCAGAACGCTGGACGACGCCTGGGCGCGCCTCGCGGCGCTGGCCGCGCACCGGGCACTGGCCGGTCCGGCCTATCAGATCCAGATCCGCCAGCAGCGCCTCGACGAGCTGTCCGGACGGCTGCTATCGGCTGGCTTCCGTCGCATGGCCGACGCCCAGGCCCGCCTCGGCCAGGCCGCCGCCAAGCTCGATGCCCTGTCGCCGCTGGCGGTGATCGGCCGCGGCTACAGCGTCATGCTGACGCAGGAACGGCGCGTGGTCCGACGCATGGCCGACGCCCCGCCCGGCACCCAGCTGGAGGCCCGCGTCGCCGACGGCTGGATCTTCGCCGAGGCGGTCGGCCTCCAGCCGCTGCGGCTGGGCGAGCCGGGCGACATCTACGGCTGATCCGCAGCGGGATCTTCCATGAACACGGGCAGCCGGTTCCATGGATGGAGTCGCCGGCCGGCGCCAAACTGCGCCCATGTGCACCGCCACCCAGCCTGCCCCCGCCATCCCCGCCTACGCGCAGCTGACGCCTGACCCCGCGTTTCCGCTGATCGCGCCGGCTCAATTGCCGGCCATCGCCGCCACCGACTGCTACCCTGGCCTGGATGCCGATCAGCTCGTCGCCTTCCATACCCGCGGCTGGACCGTGGTCCGAGGTCTGGCCGACCGGGATAGCGTCGCCCGGCTGGAGCAGGAATGCGAAGGTCTGCACGAGCGCATGGCCGAAGCTGATGCCGACGGACGGCACCGCGTCAGCACCAGCTGGGAGGAGCACGCGGATCCCTCTCGGCCGAAGCGCGTACGTCAGTTGATGCATTCGCAGCGCGTCTGTCCGACCCTCGACGCGCTCAGCCGCAGCGAGACGATGCTGGCGATCATGCGCCAGCTCATCGGACCCGACGTCTACCTCTTCCACTCCAAGCTGATGATGAAGGCGGCCCACGAAGGCTCGTTCACCCCCTGGCATCAGGACTTCCAGTACTGGCAGCTCGAATCGTTGCTGCCCACCCAGGTCAACTGCATGGTCTACATCGACGGCGCCAACCTGGACAATGGCTGCCTGCGCATGATCGATGGCACCAATCGCGGCGGCCTGCTGCCGATCCATCGCATCGCCTCGCAGTCCTTCTCGATAGGCCTGCAGGGCGGTCTGGACGACTGGCCGAGCACCTCCATCCCGGTCGAACCCGGCGACGCCATCATCTTCGGTTCCTACGTCATCCATGGCAGCGGCCCGAACACCTCGGACCGGCACCGCCGCGCCAACACCTTCGCCTTCGACCGGCCAGGCAACGTGCGGTCGACCACTGGCGCCGAGGCCCTGCCGCTGGAATTCCACCGCTGCGGGACACCCGACCCGCTCAGCAGGTAGTCGATCCTGGGACCGACAAGCTCCAGCTCGTCGGAAGCGGACTCCTACTCCGCTGGCTCCATCTCCGCCGACATCGACCCCTTGCTACGCGGTAGCCGGGAGTCTTTACCAAAGGCGTGGATCTGCTCGACCTTCAGTTCGGCGCGCTCCTTCGAGGTAGTGTCGAGGATGGTGCGGCCAGCGGCATCGACCTCGCAGGCATGGAGGAAGGCCCGCTCCGGGGTCTTGGCGAACAGCGCCACCAGCATCTCGATGACGTACTCGTAGGTGTGGTCGTCGTCGTTGAGCAGCACGACATGCCAGCGCGGCGCCAGTGTCGTGCGCTGCTTGATCTCCACGTCGGGTGTCGCCATCGGCATGCTCCGATCTCAGCGATCTTCGCGCCGGTGCAAGTCCGCGGATGAACCGAGAAATCGCAGTTCGCGGTTCGCGGTTGTAGCTACACGTGTTGTGTGTTGAGGGTGTTCACCAAACGGGTGACCACGTGTAAACCCAATATGGTCCGTATTCGATGGTCCAACCGCGAACCGCGAACCGCGAACCACGAACCGCGAACCCACGGCGGCATTTAGGATGAATGGTTGATCCACCCGATGAGGCCGTAACACGGCCCACCCATGCGCCTCCATGTCCTCGTCCCCATCCTCGCCGCCGGTCTGATCTTCGCCGAGGATGCCGTGCCGATCCCGCCGGCCGCCCCGACTCCGCCGCCGTCGAACTGGGAATGGAAGACCAAGCTGGGCATCTTCTTCCAGAACACCGCCGCGCACAACGCCGAGACCTCGCGCGACACCACCATCTCCGGCACCAACGACAGCCTCGCCTACAAGCTGCAGGGCGAGGGCACGCTGGTGTGGAAAGAGGACAAGGATCGCCTCGAACAGAAGCTGGAAGCCAACTACGGCCAGATCAAGACCAAGGACCAGGACGAGTGGCAGGAGAACGCCGACAGCATCCGCTATGGCATCACCTACGAACGTACCCTGACCAAACCCCAGTTCACGTACACCAACGGGACGGCCGAAAGTGTTTTCACTGGCAAGGATCCGGACAATGAACCGTTCGATCCAGTCACGACCAAGCTGTCGGTTGGTTACGGACACCGCTACGAAGACCTGCTGCCGGAGAAGGATTCCCTGGTCTGGCGGGTCGGTGTCTATGTCCGCAAGCGCTGGGAACGCGACGTCCCCGATTACCAGACCGAGGTGGAGACCGGTCCCGAATGGTACGTGCGCTACGAGCGCACTCAGACCGAGGACATCCGCTACTTCGCGCAATACGACGGCTACAGCGAATTCAGCGATATGGGGCACGTGACCAACCTGGGGCAGGCCGGACTCAGCGTCCGGGTCGCCAAACTGCTGACCGTCGAACTGAAGGGGCGGGCCTACTACGAGACCCGGCCGGTCGAGGCCGCCCGGACCGACGAAGGCTACAACCAGTGGTCCTTCCGCGAAGAGGCCCTGGTCGGCCTGGTGTGGGAGACCGGGTCGCTGTAGACCGGGCCTGGCGACGTCTAGCCTGCCTCCATGTCCACCATCCTCATCACCGGCGCCTCCAGCGGGATCGGCGCCGCCGTCGCCCAGGCCCTTGCCCCGCACCACCACCTGATCCTGGTGGCACGTCGTCAGGAGCGCCTGGCCGCTCTGGCGCAACGCCTCGGAGCGACGGCCATTGTCGCCGATCTGGCGACGCCGGACGGCCTCGCTGCGGTGGTCGCCGCCGTCAACGGCCCGCTGCACGCCCTGATCAACAACGCCGGCATTTTCACCCTCGCCGCTACCGACGCCATCGACCGGACGCATCTCGACCAGCTGTGGCGCATCAACGTCGACGCACCGATGCTGCTAACCGCGGCTCTGCTGCCGCGCCTGGCCGACGGCGGCTGCGTGGTCAACATTAGTTCGACGGTGGTCGAAAACGCCTTCCCCGGCTGTGCCGCCTACACCGCCAGCAAATGCGCCATCGAAGGCTGGAGCCGGGTGCTGCGCGAGGAGCTGCGCCCGCGCCGCATCCGCGTCGGCATCGTCGCTCCGGGCCCGACCGACACCGAGGTCTGGCCAGACGCTTTCGCCAGCGCCGATCGCACCCGCATGGTCCAGGCCGCCGACGTGGCGGCGGCCGTGCGCCTAATGGTCGAGGCACCAGCTGCCGCGTCGATCGACCGTATCGCAATCACCCCTGCCAGCGGGGCGATCTAGCACTTCGCTAGCGCTCCCGGTGTATTATCCTCGCAGCATGACACGCTGGACCAGTGACCTCGCCACCGGCAACCTCGACATCGATCGCGAACACCAGGAACTGGTCGAGATCGTCGATCAGCTGAAGGCAGCCGCGGCCGGCGGTGACCAGAAGGCGCGCCTATCGCACGCCCTCGACTGCTTCCGCGACCACGTCCTCCGCCATTTCCCGAACGAGGAACGCGAGATGGAGGCCAAGGGCTACCCCGGCCTGCCCAAGCACCGTCAGGCGCACGCCATCCTCTCGACCCTGGTGATCGAGCTGGTGGCCAAAGACACCGGCGGCGAGACCGTGCTCTACAGTGAGGTCGATCAGCTGGCGCAGGCCCTCTACCGCCACATCCTGCTGGATGACAAGCCGTTCGCGGCGTTCCTCACCAAGGGCTGAATGGTCGACCTGCCCAGGCTGAGCAAGAGCCAACGCGACGATGTCGGCGACGCCCGGCTCATGCTGGAAGCCGCCGCCCATAACGCCTCTATCGTTACCCGGCACCAGGGCGAACTCGACCTTGAGCGACTGCAGGCCCTGGAGAACGCCTCAGCCCAGGCCGCCCAGGCCGCCGGCACCCTGCGACGCATCGTCGTCCAGCTGAAGAATCGTCCCCAGGAGCCTATCTCCTAGTCTTCGCGTTCTGCCGTGCAGGCGACGCCTGGACACAGACGCGGTACCCGCGTGCAGGCCTTGAGCCGCACGCACACCGCTTCGGCATCCTCCTGGGTTAGACCCCGGCGCGCGACGGCACTGCCTTCGGTCTGGGCCTCGACCGCGATCATCTCTGAGACCTCCTCGGACAGGCCACAGGCCTTTTGCAGGCCGAGGATGACCAGATCGAAGGGCGTCACGTCATCATTGAGCAGCACGACCTTCCAGCCGCGTTCGGTCAGGACGACGCTGTCCTGCTGCGGGCTGACGTGCGTATCCGGCATGGGCGGCAAGCCTGCCCGCCGCCCAGGCGGTTCAACCTGCCGCTGCTGCAGGCTTGGCCAAGGTCAGCTGTCGACGCAGTTCGGCCAGGGCCACGGGCAGCTGGACAGCCAGATCCTGCCAGCCACTTTCAATCGAGAGATCGCCATCGTAGCCGATGCCGGCCAGGGCACGCAGGTAGGGTGCGAAGTCATCGCCGGCGACGCCGGGAGCGGTGCGCTTCTCGCGCTCAGCAACGTGGGCGTGCCGCAGCAGCGGGCCAGCGCGCGTGATCGACTCGGGCCCCTCGCCGTCGCGCAGCATGTGGTAGATGTCGGCAAGCAGTCGCACGCCTGGCGTACCCGCATCGCGCACGATCGCGGCGCCCTCATCGACCGAATTGAGGAAGTTGCACTCGCCGGAGTTCAGCGGTTCGACCACCAGCGTCACCTGCTGGGCGGCGGCGAGCGGTCCCAGCTCGCGCAGCAGCTCGACGAACTGGGCACGGGCGATGGCGCGATCGAACTCGTCCGGGATGCGGCGCGACCCGCCGCTGCCGAAGACGATGACGGCGATGCCGGCCTGCCGGGCGCGGTCGAACGCCACCATCGCCCAGGCGCGGATGGCGGCACGGTCGATCGCCGGGCCGACACAGGGCAGATCACCGGGCAGGAAGCAGTTGGCGACGCGGATCGGCTTGGCGCAGGCCTGTGCCGCCTGCAAGCGCGCCGCCCAGGCCGCCGCATCGCCATCGCGCGGAGCCAGAAAGGCCTGCACGTTCTCTTCGACATAGTCCAGTCCGGAGGCGGCGATAAGGGCCGCGTTGGCGCTGGCAGAGCTGCAGATGCCGAGGTTCATATGCGATCTCCGTGACGTGTGCCGGATAATATATCCTTCCAGAACCCAAATGGTCAGCACAATTCCGTTCAGAGGATGCGACTTCCGTGATAGAGCGCTGGAGCCGGTTCCGTCCTTCCCCCAAGCCCTCGCTGGCCCTGCCCTTCGGCCTGCGCTCGTTGGGCCGCTATCGCTATTCCGAGCCGGGTAGGATCGAGGAGATCCGGCCCCGCGGCTTCGTGCAGCTGTACTGGGGCCTGTCCGGACGTACCGGCTTCGCCACCGACGACGGTGAGGTGATCCTGGGGGCGGGCGATATCTTCGTCTATCCCGATGACGCCTGGCACCGCCTGCTCGCCCTTGAGGCCGGCACCGCCTACTGGTGGTTCACTGTCGACGGCCCCCTCGCCAACGCCTCAGTCGCTGCCTTCGGCCTGCGTCCGCCCTGGCCGAAGCAGGCCGGCCCGCCCCCTGAACGTCTGTTCCAGCGCCTCGCCACCCTGATCATCGACCCCGGCCAGACCGCCGAGCGGGCCGCCGCCGCGCTCGCCTGGGAACTGCTCTCCAACGCCGCCGCCGGCGGACTCAGCGCCAACAACGAGGACCTGGTGGTCGAACGCCTGCGCCGCGTGCTGATCGAGCGCGCCGGCGATCCCGAACTGTCGGTGTCGCGTCTGGCCGGCGAACTTGGCGAGGACCGCAGCGTGCTGTCGCGGCGCTTCACCCGCCTGGTCGGCGTCGCCCCTAAGCCGTTCCTGCAATCCATCCGCCTGAGCCGCGCCATGTCCCTATTGCACACCACCGAGGCCCCGATCTCCGCCATCGCCCACGACTGCGGCTTCGCCGACCCCGGCTACTTCGCCCGCGCCTTCCGCGAACGCACCGGCCTGACCCCAGAACGGTTCAGGAGGGGATAGCACCGTTCGTCGTGCGTTGTTCGTCGTTCCGCAGGTGCTGGTGTACTACCGGACCGGGATCCCGTCGCGCAGCGATGGCGGCGTACAATGGGTCCAGGGCATCGCCCTGGCCGCAGCCGAAGGCGAGGATCGCGCGCCGAGGGGTGGTGGGCGGATACAATGGCGCAGCCATCCGCCCACGGTTTCAGAGCGCAGCGATGAAACCGAACCCCGACAAAGCGCGGGGGGCAGGCCCGAAGGGCCGCGGGGGCAACGCCCCCGAACAAAAAAGCGCACTCGCTGGGATTCGAACCTAGGACCTCTGCCTTCGGAGGGCAGCGCTCTATCCAGCTGAGCTACGAGTGCAGTATTGTTCTGAGTTGCGCATCATGGTGGAACCTGCCACCGCGCAAGTCGCTCATCGCGCCAGCAGCGGCAGGGCCTCGGCCAAGGCGGCCTTGGTGTCCGGGTGCAGGGCCAGGGCGCGCTCGAGGGCGGCCACCGCCGGGGCGGTCGCCGGGCGTTCGCGACGCAGCGCGGTCAGACGGTCATGGAGCTCCGGCTGGGTGGCGCCAAGCAGGTGTGCAGCGACGGCGGCAGCGTGCAAGCTGAGCCGGGCCGCGGTCGGGGCGTGCTCGCCCCCCTGCCGCTCGGCGGCCTCACCAAGCAGGGTCCGCGTCGCATCAGCGTCGGTCGTCGCCAGCAGAACAGCGCGCAGGGCGCTGATCTGGGCGCCGGGGGATTCGCGCAGGTCGCACCATTCGCCGCGACGGGCGAGGTAGGAACCGCACAGCACCTCGTCCTGGCGACGCACCGCGGTGCGCAGCAGGGCGTGATGCGCGTGGCGACGGGCATGGATGCCATGCACGGCCAGTTCGCCGGCCGCGGCGGCCGGCTGGGCGGTGCCGGCCATGACCGCCAGGGCGGCGCCAACCTCGGCCTCGGCGACAGAGGAATCGTCCGCCAGCATGTGGACGCGCAGGCAGGACAGCCGCGCCTGGGCCGTGGTGCGATCCTGTTCGTCAGCCAGCTTCGCCGCCGCCTCGTCGGCGCGGTCGAGGTGCTTGCGCGCATCCTTCCACCGGCCGGCAGCGGAGGCGATGCGCCCACGCTCCTCGGCCAGACGGATGAACAGGGCGCGGCCGCCGCAACCCACCGCCTCGGTGCGCTGCCATGGGGCGATGAATAACTCGGCGTTCTCGAGATCGAGGGCCTCGCGGGCCGCGACACTGGCGTGCAGCGCGGTTTCCACCACCTCGGCGGGCAGATCCTCGCGCAGGTCGGCAAGGCGCTGGATGAGGCGCGCTACCGCCTCGGGGCTCGGCGTGCCGACAGCCGACTGGGCGGCGATCAGGGCACTGTCGAGCCGCAGCCGGTCACGCGGACGCAGGCCGCTGGCGGCGTTGGCCTCCAACCAGGCCAACTCGCGGGCAAGTCGCGGCGCATCGGCGATGCGTCCACGGGCCAGGCCGGTGAGATGGCGATGCAGGGCGACCGCCGCCTCGCCGTCGACCGCCAGACGCTTGGCGATGCGGGCGAGCAGCGTCTCGGCCGGTCCGCCGGCGTCCTCGCTGGCCTCGGCGAGCAGGCCGCTCCACGCCGTCCACGGCGGGAGATTACCCAGAGCAAGCTGGGCCAGGTTCTCGCGCAGCGCCGGCGAGGGCTCAAGCAGGCAGGAACCGGTGAGTCCGCTCTGGCGGATGCGCGCCAGCTCGGCCTCGCGGCGGCCACCCCAGGTCCACGCCACGGCCTCGGCCAATGACGCGGCCTGATCAGCGACCACGGCAACGCTGATGCTGGCGTCGACGACTTGGCCGAGCGCAGTCAGCGCGGTGTCGAGGGCGGCGCGGTCGAGTCCATCGGCCCACTCCGGCAGTTCGACGGTGATCGCCAGTGCTCCCTGACGGGGCACAAGCAGCGCGACCAGCGCGGTCAGTGCCTGGACGGCATCCGACCAAGCATCGCCGCCACGATCGGCGCAATCCGCCAGCGGCAGACCAACCACACCACCATCACGATCAGCGACGGTCTGGACCACGGCATCGAGTTCATCGAGGTTGGCGCACTCGGCCGCCCGCCAGCTGGCAGCGACCGGTCCGTGCTCCAGCGGAGCGGCGAACAGCAGGCCGACGGCGTGGCCGGGCCGACGACCCTTGCCGTCGCCACGCCCACGGGCGCCGGTGAGGGCGACCACCAGTCGCCAGGCCGCCTGCGGCTTGAGCCGGGTCAGCCGGTGCTCGGCCGAACCCAGGTGCACCGAACTGAGCGACTGACCGGCTTCGCGCCGCGTCTGCTCCTGCTGGGCGAGGTCGTCGCCGCGTTTGATGCGCTGCATACGCTCGACGGCCTGCGCACCCTCAGCGGGGAAGCGGGCGGACAGGCGCTCCTGGGCGGCGCGAGTAGCCTCGCCTTCGGGGCCGTGCTCTTTGAGCGCGGCGCGGAAGCGGCGCTCCAGCTCGTCCAGTTCATGGCGACGCTGCTGCTCCAGACGCTCGCGCGACGGTCCGTCAAGGGCGGCGATGGCGGCCTGGACCTCGGGATCGGCCCAGCTGCGTTCGGAGACCAGGCGACCGGCCTGGGCGATGGCCTCGGCGGCAGCGCGGATCTGCGCCAGTTCGGTGGCGATGCGCTCGGCGACGCCAGCGAAGCGGGCTTCGATGTAGCCGCGCAGCTCGCGGGCCGGTGCGGAGTCCTCGCCCTCGGCACGGGCGGCGTTGCCCATGCGGCGCAGCAGGTCGTCGAGTTCCTTGGCCCGTTCCGCCTCCAGCTTGGCCTTGGCCTCGGGATGGGCGTCGAGCAGCTTCTTCCACGCTGCAGCGACGGCTGGATCCTCGGGACCGCGCGCACCCAAGAGGTTCTCCCAGTCGCGCTTCAGCGCCGCCACTGGCGGCGGCGGATACAGCGCCGCCATGGTCAGTTGCACGCCCTGGGCCTGGAGATGCTCGGCGATCAGGGCGCGCAAATCATCGCGCACCGCCATCGGCGGGCGCAGGATGGCGAAGGCCACCTCGCGCAGGGCTGGGCCGACTTCGGCCTCGGCCGCCTTGGCGGTCAGCACCTGGGCGACGCGCTCGCGGATGCGCGCCAGCTGGCGCTTGGCGTCGGCATCAACGTTCCAGTTGGCCAGGGCCGGCGGCAGGAAGACCTCGACCGGGGCCGGAGCGGGTGTCGGCTCGGCGATCGGGGCAGCAGGCGCGGCGGCCAGTTCCGGCTGCGCGCCATCGATCGCAACCGGGGCGACGGCGGGTGCCGGGGGTACCGCAGGTGCCGGGGGTACCGCAGGTGCCGGGGGTGCCGCGACGGTGATATGCCGGCCGAGCCACGATTCCCAGGCGATGCGCGGCGGACGCGGCGGCAGGGCTGCCGGCGCCGGGCGCTCGCGGTACTCGCGCGGTTCACGCGGACCACGGTCGTCGCGCGGACCGCGGCCATCGCGGCCATCGCGGGGACCACGGTTGTCACGCGGACCACGGTTGTCGCGCGGGGCGGGGGCATCGCCGGCCGGGGCCGCACCGGGCGCCAGCGCCGGTTTGGCCTTGGCCTTCTGCGGCCGCATCGACTGGATGTACTCCTGGGCCACGACGCGCATCGCTCCCAGCGTCGCGTGGTCAGCGGGGAAGCAGGCCTCCATGGCCGCATCGGGACGCAGCCCGCCCGGAGGCGGCCGGCCAGCGACCAGCGCGTTGACCAGATCGATGGCCTTCTCGAAGCGCGGCAACTCGGCGTTTGGCAAGGGTTTGACCGCCTCCAGACCGAGGTCCGCGAGCTTGCGCTCGAGGAAGCTGGCGGGCAGCCGGCCGCGGGCGCAGGCGAAGATGTCGTGCACGGCGCTGGACCAGCGTTGCGAAGGCGATGCGATCATGGGGCGAACAGCCTATGAGCGGTTGGAAAACGCCAACCCCCGTCGCACCCAGGGCCTTGAACGGCCGCACGGCTGGACAAGCGGCCGTTCAAGGCCCCGGAGATGCTGCCCACCCAGGAGCAGCCGATGCACGCCGCCACCGCCACCACCACCCACCACCCCCTGTCCGACCAGCTCGTCGCCGGCTACCGGACAGATGGTTTCTGCGTCGTCCGCGGACTGCTCAGCGCCACGGAATGCGCCATGTACCGGGCGGAATCGCTACGCCTGTGCCGCGAAGCTGACCTCCTGGAGTACACCGGGGAGGCCGCCTATCGCCGGGCCCTGATCCAACGCGTCAACGTTTGGCGCGACAGCGCCGTGATAGCCCAGCTGACCCTGCACCCCCGGGTCTGCGCCTGGGCCACCCGCCTGGCCAGCACGCCATTGCGGCTATGGCACGACCACTGCCTGGCCAAGGCACCCCGCAACGGGGCCTCGACCGAGTTCCACCAGGACCAGCCGTACTGGCCGCACCTCGATTCGCTGCAGCCGATCTCGGTGTGGATCGCCCTGCAGGACGTGCCGGTCGAACGCGGCTGCATGAGTTTCATTCCCGGTAGCCAGCAACTCACCGAACTTGGCGCCAGCGACCTGACCGACGCCGGCGGCCTGATTGCCCTGCACCCGGAGCTGGCCTGGCAGCCACGCGTCACCATCCCGCTGCGCGCCGGTGACGTCACCTTTCACCACGGCCGCACCGCCCATCGCGCCAACGCCAACGACACCGACGAGTACCGCGTCGCCCACACCGTCATCTACATGCCGCGCACGACGCGATTCTCTGGCGCCAGCCACTGCGTCACCGATCCGCTCTGCCTAGCCGTCGGGGAGGTCATCGCGGGTGATTTGTTCCCCGAGGTCTGATCAGACGCACGCCCGGCCGGCGTACTCGTGGAGCAGCCGAACGTAGATGCGGTAGTTCTCCAGCGACACCCCGGGCGGGGTCTGATGGTCGACCGAGGGGATGAAGCGGCCGCGGCGCATCGCCGGCAGCAGGCGGTCGAACTCGGCGCGCATCGCCGCTTCGCCCTTGGGCATGACCATCTTGTCGTAGTGGCCGACAAACAGCAGGTCGGGATGATTGCGCTGCAGTACCTCGATGTCGACCCCGGCTTGGCGCTCAAGGGGCAGGATGCCCTCGATGCCGGCGGCAGCGAACCACGGGGCGCAGCGTGTGATGTCGCCATCGCTGTCGATGATGACGCGGATGCCGCGGCGTTTCAGCGCCGGCACGACGCGCTGGTAGTATGGCAGCATGAAGGTGTCGAAGGCCTTCTTCGACAGCATCGGCCCGTGGTTGTAGGACAGATCCTCCGCGAAAGTGACGAAGTCGAGGGTTCCGAGGGTGTCGAGTTCGTCGAGGTAGTGCAGCACCCAGGCCGCCAGGCGGTCGTTGATGCGATGCAGCAGGTCGGGCTCGTCGTGGAAGGCCAGAAGATGCCGCTCGATGCCGAGGATGTCGCGTGCCCCCCAGAAGAAGCCAGGCAACGTCGCCCACACCGCCGCCTCGCCGGCGGCCTGCCAGGCGAAAGCCTGGGCATAGCTGGTGCGATCAACCGGAAACGCGCCGACATAGGCCTCGAGCGCATCATAGGACGGCGCCACGCCGAGGACGCCGGCGCCATGGTGTGGCGGCTGCCAGGGGCAGTCCGGGCTGAGAGCGCTGGTCCAGGTCTGATGCCAGACATCCAGGCCGAAGTGCCGATACAACTCGTAGCGTTCGCTGACAGTCAGACCCTCGCCCTGCCAGCGGCCGATGGTGTCGCCCCACCACATCGCCCACTCGACCATGGGTAGACGATCGACGGGTTGGCCATCACAGATGGCATGGAACCGTTCGCGGACGGACATGGCGGCGGTGGCCTGCATGGCGGTGGTCTCCGCGCTGCTTGTATCCGTCCGCCAGGATCGGGTTTGTCCCTACGTGCCGTCCGACCCGGCTGTGCGTGCGCCGGAGCGGTAGCGTGCCGGCGAGGTGCCGAACATGGCCTTGAAGCGACGTCCGAAGTGCCCCAGGTCCTTGAAGCCGCAGGCCACAGCCACCTCGACCACCGGTTCGTCGCCACCGCGCAAGCGCAGGGCCGCCTCCTGCAGGCGCAGGTCCATGAGATAGGCCATTGGAGTACGCCCAGCATAGGCGAGGAAGCGGCGCGAGCAGTGGAATCGCGACAAGCCTGTTGCCCGCGCCAGATCGTCTACCGCGATCTCGTCGGCGAGATGCCCGGCCAACCAGGCGCAGGCCTGTTCCATCACCGGGTCGGCCTCGGCCGGACCACGGACGCCGGTGTCGAGCAGCTGACGACCGACCAGCACCAGCAGCTGACGCAGCAGCGCCTCCATCATGGCGTGGTGGCCTGGGCGGCCGGCCTCCTGCTCGTCCCACAGGCGCAGCAGGATGGCATCGGGCCCGTCCGGCTCGCGCATCGAGCAGGCGAGCAGGCGGTTCCGCCGGTTGGCGAAGCCGGGATGCACCGGGATCAGGCTGGCGACCGCGCCGCGCAGCTCCGCCGGCAGGGCGGGCAACGCGTGACGGGCGGGATCGAGGTAGATGTTCCACAGCGACACAGCCTGTCCAGCCGTGTCGATACGGTGTGGCACGTCCCATTGCACCACGGCGAGCGACCCGGCGCGCTCGGCGAAGCGCTGATCGCCGATATCGTGTTCACAGCTGCCGTGCACCAGATAGCTGGCGTAGAGTACATCATGCACATGGAACGGCTGCTGGGCGCCGACCACGGCATAGTCCGGGAAGCGCTGCACCGCCACGCCGATGGCAGCAAGCGTGGGCCACTGCTCACGCAAGCGGTGCCTGACAGAGGACATGGTGGCATGCTCGTCCCCGCGGTGCGGAAGCCAGTGGGGCCGCCATTCCCGACGTCGGACCTTCCCAGCTTGCCATTGGATCGCCTCAACCGCGTAGATACAGCCCGGTATGTCATTTCTGCGCCTTCCCGCACTCCTGGTCTGCCTACTGCTTGCCGCTGCCGTGTCGGGCGCCGAGCTGAAGATCGCCCTGCTGTGCACCGGCTCGACCAACGATGGCGGCTGGAACCAGCTGGCACGCGAAGGCGCCGAGCGCCTGAAGGCTGAGCTGGGCGCGACCGTCACCGTGCAGCAGCGCGTGACCGCCGACACCGCAGCCACCGCCATGAAGGATTTCGCCAGTGACGGCTACCAGTTGGTCATCGCGCATGGCTACGAGTTCCTCAACCCGGCGGCAGCGACGGCGACCGCGGTCGGCACGACCCGCATCGCGGTCAGCGGCGCCGACGCCTCCCGCCCGGGCATCGTCAGCATCGACTTCGACGTGTCGCAGGCCAGCTACCAGCTTGGCATCATTGCCGGCCGGCTGAGCCGCAGCGGCAAGCTCGGCTTCATCGGCGGCGGCAACTTCCCCGCGGTCAAGGCCTGCTACCGCGGCTTCCTTGCCGGCGCGCACAGCGTGCGCCCCGACGCCACCGTCGCCGAGGCCTACACCAGCTGGGATGACGTGGCGCGCAACAAGGCGCAGGCCGAGGCCTTCATTGCCCAGGGCATCGACCAGATCTATCCGGACGTCGACGCCGCGGCGCGCGGCATCTACGAGGCGGTCAAGGAGCACAACATGGCGCATCCCGACAGCCTGGTGTGGACTTACGGCTGCGTCGGCGACGCCAACGCCAACCCCGCCGCCGGCGCCTGGACCCTGGCCAGTGCGGTCATCCGCCTGGACAACGCCTTCCGCCACGTCGCCGTGATGGTGCGCGACGGCACCTGGACAGAGGGCGTGATCCGCGAGGACCTCGCCAGTAATACCTGTGTCGCCGTGCTAAACCCAGCCCTGACCGGCGGGGTGCTGACCTCGGCCATCGCCAACGAGGTGGCAGCGGCCGGCAAGGCGTTGACCAGTGGAAGCGTGACGATCCCCTGACCGCAATGCTGTGGCTGGCCGGGATCCACAAGCGCTTCGGCGGGGCCATCGCCCTCGACGGCGCAGACCTGTTGGTCGCATCCGGTACGGTGCATGGCGTCCTGGGCGAGAACGGCGCCGGCAAGACGACACTGATGAAGGTGCTCTACGGCCTGGTGCGGCCGGACAGCGGCAGCATGAAGCTAGGAGGGGCGGAGCTCACCCCGCAATCTCCGCGCGACGCGACCAGGCTAGGTATTGGCATGGTGCATCAGCACTTCACCCTGGTCCCAACTCTCAGTGTGCGCGCCAACTGCGTACTTGCCGCCGGCACCGGCCTGGGCCGCATCGACGAGGCGGCCTGGGACCAGCGCATTGCCGCACTGGGTGAGCGTCTGCACTGGCACCTCAATCCCGAGGCCATCGTCGGCGGACTGGCGGTGGGGCAGCGGCAACGAGTCGAGATCGCCAAAGCCCTGCTCGCCGCTGGCATTGATGCTGACGGCTCGCTCGCCGGCCGCGTCCTCATCCTCGACGAGCCGACCGCGGTGCTGACCCCGCCCGAGGTCGAGGAGCTACTGCCCGCCCTGCGACGACTGGCCGAGGCCGGCACCACCATCCTGCTGGTCAGCCACAAGCTGCCCGAAGTGCTGCGGGTCTGCGATGCCCTGACCGTCTTCCGCCGCGGCCGCACCGTCCACGCCGGCCCGGCGGCGGATCTCGACGCCGAGCGGCTGGCGTTGCTGATGGTCGGCGACGAACCCCGCGCCACGATCACGGCCGGCACCGCGCGACCCGACGACGACGCCCCTCTGCGCCTGGACGTCGCGGCCCTGTCGGTGCCCGGATCGCTGCACGACCTCTCGTTCAGCGTCCGTGCCGGCGAGGCGGTCGGCATCGCCGGGGTCGACGGCAACGGTCAGCGCGAGCTGGTCCGCGCCATCCTCGGACTGCAGCCCGACGCCAGTGGACGCATCGACACCCCGGGTCTGCCGGCGGCGCAACGCCTGCGCGGCAGCGGCCGCATCGGCGTCATTCCGGACGACCGCCAGCGCGAGGCGCTCGTGCTGGAGCTGCCGCTGTCCGACAATCTGGCGCTGGGCGACCACCGCGATCCGCCGCTGGCCCGCCACGGCTGGCTCTTCGCGTCGGCGTGGCGGCGGCATGCCCTCGCCCTGGTCGAGCGCTTCGGCGTGCGCACCCCGGGCGTCGCGGTGCCGGCCGCCGCACTATCGGGTGGCAACCAGCAGCGCGCGGTGGCGGCGCGCGCCCTGCACCGCGATCCCGGCCTGGTGGTGGCGGTGAACCCGACTCGCGGCCTCGACATCGCAGCCAGCGCCGACGTCATGGCCCGGCTGGCCGCCGCCCGCGACCGCGGGGGCGGCGTGCTGCTGGTCCACCACGATCTCGACGAACTGCTCGCCGTCGCCGACCGCGTTCTCGTCCTCTACGGCGGGCGCCTGATCGACAGCGGCTGGCCGGCTTGCGGACGCGCCGCAATCGGCCGGCTGATGTTGGGGTTGCCGCCCCATGCCTGATCCGCGCCAACTACTATCCGCTTGGCCGGCCCTGGCCGCTGCCCTGGCCGCCGTCGCCCTGCTGTTGCTGGGACTGTGGGTCGCGGGCGGCGCTCCGGGCGAGGCCGCCGCGGCCGCGTGGCAGGGCGCCTTCGGCAGCTGGCGACGCCTAGCGATCACCGCCACTGAGGCGGTGCCGCTGGCCCTGTGCGGACTCGGTGCCGCCCTCGCCTTTCGCAGCGGTACATTGAACATCGGCCTGGAGGGTCAGTGCCTCGCCGGCATGGTCGCGGCCATCGCCGTTCTCGTGCCGCTGCCGCCCGGCCCGTGGGCCTGTCTCGCCGGCCTCGCCGCCGGGGCTCTGGCCGGGGCCGCCTGGTGCGGCGTCGCCGTCGCCCTCGAACGTGGCCGCGGCGTGCCGCTGGTGCTGTCGACCATCCTGCTGAACACCATCGCCGCCCTGCTGCTGGGCGCTCTGGTGCAGGGTCCGCTGCAAGCGGCGGGCTCGGCCGCGCCCGAGACCGCCATCGTGCCCGAGGCCTCGCGGCTGGCCATCCTCGCCACGCCCTTGCATCTCGGAGCGCTGATCGCGGTGCTGATCGCGGTAGCCTCGTGGCTGGTGCAGACGCGGACGGTGCTGGGCTTCGAGCTGACCGTCGCCGGCCTCAATCCCGAAACGGCCCGATTCGCCGGTATCCCGGTGGCGCAGCGCATGCTCACCGCCGCCCTGGGCAGCGGCGCCCTCGCCGGCCTGGCCGGAGCCATCCAGGTCGCCGGGGTCACCTGGTTCGTCAGCGACGGGGCGCGCAGCTGGGGCTACGCCGGCATCGCCGTCGCCTTGCTCGCCCGGCTGCATCCCCTCGGCGTCCTGGGCGCCGCCCTGTTCTTCGCCGCCCTGGAGGTCGGGGCACGAACGTTGGAGCGGCGCATGGCGGTGCCGCACGACGTCGGCGTGATGGTCCAAGGCGTGGCGGTGGCGGCTGTGCTGCTGGCCGGGGCGCTGAGCGCACGGAGGCGGCGATGAACACTTGGCTGCCCGTGCTGCTGACCGCCCAGGCCCTGGTCGCGGCGACGCCGCTGGTCCTGGCCGGCCTGGGCGAACTGGTCGCCGAGCGCACCGGCGTGCTGAACATCGGCATCGAGGGTCTGGTCCTGGCCGGCTGCCTGGCGGGCTTCGCCACCGCCGCGGCAACTGGCAACCCGTGGCTGGCACTGCTTGCGGCGGTCGCAGTCGGGGCGTTGCTCGCCCTCGGCTTCGGCCTGCTCACCATCTACGCCCGCTGCGACCAGATTGTCGCCGGCCTGGCCCTCAACCTAGTGGTGTTCGGCGCCACCGGTACCGCCTGGACGTTGATGCAGGACCACGGCCTGACCACGATGGCGGAAGGAGTCGGCTTCACCCGCGGCTGGTGCGCCGGCTGGGGCCGCGACCTGCCGCTGATCGGGCCGCTGGTCTTCAACCAATACGGTCTGACCGTCGTCGTCGCCGGTCTGGCTGTAATGACGGCTTGGATCCTGGCGCGCACCCGGCTTGGCCTGGTGCTGCGCGCCCTTGGCGACGAGCCTGACGCCTGTGCAGCGGCCGGCATCCCGGTGCGGCGGTGGCGGCTGCTGGCGGTGGTCGGGGCCGGGGCGGCGGCCGGAGCAGCCGGCGCCTTCCTGGCGACCATGCGCACCAACAGCTTCGTGCCGATGATGAGCGGTGGCCTGGGCTTCATCGTCCTCGCCCTGGTTATGTTCGGCCGCTGGCGGGTCGGCTGGATGGTCGCCGGATGTCTGCTCTTTGGCCTGGTCGACGCGCTGCAGCAGCACCTGCAGGCGCAGGCAGGCGCCAACCGCATACCGTTCCAGTTGTGGCAGGTGATGCCCTATGCCACTGCGCTGGTGGTTCTGGGGCTGGTTCGCAGGGGTACGGCCGGGCCGCTGATGCTGACCAAGCCGTGGGGGTAAGAGCACGGATTACATGAACTCATTGCCACGGGCGTGCCAGCGGCGCGCGGTCCCAGGCGATCAGCTGGCGTTGCCGGGCTTCCACACGCCGCGGCCGGGGAGGATCTCCTGCAGCGGGGTGACGGTGTAGTCGTGCTTCTTCAGCTGACGCAGGGCGCCGACCAGGGCGGTGGCGCTGCTCAGGGTGGTGAAGTAGGGCTTGCCGGCGACGGCGCAGGCGCTGCGGATCTTGGCCTCGTCGTGCTTGGCACCCTTGTTCGACGGCGTGTTGACGACGAAGGCGATCTGCTTCAGCCGGGTTAGGACGTTGTCGCCGCCGTCCTTGACCTTGTTCAGCACCGTCACTGGCACGCCGCCACGCATCAACGACTTGGCCGTACCGCGGGTCGAGAGGATCTCGTAGCCCATGTCGGAGAGCTGTTGGGCCAGGGTCATGGCGATGCGCTTGTCGTTGTCGCGCACGCTGATGAACACCGGGCCAGACATCGGCACGTTGGTGCCGGCGCCGAGCTCAGCCTTATAGTAGGCCTCGCCGAAGGTGCGCGCCACGCCCATGACCTCGCCGGTCGACTTCATCTCGGGGCCGAGCACGGTGTCGACGCCGGGGAACTTGTTGAACGGCAGCACCGACTCCTTGACGCAGAACCACGTCGGTTCCGGCACGGACTGCACGCCAAGCTGGTCGAGGGTCGAGCCAGCCTGCACCAGGGCCGCGATCTTGGCCAGCGGGATGCCGGTGGCCTTGCTGACAAACGGCACGGTGCGGCTGCCGCGCGGGTTGACCTCGATGAGGTAAACCTCTTCGTGGCGCACCGCGAACTGCACGTTCATCAAGCCGCGCACGTTCAGCGCCTTGGCCAGTTCGCCGGTGATCTCGCACATGCGCGCGGTCAGGCGGTCGGACAGCGACCACGGCGGGATGACGCAGGCGGCGTCGCCCGAGTGCACGCCGGCCTCTTCGATGTGTTCCAGCAGACCGCCGATCACCGTGCGTTCGCCGTCGCAGACCGCGTCGACGTCGACCTCGATGGCATTTTCCAGGTACTTGTCGATCAGCACCGGCGAACCCGGATGCACGTCCATCGCCGCCTGGATGAAGCCCTTGAGGAAGCTCTTGTTGGGCACGATCTCCATGGCCCGGCCGCCGAGCACGAAGCTGGGGCGGACGACCACGGGATAGCCGATGCGGTCGGCCTCGCGCACCGCTTCCTCGTAGGTCCGGGCGATGCCGTTGACCGGCTGCTTGAGATGGGTCTTCTCAAGCACCGACTTGAACTGCTCGCGATCGTTGGCGCGGTGGATGTCGGTCGGGCTGGTGCCAATGATCGGCACGCCGCCGGCCTCCAGGGCGAAGGCGAGATTGAGCGGAGTCTGGCCGCCGAACTGCACAATGACGCCGATCGGGCGCATCGTGTGGTTGATCTCCAACACGTCCTCGGCGGTCAGCGGCTCAAAGAACAGATGGTCGGAGGTGTCGTAGTCGGTCGACACCGTTTCCGGGTTCGAGTTGACCATGATCACCTCGTACCCGGCGTCGCGCAGAGCAAAGGCTGCATGGCAGCAACAGTAGTCGAACTCGATGCCCTGGCCGATGCGGTTGGGGCCACCGCCGAGAATCATGATTTTCTTGGTGTCGGTCTGCGGCGCCTCGGACTCATCCTCGTAGGTCGAGTAGTAGTACGGCGTGATCGCGGCGAACTCGGCGGCGCAGGTGTCGACCAGCTTGTACACCGGACGCAAGCCAAGGGCGTGACGCTTGGCGCGCACGTCCTCCTCCTTGGCGTTCCAGATCATGCCGAGATGGCGGTCACTGAAGCCGTCTCGCTTGGCCCGCTTCAGCATCGGCAGGTCAATGCTATGCAGGCTGTTCTTCCGCAGCTCGTTCTCGTGCGCGACGAGTCCGTGCAGATGGCCGAGGAACCACGGGTCGATGGCGGTGTGGTCCTGCACCTCGGCGACCGAGGCGCCGGCCTGGAAGGCGTTGCGCAGCTGGAACAGGCGCGCGGCGGTGGGCCGCTCGCACTGCTGCAGGTACTCCATTTTACGCGCCACTTCGCCTTCGTCACCGGCGCGGCGCGGGCCGAAGCCCGGGGCGCCGATCTCAAGGCCGCGCAGGGCCTTCTGGAAGCTCTCGCGGAAGGTGCGGCCGATCGCCATGACCTCGCCGACCGACTTCATCTGGTAGCCCAGGGTGTCGTCGGCCTCGCCGAACTTCTCGAAGGCGAAGCGTGGGATCTTGGTCACCACGTAGTCAATGGTCGGTTCGAAGCAGGCCGGCGTCTCGCGGGTGATGTCGTTGCGGATCTCGTCGAGGGTGTAACCGACCGCCAGCTTGGCTGCGAACTTGGCGATGGGGAAGCCGGTCGCCTTCGACGCCAGCGCTGAACTGCGCGAGACGCGCGGGTTCATCTCGATGACGACCATGCGGCCGTCCTTGGGATCCGTGGCGAATTGGATGTTCGAACCACCGGTCTCGACGCCGACCGCACGGATGATCGCCAGCGCGGCGTCGCGCATGCGCTGGTACTCGCGATCGCTGAGCGTCTGGATCGGCGCCACCGTGATCGAGTCGCCGGTATGCACGCCCATCGGGTCAAAGTTCTCGATCGAGCAGACGATGACGACGTTGTCCTTGGTGTCGCGCATCACCTCGAGTTCGAACTCCTTCCAGCCGGCCAGCGACTCCTCGATCGAGATCTCGGAGGTGCGCGACAGGGCCAGACCGCGCCGGCAGATCGCCTCAAACTCGGCCTCGGTGCGGGCCAGTCCGCCGCCGGAACCGCCCATGGTGAACGACGGGCGGATCATGCACGGCAGGCCGATGCGCTGCTTCACATCGGCGGCCTGCTCCCAGGTGCGGGCCAGCTCGGCGCGGGCCATGCCCAGTCCCAGGCCCTTGATGATGGCGCCGAACTCCTCGCGGCTTTCCGCCCGCTTGATCACGTCGGCGGTGGCGCCGATCATCTGGCAGTTGAACTCGGTGAGCGTGCCGTCCTCCCACAGGGACATGGCGGTGTTCAGCGCGGTCTGCCCACCCAGGGTCGGCAGGATGGCGTCTGGACGCTCCCTCTCGATGATCTTACGCACCGTCGCCGGGGTGATCGGCTCGATGTAGGTGGCGTCGGCCATCTCCGGATCAGTCATGATCGTCGCTGGGTTCGAATTGACCAGGACGGTACGGAACCCTTCCTGCCGCAGCACTTTGCAGGCTTGGGTACCGGAGTAGTCAAATTCACATGCCTGCCCGATGATGATTGGTCCAGAGCCCACGATGAGGATGGACTTCAGGTCGGTGCGCTTGGGCATGTGCAGCCTCGTCCAGAGGGTACCGGCTCGGGCCCTGGGCTGCGGCGTGTCCGCTCCCTCGCCTCCGCTCGTGGTCTCCGGATTGAAACTTGGCGGAGGCTAGGTCGATGTCCCCCGGGTCAAGGCTGGCCCCCAAGGCAGCGACGGGGATTAACCTAGATGCCGCAGTGGGTTCGCGGTTCGCGGTTGGACCATCGACTACGGACCATAGTGGGTTGTAACTACTGTGCTGCCTAAGCTTATTTCGGACTTCCATCGTGAG
>JBBREK010000010.1:0-37098 GCA_038203025.1 Planctomycetota bacterium
GTTGCCAGAGCACATCACCTCCGCCCGCGACGTCGCCCGCCGCCTGGGCCTTTCGCACACCGCGATCCAGAAGGCCGAGCAGGTGGGTCGCATCCGCCGTGAAACGGATGGATCCTGGGACGTCGAGCGCGTGCGCCGAGATCTGATCGCATCAGCCGTGCCGGGACGCTCGCCGCTCGCGACGCCAGGTGATGACACGCCGCTAGGCCGGCTGACCCTGGCGCGGCTGGCGCTCGGGGTCGAAGCGCAACGCTTGGCCTTGGACGAGAAGAAGGGGCGACTCATGGACATCGCCGCCGCCAACCAGCGCATCGATGAAGCCGCCGCTGGCATGCGCGATGCGGTGCTGAATTGGCCGGCCCGTGTTTCGGGACTGATTGCCACCGAGATCGGGCGCGATCCGCATCTGGTGCAGACCATCCTGCAGGAACAGATGAACGCGCTGCTGCTGGAGGTGGCGCAGGGGCTGGATCCGTCTGCCCCATCGGAGTCCGACCTGCACTCGTGACGCGCTGTCCGCATTAACTCCCCAGCGGCGGGAGGTCGATCGGAGCAAAGACGCGCCGACATCGCCGCGGAGGGCGGCGTTGTCGATCATGATGTGATCGAACGCCTCCGATCTGAGCAATGTGATGAGCGCGAGATGCGCTTGGCTCGAGCGCGCCACAGCGCGAATGGTCTGTCACACGCGGGGGATGCCCTGCAGCAACAGACGGAGACCACGATGACCGACCGCACCGCCCGCGCCACCCGCAACCAGGAACGCAGCCTGACCGCCTTCCTGGCGAAGAAGGCCGAATTCGACGCCCTCCTCGCGGAACTCACCCAGGCCAGCGCGGACCACTTCGGCGCGGATCCGGAGACGGTGCTCTGGGTCGAGGCCGCCTGGCTTTCGGATGCGACGGCGAAGTTGAAGGACATCGCGGACCAGCATTTCCGCCGCGGCGAATACGCAGCCTGACGCGGACCACTTCCGCACCGCCCCGACCGGCAGCGCCGGCGGGGCTCCCGGCAGTAGGGGCCGATGCCCGGCGCCCGGAACCGGAGACCACCACGATGAACAAGCTTTCCGACACACAGCGCGTGATCCTCAGCGCCGCCGCGCAGCACGAGATGGGCCTCGCCCGCGCGCCGAAGAACCTTCCCGCCGCGGCCCGCAACGCGGTGTTCCGCAGCCTGATCAAGAACAACCTGCTCACCGAGATCAACACGCCACGGGAGCATGTCGGGCTGGGCTGGCGGCAGGATGAGGACCGGACTTGGATCGTGGCGCGCATCACCGACGAGGGGCTGCGCGCCATCGGCATCGACCCGAACGAGAGCGATGCAGGGGCCGGCGAGCCCGACTGCTCGGGCATCGAGGGCAGCGTGCCCGACACGGCGCCCTCGGGCGCGGACGACGCCGCCGAGGGGGATGCCCCTGCGGAGGAAGCCGAACCCGCCCAGGGCGCGCCCACACCCGCCCCGCGCGCCAGCCTGCGCGACGCCGCTGCGGCGGTTCTGGCCGCCTGGGACGCCAGCGCGGCGCAGGACGCGACCGACAACCCGATCAGCCGCGCCGTAGAGGCCCTCCGCGCCGCCCTCGCCGGCAAGCCCGCCCGCGTCGCGCGCGAGCCCGGCGCCCCGCGGAAGCCGCGCGAAGGCACGAAGCAGGAGCAGGTCCTCGCCCTGCTCCGCCGCGAGGAGGGCGCCACCATCGCGCAGATCTGCGAAGCCACAGGCTGGCAGGGTCACACGGTCCGCGGCTTCTTCGCGGGCCTGAAGAAGCGCCAGGGGATCGAGGTGCAGGTGCTGGAGCGCGTCCGCCAGGTTGGCCCAAATCAAACCGGCGCGAAGGGTTCCTTCACGGTCTACCGCATCGCGCCTTGATTAGCCGGCCGGGGCGAACGGCGGGGCGTGTCTACGTTGAGGAACATCCCATGCAGGGCTGGGCCTCGACGCCCTGTACGGGCTCGGCCAGAATCGGGTGCATGCTTGTCACTGTGCGCCGTGATTGATCCGCGTCCGTTCCTGCCACAAGCTCGTCTCCCCACAGGGCAGGATGCGCGACAATGACCGAGACCATTCTCTTTCCCGGACAAGTCGAATGGTCGGGCGAGAACCCCGGCATCTCGCTCAAGGAAGACCCCTCCGGCCCCTTTACCACGCTCGCCTCGTTCTTTCGGGTCATGCTCTCGCCGCATGGGCGCGGCCATGCGCTGGTGCTCCTGCAGGCGCCGCAAAGCGAGGGTGCTGGCAATGTCTGCCTGACCGACAATGAGCCGCTCGCGCGCTGGCTGGTCAGTGACTACGTGGCGCATTTCGGCGCCTGGCGCGGGCTGGCCGGCCTGCGGAACCTGGAATATCGCCCGCTCAACAGCGTGACGGCCGGCGGCGATGCCATCACCCAGTACAGCGAGACGGTGACGGCGGCGGAGATGACGGTGGCGCTGGAGTGGAAGGGGCTAGGCAAGCCGTTCTGTTTCGCGCTGGCCCCCGCGCAATCGGCCACTGGCAAGCACCACATGCCGAGCCTCTTTGTGGGCTGCGAGACGGCGACGGTCACCGTCAACGGTGTGGCGCGGCCAGGCGCGCCCATCCCGCGCGAGATCGTGGGCCAGCACATATCGACGGCGATGCTGGCCTTCTCGGAGACATGGCTGCGGGTCTGAACCCGACCTGCGCAAGCGCCGCCGATTGAAGCCGAGGCCGGGCACAGCCGAGCAGCAGCATGCGGGTTCCCATCGCAGCTGCGCGATGGGAGCAAGAGTGGCCGCCATGCCCGAGCTGACCCGTGCCACGCGCGAGGCCGCCCGCCGCCTGCGCTTCAGCAACACCCCATCCACAAGGCCGAACGTGCGGGCCGCATCGCCCGTGGACCCGACGGCCAGCGGGACATCGACAAGACCCGCCGCCGCCTGGTGGAGACCGCCGATCCTCGCGCCCGGGTCAGCCGCCCTCGCCGCGATCGTGCCGCTGTGCCGCGTCCAGCATCGCACGCCGCACCGGCTCCGGCTGGGCCTCGAGTGCCGCGGTCAGCGCCCGGAGCGCACGGCGCGCGTCGTAGAGCTGGTCTAGCAGCGAGAGCACCAGCGGGACCGCATCCTCATCCAGCTTCAGCGTGACATGCAGCTCCACCAGCAGGGTCAGGCGGGCGACGTCGACCTCGGTCAGCAGCCATCCGCCACCGGGTGCAGGTTCGGCGCGCAGCCAGCGGCGCTCGATCCAGAGAGTGGCCTCCCGCGGCGCGAGGTCGCGGAAGCGGCCACACACCTCCTCAAGGGCGATCATGCGACCATCCCCGCCCGCGGGTCGCGGGCGTCCTGCGGTGTCCATCGCGTCAGGAACTCTTCCAGTGCCGGCTCCGGCCCTGCCGGCAGCTGCACCTTCAGCACCACCACCTGGTGGCCACCCTTCACGCCACGGCCCCGCAGGCGCAGCCGCTGGCCGTCCACCGCACGGGGCGGGATAGCCAGCGCCACCGGGCCGGAAATGGTCGGCACCTCCACCTTGGCGCCCAGCACGGCCTCCTTCAGCGTGATCGGTAGGTCGAGCAGGATGTCGTCACCCTCCCGCCGAAAAAACCGGTGCGGCTCAATGTGTACCTTGGCGAGCAGGTCGCCGGCTGGCGCGCCTGTCTTGCCTGGAAACCCCTGGCCGGCGAGGCGGAGCACCGTGCCATCCTCGGTCCCGGCTTGGATCGTGAGCTGCACCGCGCGGCCATCGGGCAGGGTCACGGTGCGCACGGAGCCGCGCGCCGCGTCCAGGAACGGCAGGTGCAACGCGGCCTGGATGTCGGCACCGCGCATCGGGCCTCGCGGTTTGCGCCCACCAGCGCCGAAGGCCCGGCTGAGGAAATCCTCGAGATCGACATCATCAGAGCCGCCCTGCGCCGTGAAGCCGCCGGGGTGGGAGCGGTAGCGGGCACCGCCGGCAGTCTCGGCATGGTCCCGCCAACGGCCGGCCTCCGCAGCCGGCGGCGCCTGTTCGTCGCCCGAGGCATTGATCTCTCCGCGGTCGAAGCGGGAGCGTTGCTCGGGATCTGCGAGCAATGCATGGGCGGCGCTGATCTGCTTGAAGCGCCCCTCGGCCCCGGGCTTGTCCGGATTGGTGTCGGGATGCCACTGCTTGGCAAGACGCAGATAGGCCTTGCGGATGTCCGCGGCCGGGGCGTCACGCGCGACGCCGAGGATCTTGTAGGGATCGTCCACGCGCGCTCTGGCCTCCGCCGCGGCCTCGCCGCGCCAGAGGTTAGCACCACGTGATCGATCCGGCCCAGCGCCTTGAATCGCGTCAATGCGGGTAGGTGACGCGCTTCTCCATCCTGGTCATCTACCGGCGCGACCGATCCAGCCTCACCACCCTGGACGCGACCCAGGTTCAGACGTGGTACCTTCCCCCGCCGCGGTGCCGGAACTGCCTTTGGAGATTGCACACCGCTTGGCAACCTGCTGGAAAGCGGCGAGCGGCTGCGATCCGTTCAGCGCTTTGCGGGCAAGGCGATGAACGCCGTTGCCGAGATGACGACCGCCAAACGCAGCCGCCTTCGGACCAGAGGGTTGGGCCATCCTGAAGCTTTCAACCGACTCAACTAATTGTTTCGGCCCCCAGCATGGCGCGCAACTTTCGCGCCATGAAAGCGTTGTCAGCTTGCACGCTGACGTGCGGGAGCCTCAACGCTATGCTCCAAAATCCATTCAGGCGCGCGCCTCCGGCGATCTGGAACGACAAGGCTCCGGTCCGTGCTGAGATCTTCGGCGTCGAGCGCCTCGAGATGCACGGGCGAAGCCTCGCTGCTGACCAGGCGGTGACCACTCGGAAAAGGCGTGGAGATCCGCTGGGGCGACGCCTCGCTGCCAATGGCGAGTGCTTGCTCGCCTGCTACGCAGGAATGGTGGAAGCAGTTGATGAGGCACGGCCCATCACCCCGGCCGGTGAATGGCTGATCGACAATTTTCATCTGGTGGAACGCCAGATCCGGGCGGTGCGCCTGAACCTGCCACCAGGCTTCTACAGGCAGCTGCCCAAGCTTGTCGGCGGCCCGTTCGCTGGCTACCCGCGCATGCTGGGCGTCGCCTGGGCGTATGTCGCGCATACGGACAGCAGCTTCGATCCGGGGACGTTCACGCGCTTCCTGCGCGCCTACCAGACGGTGCAACCGCTCTCGATCGGTGAGCTGTGGGCGAGCTCCATCACCCTGCGCATCGTCCTGATCGAGAACCTCCGGCGCCTCGCGGAGCGGATCCACGGCAATCATCTGGCCGAACAGGCCGCTGACCGCATCGCTGACAGGCTGTTGGGCGCCAAGGGCATGGCGGCCGAGACGGCTGCGGGTGTTCTCACAGGCCACGCCGGGGGGCCGCTCGACGATGCGTTCGCCGTGCAGCTCGTGCATCGCCTGCGCGATCAGGACCCGTCGGTCACCCCCGCATTGGCCTGGCTGGACCAGCGCCTGGAAATGCAGGGCCGAACCGGCGAAGCGGTGGTGCAGGAGCTGCACCGGACCGAGGGTGCGGCGAACGTCACGGTGAGGAACATCATCACCAGCCTGCGCCTGATTGCCGATGTCAACTGGAACGAGATGTTCGAGAGTGTCAGCCTTGTGGATGACGTTCTCGCCGCCGGCAGCGCATTTGCCACCATGGATTTCGCCACGCGAAACCTCTACCGCAGTGCCATCGAGGAGTTGGCGGCGCGTTCCGAGGGGAGCGAGCTGGACGTCGCCCGCAGCGCCGTGGCCGCCGCGCAGCGTGCGCCGAATGACCCGCGGAAGTCGGACCCCGGCTATCACCTGCTCGCTGGCGGGCGGCGCGATTTCGAGATCGAGATCGGGTTCCGCCCACCGTTCCGCGCCTGGCCGGGCCGGCTGAACCGCGCCTCCGGGATCGGCGGCTACGCAGCGGCCGTCGCGTGTACAACCTTGTTGGTGCTGGCCGTCCCGCTCTTCCTCGTCGGTGCATTGGGGCTTGGTTGGGTGTGGCTCGCGACACTGGCCGTGCTCGGGATCATCCCGGCCCAGGACCTTGCCGTGGCCCTGGTCAACCGCGCCGTCACCAGCGGTTTCGGAGCCAGGCTGCTGCCAGGGCTGGAATTGCTCGACGGCGTGCCGCCAGAGCTTCGCACGATGGTGGTGGTGCCCACGCTGCTGACGTCCGAGGGGGCCATTGCCGAGCTGGTTGAACGGCTGGAGGTGCATCATCTGGCCAGTCCCGCCGGCTGCATGCACTACGCGCTGCTCACCGACTGGACGGATGCCGAGACCGAGCACGCGCCGGATGACGACCGCCTGCTGGCAGCGGCAGCGGCCGGCATTGCCGAGCTGAACCGACGGCTTGGCCCCGGACCCGATGGCGAACGCTTCTTCCTGTTCCACCGCCGGAGGGTTTGGAACGCCGGCGAGGCGCGCTGGATGGGCTGGGAACGAAAGCGCGGCAAGCTGCATGAGCTGAACCAGCTGCTGCGTGGCGCCCTCGATACCAGCTACATCGCCATCAACGGCCTCGAACCCCGCCCGCCCGCCGATGTCCGCTACGTCATCACGCTCGATGCCGATACCAGGCTGCCGCGCGAGACTGTGGGCCGGCTGATCGGCAAGATGGCGCACCCGCTCAACCGGCCGCGCTTCGACGTGGCAGCGGGGCGCGTGCTCGAGGGCTATGCCGTCCTGCAGCCACGGGTCACGCCGTCGCAGCCGGTGGGCACCGAGGGGTCGCTGTTCCAGCGCATCTTCTCCAGCCTCAGCGGCATCGACCCCTACGCGCTCGCGGTGTCGGATGTGTACCAGGACCTCTTTGGCGAGGGCTCCTACAACGGCAAGGGCATCTACGAGGTCGATGCCTTCGAGGCCTCGCTGGCCGGCCGGGTGCCCGATTCGACCCTGTTGAGCCATGATCTGTTCGAGGGCGTGTACGCGCGCTCGGGCCTCGCCTCCGATGTCGAGGTCGTCGAGGAATTTCCGTCGCGCTACGATGTGGGCGCGCAGCGGCACCACCGATGGGCGCGCGGTGATTGGCAGTTGCTGCCCTGGATTCTGGGCCGGAAGGCCCTCGGCCCCGCGCGCGACGACGGAGCCATGCCGGCCATCGGTCGCTGGAAGATGCTCGACAATCTGCGCCGGTCCCTGTCGGCCCCGGCGGCGGTGCTGGCGCTGCTGGCTGGCTGGCTGCTGCCCTTGCCGGCGGCCGCGCTGCTCTGGACCATGTTCATCCTGGCGACCATCGCCCTGCCGACGCTTGTGCCGGTGATCGCCGCGATCGCGCCGTGGCGACCTGGGGTGACAATCGCCAGCCATGGGCGCGCCCTGGCCCATGATCTGCGCACGGCCATCGCGCTATCTGGCCTTCTCGTCACCTTCCTGGCGCACCAGGCATGGCTGATGGGCGATGCGATCGCGCGCACCCTGTGGCGGCTCTTCGCCTCGCACCGGCATCTCCTGCAATGGGTGCCGGCCGCGCAGGCGACGCGCAGCCGCCCACTTGGCTTGCGCGGTTCCTTCCGAAACATGAGCGGCGGGTTGGTGATCGGTGCGGTCACCGGTCTGGTCGCGCTGCTGTCGGGGCAGTGGTGGCTGGCCGCTCCCTTCGCATTGCTCTGGCTGACATCGCCCGCCGTGGCGCGCTGGGCCAGTTCGGCGCCCCGCTCGGCGGCTAGCCTGGAGGTGTCGCCGAGCGATCGCCATGCCCTGCGACTGACGGCGCGGCGGACCTGGCGGTTCTTCGAGACGTTTGTGACCAGCGCCGACCACATGCTGCCGCCCGACAACCTCCAGGAGGACCCGGCGCCGGTACTGGCGCGCCGCACCTCGCCCACCAACCTCGGCCTCTACCTGCTCTCGACGGTCAGCGCGCGGGATTTTGGCTGGATCGGCACGCCCGACATGGTCGACCGGCTCGGGGCGACGCTGGAGACCATGGCCGGCATGGAACGCTGCCGCGGCCATTTCTATAACTGGTACGACACTGGCAGCCTGCGCCCACTGGATCCGAAATACATCTCCGCCGTCGATAGCGGCAACCTGGCCGGCCATCTGATCGCCCTCGCCAATGCCTGCCGCGAGTTCTCCCATGCGCCGCCCCTGTCCCTGGCCGGCATCACCGATGCGATCGACCTCGCACGGGAGGAGGCCGGGCTCCTGAACGACGGGCAGAGGACACAGACGACCACCTGGCGGCAGCTTGACGGAGCACTCGCGGCACTCAGGTCAGCGGTTGCATTGCAGGCCAACCCTGGCCTCGCTGCTCAGGCAGATACGGTGGTTGAGATCGCTCAGGCGCTCGCCTTCGAGCGTGGTAACGGCGCTGGTGACAACCTGGTGTTCTGGGTCCAAGCCTGCCGGAACACGCTCCGCAGCCATCTGCGTGAACGGGAACTGGACGACGAGACCCGGGCGGGATTGATCGAAAGGCTTGCGGCACTCGAAGCTACAGCCCGCGCGATGGCCATGGCCATGGAGTTCGGCTTCCTGCTCGACCCCGAGCGCTCACTCCTCTCCATCGGTTACCGGGTGTCGGAGGGCACGCTGGACCCGAGTTGCTACGACCTGCTGGCCTCCGAGGCGCGGCTCGCCAGTTTCTTCGCGGTCGCCAAAGGAGATGTTCCGGCGCGGCATTGGTTCCGGTTGGGGCGTGCCATGGTTCCGGTTGGGCACGGTGCCGCCCTGGTCTCGTGGTCCGGCTCGATGTTCGAATACCTGATGCCGTCCCTGGTGATGCGGGCGCCCGGCGGCAGCCTGCTCGAGACGACCAACCGCTTGGTGGTGCGTCGCCAAATCGAGCACGCTGCGGCGCTGCAGATTCCCTGGGGTATCTCGGAATCGGCCTACAACGCGCGCGATCTCGAACTGACCTATCAGTACTCCAATTTCGGCGTGCCCAGCCTGGGGCTGAAGCGTGGCCTGAGCGAGAACCGCGTCATCGCACCCTACGCCACTGCACTCGCTGCGATGGTCGATCCCACAGCGGCCTGCGCCAACCTGGCGCGACTTGTGGAAGCTGGCGCTCGCGGCCGTTACGGCTTCTACGAGGCGGTCGACTACACCCGCTTACGCCTTCCCAAGGGCGCCGTCCGCGCGGTCATCCATGCCTACATGGCGCATCATCAAGGGATGACGATCGTCGCGCTGGCTGCCGCTCTCGATGGCGGCGCGATGCGGCGTCGCTTTCATGCCGAACCCATGGTGCAGGCAACCGAATTGCTGCTGCAGGAACGCATGCCGCGCGAGGTTGCAATCGTCCGACCTTTTGCTGTCGAGGTGAAATCGGCTGGTCGCACGGTCGAGGAGGACCCATCCGGCGCCCGCCACTTCACCACGGCGCAGCAGGCAACGCCGGCCACCCACGTAATGTCAAATGGCCGTCTATCCACCATGCTGACGGCGGCCGGTTCCGGCTACATCCGGTGGGGAGACATTGCAGTCACGCGCTGGCGCGAGGATGCGACCTGCGACGATTTCGGCTCCTACACCTACCTTCGTGACGTGCAGTCCGGTCGGGTCTGGTCAGCGGGGGCTCAGCCCACCGGTGCGAAGCCCGACAGCTATGGTGTGACGTTCCATGAAGACCGCGCCGAGTTCACGCGCGCCGACGGCACGCTGACGACCACGCTTGAGGTGATCGTCTCGTCGGAGAGCGATGCGGAGGTTCGGCGCGTTTCGGTGTCGAACACCGGTGACGCGGTCCGCGAGGTCGAGGTCACCTCCTATGCCGAGCTCGCGCTGGCGCGGCAGGCCGACGACATCGCGCACCCGGCCTTCTCCAAGCTGTTCGTGGAGACCGAGTACCTGCCCGAAATGGGCGCCCTGCTGGCAACGCGCCGCAAGCGTGGGTCGGGCGACCCGGCCATCTGGGCGGCGCAGCTGAGCGTCGTCGAGGGCGAGGCGGTTGCCGCGCCGCAGTTCGAAACCGACCGTGCCCGCTTCCTGGGGCGCGGCCACGGTGCGCGTTGCCCGACGGCGATGTCGGGCGGCGGCCGCTTGTCGGGCACGGTCGGCACTGTGCTCGACCCGATTTTCGCCCTGCGGCGGCGCATTCGCGTGGCGCCCGGCGCGGTTGCGCGCGTTGCCTTCTGGACGGTCGTTGCACCCACGCGGGAAGCGCTGCTGGACGCGGTGGACAAGCACCGCGACGCTGGCGCCTTCTCGCGGGCCGCCACGCTGGCCTGGACCCAGGCGCAGGTGCAGATGCACCACCTGGGCATTTCCCCTGGAACGGCTGCGTTGTTTCAGCGGTTGGCGGGACATCTTCTCCACGCCGCGCCAGCCATGCGCGCCAGCTCCGACATGATCTGCCGCGGCGGCGGCGCGCAGTCGGCGCTATGGCCGCACGGGATCTCGGGCGATCTGCCGATCCTGCTGCTGCGGATTGACGAGATGGAGCACCTCGGCGTGGCACGGGAGTTGATGCGCGCCGTCGAGTACTGGCGGGCAAAGCAGATCGCCGTGGACGTCGTCTTCCTGAATGATCGCCAGTCCTCCTACATCCAGGATCTGCAGGAGGCGCTGCAGGCGCTGGTGCGCACCAGCCGCGTGCCGCAAGGGGCCGACCCTCGGCTGGGACGAGTCTACGTCCTGCGGGCAGATCTGATTTCGCCTGAGGCAGTTGCCTTGCTCGCTGCCGCGGCACGCGTGGCGCTGGTGGCCCGGCGAGGCGGCCTGGCCGACCAGATCGCCAGGGTTTCGCCGGAGGCACGGGTCATGCCGTTGCACGCCGCAAGGCGCATTCCTGCTCACCTGGTGCACCCGCCAGTCGAGGCGCCGACCGCCCCGGTGCCAGCGCTTGAACTGTTCAACGGGCTGGGCGGCTTCGCCTCGGATGGCCGCGAATACGTCACCATCCTGAGCCCCGGCCAATCGACCCCGGCGCCCTGGATCAACGTCATAGCGAATCCAAACTTCGGCTTCCACGTTCCGACCGAGGGCGGCGGCTTCACATGGTCCGTAAACAGCCGCGAGAACCAGATCACCCCATGGTCGAACGACCCAGTCAGCGACCGCACGGGCGAGGCCATCTACCTGCGCGACGATGAGAGCGGCGCGGTCTGGACCCCAACCGCGCAACCGATGCGCGACGATACGATGACCTACGTGGCGCGGCACGGCCGTGGCTACAGTCGCTTCGAACATGAGGCGCACGGCATCCGGGCCGCGCTGACGCAATCGGTGCCGCTGGGCGACAGCATCAAGATCTCGCGGCTGGTGTTGACCAATCGGTCGGGCCGCGACCGCCGGCTGAGCGTGACGGCCTATGTCGAATGGGTGCTTGGTCCTTCGCGCTCGGCAACCCTGTCCTTCGTCACCACGGCGATCGATCCCGAGACCGGCGCGATGTTCGCGCGCAATCCATGGAACATCCCCTTCGGATCACGCGTCGCCTTCCTCGACCTGCGGGGCGCTCAGACCGACTGGACGGGCGACCGGCGGGAGTTCATCGGGCGCAACGGCTCCCTGTCGGACCCTGCCGCGCTGGCCAGTGGGGCGGCTCTGTCGGGCAATACGGGCGGGGGGCTCGACCCCTGTGGGGCCATGCGCAGGCAGATCACGTTGCCTGCGCATGGCAGCGTCGAAATCGCTTGCTTCCTGGGCCAGGCGGACGATGCCCATGCCGCGCGAGACTTGGTGATGCGGTATCGCGCAGCCGACCTCGATGCGGTGGCGGCCGAGGTTGCGGCGCATTGGGCCGATGTGCTGGGCCGCATCCAGGTCCGCACGCCCGAACGGTCGATGGACATCATGCTGAATGGCTGGCTGCTGTATCAGGCCCTTGCTTGTCGCGTCTGGGCCCGAGCCGGCTTCTACCAGGCCAGTGGTGCCTATGGGTTTCGTGATCAGTTGCAGGACGGCATGGCGCTGGTCACGTCCCGCCCCGCGGAGACGCGCGCGCATCTGCTTCGCGCGGCATCCCGGCAGTTCACCGAGGGCGACGTGCAGCATTGGTGGCTGCCGCATTCCGGCCAAGGCGTGCGAACCCGCATCTCCGACGACCGCGCTTGGCTGGCGCTGGCGGTGGATCACTACATCACGGCCACCGGCGATACCGGTGTGCTCGACGAACAGGTGCCGTTCCTGGAAGCCGCAATGCTCGCGCCCGGCGAACACGATCGCTTCTTCCAGCCGCAGGCGAGTGAGACCACAGCTACTTTGTTCGAGCACTGCGCGCGCGCACTCGATCAGAGCATGGCGGTCGGCCGTCATGGACTGCCGCTGATGGGTACCGGCGACTGGAACGACGGCATGAATCGGGTGGGCGAGAACGGCGAGGGCGAAAGCGTCTGGCTCGGCTGGATGTTGCACAGCGCCTGCACCGTTTTCGCCCGGCGCGCCGAGGCCCGCGATGACGTGGCCCATGCCACGGCGTGGCGTTCCCATGCGGCCAAACTGCAGACGGCATTGGAACGCGAGGCCTGGGATGGCGACTGGTACCGGCGCGCATTCTACGATGACGGTACGCCGCTCGGTACCGCCGCTGGCACGGAATGCCGGATCGATTCCATTGCTCAATCATGGGCCGTGCTGTCCGGCGCGGCAGACCCGGTGCGCGCCGCCCATGCGGCCGCCTCGGCCGAACGCGAACTGATCCGGCCGGCAGATCGCCTGGCGCTGCTGTTCGCGCCGCCCTTCGACAAGACCGAGCATGACCCCGGCTACATCAAGGCCTATCCGCCCGGCGTGCGGGAGAATGGTGGCCAGTACACCCATGCCGGGCTGTGGCTGGTCATGGCATTCGCCGCACTTGGCGAGGGCGGCAAGGCCGGCAGGCTGTTCACGATGCTCAACCCGATCAGCCACACCCGCACGCGTTCGGACGTGCATCGCTACAAGGTCGAGCCGTATGTCGTGGCCGCCGACATCAACGCCACGCCGCCACATGCCGGTCGGGGCGGCTGGACCTGGTACACGGGATCATCTGGCTGGATGCAGCGCGCCGGCATGGAGAGCATCCTGGGGTTGCGTGTCCAGGCAGGAACCCTGCTGTTCAACCCGTGCATCCCGGCGGACTGGCCCAGCTTCGAGGTGACGTTGCGGCATGGCACGGCACGCTACGAAATCCGCGTCGATAACCCCGAGGGCTTCGAGCGTGGCATTGCGGAGGCAACTCTTGATGGGGCGTCACTCGGAAGCGGTCCACTGCTTCTGCGACTGGTCGAGGACGGTGCCGTCCACCGGTTGCTGGTTCGCCTCGGACCGCAGAGGCCGACGTCGGGTCAGGTTATCAGGCCCGCGCATGACTCGGACACCACTGGCGACTGGAGCGGAAGCGCCATCGCCACACGGCCAACCGATGGGGAAGCAGTGATAGCCCGCAATACGCTGGCAGGACTGCTGCCATGACCGACACGGAAACATCCGAGGGGATCGTGATGTCCGTGCGCGGTGCCGTCGTGGAACTTCACTTCGAAGGCACCACCGTGCCGGCCATCAACACGGCCGTCACCGTCGCCTGGGACAGGCCAGAAATCCTGATGCTCGAGGTGCACAGCCACATCGATCAGCAGACGGTGCGCGCCATCGCCCTGCAGCCAACCGCAGGGCTCGCGCGCGGCACCGTGGTGCACGCGACCGGGGCGCCGATCAGCGTGCCGGTGGGCGATGCGGTTCTGGGGCGGCTCCTCGACGTCGTCGGCGCGGTGCGCGATGGCGGGCCTGCACTGCCGGGCGACACGCCACGCCGATCGATCCATCACGCGCCGCCGGCCTTGAGCGACCAGACAGCGACAGCCAGCGTCTTCGAGACCGGGATCAAGGTGATCGACCTGCTGACACCGCTCGCGCTTGGCGGCAAGGCTGCCATGTTCGGCGGCGCCGGCGTTGGCAAGACCGTGCTGGTGATGGAACTGATCCACGCCATGGTCGAGAAGTACCAGGGCATCTCGGTTTTCGCCGGCGTCGGCGAGCGGTCCCGCGAGGGCCATGAACTGCTGACCGACATGCAGAAATCCGGTGTGCTGGGACGCACCGTGCTCGTCTATGGGCAGATGAACGAGCCGCCCGGCGCCCGCTGGCGGGTGCCGCTGACGGCACTGACCATCGCCGAATACTTTCGCGACCAGAAGCACCAGAACGTGCTGTTGCTGATGGACAATGTCTTCCGCTTCGTCCAGGCTGGCAGCGAGCTGTCGAGCCTGCTGGGACGGCTGCCCTCGCGTGTCGGCTACCAGCCGACGCTGGCAACCGAGGTCGCCTTGCTGCAGGAACGCATCGCCTCGGTCGCGGGTGCGGCGGTCACCGCGATCCAGGCTGTCTACGTCCCCGCGGATGACTTCACCGATCCGGCGGTGACCGCCATCTCCAGCCATATCGACAGCATCATCATGCTTTCGCGAGAGTTGGCGGCGGAAGGGTTCTATCCCGCGATCGATCCGCTGGCCTCCTCCTCCGTGTTGCTCGACCCGCTAGTGCTCGGCGAGGATCACTACCGGATCGCGCAGCGGGTGCGCGAGACGCTGGCCCGCTTTCGCGAACTGGAGGACATCATTGCCCTGCTCGGCGTCGAGGAGCTCGGCGCCCCCGATCGGCTGGTGGTCAAACGCGCGCGCCGGCTGCAACGCTTCCTCAGCCAGCCCTTCACGGTCACCGAGAGCTTCACCGGCATGCCAGGCCGCAGCGTGACCCGGGCTGAGACCCTCGATGGCTGCCGCGCCATCCTTGATGGCGAGGCGGACGATTGGGCCGAAAGTTCCCTCTACATGGTCGGCACGCTGGACGACGCGCGGCAGAAGGAAGCGGTGGCACGCAAGCCGGAGTCCACGCCATGAGGTTGCGCATCATCACGCCACTCAGCATTGTCATCGACACTCAGCCGATCCTGTCGCTGCGTGCCGAGGATGAGAGCGGCAGCTTCGGAATCCTGCCCGGACATGCGGATTTCCTCACCAGCCTGAGCATCGGCGTGGTGAGCTGGAAGGACTCCGCCCAGGCGCAGCACTACTGCGCCGTGCGGCGCGGCGTGCTCAGCGTCACCGCCGGGAACGATATCAGCATCACCACGCGGGAGGCCGTGCCGGGCGAGGACCTTGCGACGCTCGATGCGACGGTCGTCGCCCATTTCCGAGCTGATATCGAGACCGATCGGACCGAACGCTCCGAGGCCATCCGCCTGCAGATCAGCGCGATCCGCCGGATCGTCGGCCAACTGGGCGGTCGCCAGGACGGGAAGCCGCCGGGATGAGAACGCCACCCGAGGAACAGGATCCGTTGGTGAAGGGCGTCCGTGTGCGGGCGGAACGGCAGCGGCTTTGGTCGCGCGACGGCGAGGCGTCGGTGGCCCGTCACCTGGCGCAGATCGGCGTCCTCGGCTGGATGATCGTCGTGCCCATGCTGCTCGGCGCTTTTCTTGGCCGCTGGATCGACGGCTTGCAGGGCACCGGTGTGTTCTGGACCGCGCCGCTGCTGCTGCTCGGCCTGGCGCTGGGAAGCTGGTCGGCGTGGAAATGGATGCACGACTCATGAACGTTGCGCTCTCGCTCTGCCTAGGCGTCCTGACGGGGCTGATCTTCTTCCGCGCGCTGTGGTGGACAACCCGTCGTTTGCTCGGCGGCCAGGGTGTGCTGCTGATGCTCGCCTGCCATCTTGGCCGCTTCGCCTTGCTCGGCGGCGGGCTGGTCTGGGCTGCGCGCCTCGGCATCTGGCCGTTGCTGGCCATGGCCTGCGGCATCACCCTCGCGCGCGTGGTGACGCTGCGCCAGCTCCGGAGCATGCCCGGATGAATTCCCCGCTCAGCAGCGTGGCGCTTTTTCATCTTGGCCCGGTGCCGATCAGCGAGGCCGTGCTGGTGACCTGGGGCCTCATGGCGGTGCTGATCCTGGCCGGGTTTCTGCTTGGCCGCAGGCTGAGCCTTGTGCCCTCGGCGACGCAGGCCTTTCTGGAGCTGATCGTCACGGCCGTGGATGGCCAGATCCGCGACACGATGCGGGTCGAGCCAGGCCCCTACCGCGCTTTCATCGGCACGCTCTTCCTGTTCATCTTCGTCGCCAACTGGACGACGCTGGTGCCCGGCGTCGAACCCCCCACGACCCAGCTCGAAACCGATGCGGCGCTCGCCTGGGTGGTCTTCCTTGCCGTCATCTGGTTCGGCGTGCGGGCCGGAGGATGGCGCGGCTACCTGGCGAGTTTTGCCACACCAAACCTCATCATGGTCCCCCTCAACATCGTCCAGAGCCTCACACGCAGCTTCTCGATGATGGTTCGCCTGTTCGGCAATGTCATGAGCGGCGTTTTCGTGGTCGGCATCGTGATGTCACTCGCCGGGCTTCTCGTGCCGATCCCCCTGATGGCGCTCGATCTGCTGACCGGCGCCGTGCAGGCCTACATCTTCGCGGTCCTCGCGATGGTGTTCATCGCCGGCGTTGTCGAGGATTCGAAACGCCCCGCCGCCAAAATTCTCGAAAGGAAATAGCCATGGACTGGTTGGCCCTCACCAGCATGATTTGCGCCGCCTTCGCCGTCTCCTTCGGCGCCATCGGGCCCGCGCTCGCCTAAGGCCGTGCCGTAGCCGCCGCGATGGACGCCATCGCCCGCCAGCCCGAGGCCGCCAGCACCATCTCGCGCACGCTGTTTGTCGGCCTCGCCATGATCGAGACCACCGCGATCTACTGCCTGGTGATCGCATTGCTGCTGCTGTTCGCCAATCCGCTGCTGGCGTGATGGCATGAGCATCGACTGGTGGAGCCTTGGCCTCCAGAGCATCAACATCGCCGTGCTCGTCTGGCTGCTCGGCCGGTTCTTCTGGCGCCCGGTGGCGGGCATGATCGAAACACGGCGCAAGGCCGCCGAGAGCACCCTGGCGGAAGCCGAAGCCAGTCGCGCAGAGGCCAGCTCGGCGCTTGCCGACATCGAGGCCACCCGGGCCGGCTTCGCCGCCGAGCGCGACGCCGTGCTCGCCGCCGCACAGGAACAGGCGGAGAAAGCGACTGCGGCACGGCGGGCTGAGGACGATAGCGTGGCCGCAACGCGCGAGATGGCGGCGCGTGCCGCGGTCGCCCAGGACCGCGCCGAGGCCGAGGCGGAATGGTCGCGGGGCGCCGTCACCCTGGCGACAGAAATGGCCGGCAGGCTCGCCGCACGTCTGGAGGGCAGCGCGGTCCGTGCCGCCTTTCTCGACTGGCTCTTGCAAGGCATCCGCGCGCAGCCCGAGTCCGTGCGCAAAGCCGCTGCAGCCGAAGGCAGCGCGCTGGAGGCCACCACCGCCACGCCGCTTGATACGGCCGAGCAAGATCATCACCGGAAGATGATCAGCGAGGCGCTCGGCGGGCGCCCGGAGATCACCTTCACGGTCGATCCCGACCTGATCGCCGGAATCGAGCTGCGCAGCCAGCACCTGGAGGTCGGCAATAGCTGGCGGGCCGACCTGGCGCGGATGCAGAAGGAGCTCGCGCATGGCGGATGATCAACGCGGATCGCCGGCTGGCTGGCTCGCCGATGCCCGCGCGAAGCTGGCCGGCGCCGAATTGGGTCCGCGCGTGGAACAGGTGGGGCGGGTCGAGGAGGTCGGCGACGGCATTGCCCTCGTCTCCGGCCTGCCTGACTTGCGGCTGGATGAACTGGTGCGCTTCGCGAAGGGCCAGTTCGGCTTCGCCCAAGTGCTGGAGCGCGATCGTGTGGGCTGCGTGCTGATCGACGAGGTCGATGGGATTGACGCCGGCGACGCGGTGCGCGGCACAGGCGATGTTGTGCGCGTGCCGGTCGGGCCTGGTCTACTTGGACGCGTCGTTGATCCACTCGGGCGGCCTCTGGACGGCAAGGGGCCCATTTTCGCCGAGGCGACGCAGCCGATCGAGCGCCCGGCGCCGTCGATCATCGACCGCGACCTGGTGCAGCAGCCCGTGCAGACCGGGCTACTCGTGGTCGACGCGCTGTTCGCGCTGGGCCGCGGCCAGCGGGAGCTCATCATCGGCGACCGTGCCATCGGCAAGACCACGGTGGCGATCGACACCATCATAAGCCAGAAGAACAGCGACATCACCTGCATCTATGTCGCCATTGGCCAGAAGACATCCAATGTGCAGCGGGCGATCGAAGCCATCCAGAAATTCGGCGCGCCGGAACGCTGCATCATCGTCGTGGCCAGGGCGGCGAGCTCTCCCGGACTGCAATGGATTGCGCCCTTCGCGGCTTTCACCATGGCGGAATATTTCCGCGACCGAGGCGGGCATGCGCTGATCGTCCTCGACGATCTTTCGAAACATGCCGCCACGCATCGCGAGATTGCGCTGCTCACCCGCCAATCGCCAGGGCGGGAGGCCTATCCGGGTGATGTCTTCTACGTCCATGCGCGTCTTCTGGAACGTGCTGCCAAGATGTCGCAGGCGAGAGGTGGCGGATCGCTGACCGCGCTGCCAATCGCCGAGACTGATGCGGGCAATCTCAGCGCCTATATCCCCACCAACCTCATCTCGATCACCGATGGCCAGATCGTGCTGGCGACCCGGCTGTTCCATCAGGGGATGAAGCCCGCGGTTGATGTCGGCACCAGCGTCAGCCGGGTCGGCGGCAAGACCCAGGCGAAGGTCCTGCGCCGCGTGGCGGACACGCTGCGCCTCGACTACGCGCAGTTCCTCGAGCTGGAAAGCTTCACCCGCTTTGGCGGGATGCCGGATGCCCGCGTGCGCAACCAGCTTGCCCGCGGCGCACGCATCCGCGCCATCCTCGACCAGCCGCAGCATGTGCCGCTGCGCCTGGCCGAGGAGGTGGCACTCGTCCTGGCCGTGCAGTCCGGCCTGCTGGATGCGATGCCGCTGTCATCGTTGCCAAGCTTTCGCCAGGGTCTGGGCGCGGCACTCGACCGCGGCGCTGCGGAGGTTATGCGGTCGATCGAGAATGAGGACACACTCGACGAAGCCCAGAAGGAGAGTTTGCTGAAGGCGCTGCGCGCCCATGCCGCGCGCGTGGTGCCACCGATGCCGGCCAGCGCGTCACCATGACGGAGCGCCTCGGTGATATCGGCGCACGCATCGAAGGCGTCGGGCAGCTTAATGCGGTCGTCAATGCGATGCGCGGCATCGCGGCGGCGCGGGCACGCCAGGCGCGCGAACAGCTCGCAGCCGTCAACGACTACGCCGCCTCGATCGCCATCGCCATCAGCAAGGTTCTGCCAGGCCTGCCTGCTGGCCGAAGTGGACCAGGCGGTAAGCCTGCGCTGGTGATCTTCAGCGCGGAGCAGGGATTTGCCGGCACCTTCACCGAGCGCGTACTGGACTCCCTCGGAACGGATCTCGCCACACGCACGGTTTTTCTCGTCGGCACGCGCGGTGCGTCGGTGGCTGCGGAACGCGGGATCGCCATCGCCTGGCACGGCGCCCAGCCGGCTCATTCGTCCGGGCTGCCCAGGCTCGCGGATCGGATTGCCGGGGCGGTGCATGACGCAATTGCGCGGGGCGAGATCGATAGCGTCGAGGTGGTATTCAGCCTGTGGGAGCCCGGTCACAGCACCCGTGTGGAACGTCAGCGGCTGCTGCCCCTCGATGCCGAGAGCATGCCGCATCCAAGGCATGTCATCGCCCCCCTGGTCCATCTGCCACCGCATGTTCTCCTGCGGGATCTTGCTGCTGATTTCCTCCACGCGCAGCTGTGCAGAGCGGCATTGCACGCATTCGCCGCGGAGAACGACGCCCGGATGACGGCGATGGCCGCCGCACGCACCCAGATCGAGCGGCGACTTGGCGCACTTCAAGCGCGGCAACGTCTGGTTCGCCAGGAGGAGATTACCGCCGAGATCATCGAGCTCGCCGCCGGCGAGACGGCCAGCCGCGCAACGCGCGGTTAGGCGACCGTGCTCGTCGTCGTGTCCAGGGCCGGGCCTGACGTAAGCCCCAAACCCGGCACCGCGGGCCAGACTTGGCCTGTCGAGAATGGGCCTGTCGAGAATGGGATAGAGGGGCGTCGGGTCATGTTCTTGCGCTGCCTGTCGGGTGGGGCTGGGAGGGGGATCGCCAGCCCGTCGCCAGCTTCACCAGTTCAACCACGACGAGCGGCAACAATGCTCCGGCTGCCACCACGCCCCAATCGGCCCATGACAGGCGAACCGTCCGCAGCACCTCGCGCAGCAGCGGCAGTTCGACCGCTGCGACCTGAAGGGCCAGGCAGATGGCGGTGCTGGCCCAGAGCCAGCCGTTGGTGAACAGGCGCGAGGTCAGCACGGAGCGCGTGCGGGACCGGGCGCTGAAGGCGTGGACCACCTGCGCCATGGCCAGCGTCATGAAGCCGATTGTCACGGCGTGGCGGAGTCCCTCGCCCTCCGTGCCGTACCAGCGCATCCCGACCGCGAACGCCGCCAGGGTACAGCCCGCCAGCAGGGCGCCCTGCCACACGACCAGCCAGCCGAAGGAAGGCGTCATCAGCGGCTCGGCCGGATCGCGTGGCGGATGCTGCATCACATCCGGCGCCGAGGGTTCCAGCGCGAGGGCCATCGCCGGGAAGATGTCGGTCACCAGGTTCAACCACAGGATCTGCATGACGCCGAGCGGCAGCGGCCAGCCGATCAGGATCGCAGCGCCGACGGTGACGATCTCGGCGAAGTTGCAGGAGAACAGGTAGTGGATGAAGCGCAGGATGTTCTGCACGATCACGCGGCCCTGCTCGACCGCGGCGACGATGGTCGCGAAATTGTCGTCCGTGATGACCATGGCCGAGGCCCCCTTGGCGACCTCGGTGCCGCGAATGCCCATGGCGATGCCGATATCGGCCTGGCGCAGCGCCGGTGCGTCATTCACCCCGTCGCCGGTCATGGCGACCACCTGGCCGCTGCGCTGCAGGGCATCGACGATCTTCAGCTTGTGCTCCGGCGAGACGCGCGCAAAGACCGAGGTCTCCGCCGCAACCCTGATCCAGCCTTCCTCGTCGAGATCAGCCAGGGCGCTGCCGTGTACAGCCTGCAAGGGCGCGCCCTGTCGGTTCACGTCGAGCCCGATCTGGCGCCCGATCTCGGCGGCCGTGGCCTGCTGGTCGCCGGTGATCATGACGACGCGGATGCCCGCCGCGTGGCAGCGGGCGATGGTGGCCTTCACCTCATCGCGCAGCGGATCGATCATGCCGACGAGGCCAACAAAGGTCAGGCCGCTCGTCAGGTCAGCGTCGGTGAATCCTTCGGGCAGTTGCCGCCAGGCGAGCCCGAGCACCCGCAGGGCGCCAGCGGCCAGCGCCTCGTTCGCGGCCTGCGCCTGCGCCCTGTCCGCCTCGGTCATGGACGCTTCGCCAGCGGCGCCGGCCACTGCCACGCTCGCCGCCAGGACTGCGCCCGGCGCGCCCTTGGCATAGGCGACGGTGCCTCCGGCTGGGGTGGCATGCACCGTGACCATCATCATGGTCTCGCTGCTGAACGGCAGCTCCCGCAGCCTTGGATAGTCGGCATGCAGCGCCGCCTGATCGAGCCCGCCCTTGCTGGCCGCAACGAGCAGCGCGGCCTCGGTGGGGTCGCCCAGGATGGTGACGGCGTCACTACTGCGGTCCAGCTTCGCGTCGTTGCACAACGCACCTATGCGCAGGGCCAGCGCCAGCGGCGCAGGATCGATGTCGCGCCCATCCATCTGGAACACGCCAGTGGCGGCGTAGCCCGTGCCGGTCACGTCGATGCGCGTATCGCCCAGCGCATAGGCGCGCACCGTCATCTCGTTGCGCGTCAGCGTGCCGGTCTTGTCGGTGCAGATGACCGTGGTGGAGCCCAGCGCCTCGACCGCCGGAAGGCGGCGCACCAGGGCATTCATGCGCGCCATCCGCTGCATGCCGACCGCAAGCGTCATGGTGGTGACGGCGAGCAACCCCTCGGGCACCGCCGCGATCGCCAGTGAGACCCCGACCTCGACCATGTACAGCAGCGCATTGCCACGCAGCCAGCCCAGCAGGGTGATCACTGCGCAGAGGACCAGCACGATGAACAGCAGCGCGCGGCTGAGCTCGGCCAGCTTGGCCTCCAGCGGCGTGCCATGCGCCGCCACGCCCTCGATCAGCGTGCCGATCCGCCCCATCTCGGTCTGCGTGCCGGTGGCGGTCACGATGCAGCGGCCACGTCCGTCGGTGATGGCGGTGCCCATGTGCACCATGTTGCTGCGATCCCCGAGGGCGGCCTGCGGGTCGTCCAGCATTGCAGCCGATTTCGTCACCGGCAGGGATTCGCCGGTGAGCGCCGACTCATCCACCTGCAACCGGACGTCCTGGATCACGCGGCCATCGGCCGGCACCCGGTCGCCCGCCGCAAGCACCACGATATCGCCCGGCACCAGCGACTGCGCCGGGACCTCCTGCGCCGTGCCATCGCGCAGCACCTGGGCGAGGGCCACGGCCTGCGCCTCCAGCGCGGCCAGGGCACTCGCGGCCTTCCACTCGGTGGCGAAGCCGATGGCCGCGTTCAGGAAGATGACCACGAGGATCGCCAAGGCCTCGACCATGTCGCCAAGCGCCAGCGCGACACCGCCGGCGACCACCAGCAGGCCGACCATAAGGCTGCGGAACTGGCGCGCGAGCAATGCGAGGGCAGAGGCCTGGCCGGCCTGCGGCAGGGCGTTCGGCCCATGTTGCGCCAGCCTTGTCTCCGCCTCGGCACTGGCCAGCCCGCGGTCGAGGTCGGTGCGCAGTGCGGTGGCCACCGCCTCGGCAGATTGCGTGTGCCAGGGGTGCGGCGGGGAGGTCAGTGTCCGTCCTCGCCGGGCTGGTCGAGTCCTGAACGGATGGTTTCGTGCAGCAGTGCCGCGCTCTGCCGAAGCGCTGCCGTTTCCACCTCATCCATCTCCGGCAGCAGGGGCTTTGAGGCGCCGCGGGCACCGAGCAGATGCGGCAGGGAAACGCAGGTCTCCGTCACCCCCAGCAGTTCCTCCATGTAGGTCGAGACGCTGAACACGGCCTGCTCGTCATTAACGATGCTGCGCGAGAGCCGGGCGACGGAGCCGGCGATCCCGTAGTTGGAGACACCCTTGCCCTCCTTGATCCGATACGCGGATCCGCGCACTTCGCGGGCCATGGTCTCGCGCAGCTCGGCCGGCAGCGGGCGGCCGAGCTGTTCGGCGAAGCGGAGCAGCGGCATGCCTGCGGCCTGCGCGCCGCTCCAGTGCAGCACTTCCGAATCACCGTGCTCGCCCAGCACATAGGCGTGGACGGAGCTTGTCGCCACGCCCAGGTGGCGGGCCAGCCGGTCCCGGAAGCGCGCCGAGTCCAGCGCACATCCGGTGCCGATGGCCCGCCCCGGTGGCACCCCGAAGCGCCGCACCGCCAGCGCCGGCATGACATCGACGGGGTTGGTCGCGAACAGCAGCACCGCATCGGGCGCCACAAGCAGCACCTGCTCCAGCACGGCGCCCACGACCTTCACATTGGCCACAAGCAGGTCGAGCCGGGTCTGGCCCGGCTTCAGGTTGCCGCCCGCGGCAATGACCACGAGCTGCGCGCCAGCCAGGTCGGCGTAATCGCCGGACGCCACCTGGGCCGCCGGGCCGAACGCCGCGGCGTGCCCGATATCGGCGGCTTCGGAGGCCGCCCGTGCGGCGTCCTTGTCCACCAGGAGCAGTTCATCGACGCCAGGCGTCTGCGCCAGCAGGAAGCCGCAGGCGGCCCCCACCTGGCCCGCGCCCACGATCCCGACCTTGCCGCGCATGTCAGAGCACTCCCATCATCGGCCAGATCGTCGCGGACAGCAGCAGGATCAGCCCCAGCCCCGCCAGAGTCATCACCACGCCCACCTTGGCGAATTGCATCGTACTAAAGGCACCAGTGCCGTAGCACAGCATGTTCTGCGGCGCGTTGGTCGGCAGGATGAACCCGAATGAGACCACATAGGCCTGGATCATCACGAGACCGAAGATGGTCTGCGGCCCGAAGGGCAGGGTCTGCGCGAAGGCGATCATGATCGGGATCAGCGTGCTGGCGAGGCCCGTCGCCGAGGCGAAGCCCAGATGAAGGATGACGCTGAACAGCGACAGCGCGCCAACCACCGCCACCACCGAGCGCGTCTCCAGCCCCAGCTGCCCGAGCGTGACGCCGGCCAGCCAGGCGGCGGCGCCGGTGCGCGCCAGCAGGATGCCCAGCGCGATGCCGGCGGCGAACAGGATGATGGTGCCCCAGGGCACCTGCTTCTCGGCTCCCGCCCAGGTCATGACGCCGAAGCGCGGCATCAGCAGCAGCGCGATGCCGACCAGTGTGACGGTGGTGGTGTCCAGCGGATGCAGCCAGCCCTCGGTGGACCAGGCCAGCAGCAGCAGCCCCGCCACGAGCATAAGCCGCCATTCCGCGGGCGTCACCGGACCCAGGCCCGCGACCTCCTTCGTCAAACGCTCACGCGCCTCCTCGGCGGGTGGCACCTGCGGGCGTAGCAGGACCAGCGAGACGAAGAACAGCACCACGCTCATCGACAGCGTCAGCGGCAGCGCGGTGACGAACCATTCGCCCCAGGTCACCGTCCGCTCGAAGCTGGCCTGCATGAAGTTCAGGCTGATCAGGTTCTGCGCCGCGCCCGTCTTCACCGCGATGTTGAAGATGGAGCAGGCCTGCGCCGTCACGATCATCAGCGTGGCGCCCAGGCTGCTCGCCACCGGCAGCCCGAGCGCCGTGACCACGCCGACCATGATGGGAATGATGGCGCCGACGCGCGCGGTGGCGGAGGGGATGAACAGAGCAAGCACGAAGCCCACGATCATGGCGCCCACGGTCAGCCTGGCCGGCGAGATGCCGACGCGGCTCATCACCAGCAGGGCCACGCGACGGTCCAGCCCGGTGAGGCGCAGCGCGACGGCGAGGAACAGCGCGCCCGCCACCAGGATGACCGCCGAGGAGGAGAAGCCGGCCAGCATCACCGACAGGGCCTCTACGGAGCGCATCGGCGCGCCGCCCGCCACCAGGGGCTTGCCCATGAGGCCGAGCACGGCGCCACCGATCAGCAGCACGGCGCTGGCGGCGGGCGAGACGCATTCGGTGATCCAGAGGATGACCACCAGCACCAACAGCCCCAGCGCCACCTGCCCCGAGGCCGATAGGCCGACCGGCGTCGGCAGCAGCAGCACGGCAATGTAGGCGGCGATGGCGAAGGCCAACCAGGCAAGCTTGCGGCTTGATTCGGGCTCCGCGGGCGAGGTGAGCAACATGTTGGCGCGTTCCTTATCGTCTGTATGGTCATGCGCCGTGCCGCATCGCGCCCAGTCTTGACCGAGACATCGGGCTCGTCGTTGTCAGCGCAAAGGCGTCGCCGCGACGGTATTCACGCCTGGCAGACGGTAAGGCGGGCCGCTGCCCATCAGCCCAGCACTGATTGGCAGAAACCGACATTGCGCGTCATGAAGCTTTCGCATCCTGTCGCGCGCGAACGCCGTTGCTTGAGGACATGCGCGACGCGCGGCGCATGCACCTTGGTCCCGATCAGCCAGGCATCGCGGACTTGGCCCAGGCCACGATGCGACCAGCCGGCATTGCGCCGGCCTGGCGCGCGACCTCCCGCCCGTCGGCGAACAGTGCAAGCGTCGGGATGCTGCTGATCGCGAGTTCGGCGGCAAGCGCTGGTGCCTCCTCTGTCGAGACCTTGATGAGCCGCATGCGGGGCTCCAGCGTCAGGGCCGCGGCCTCGAATGCTGGCGCCATGGCGCGGCAGGGCCCGCACCAGGAGGCCCAGAAATCCACCAGCATCGGCAGGCCACTGAGCCTCAAATGGCGCCGGAAGCGATCCTCCGACAGGGCCAGGGGCTTGCCCTGGAACAGGTTGGCTTTGCACGCCCCGCAGCGCGGACTGTCACCGAGCCGCACAACCGGCACCCGGTTGATCGCGTCGCATGCCGGACAGAGGATCTGCAGGCTGTCGGTCATCGTGCCGCCCCTTCGGCGAAGACCGTCGCTCGCCCTGCCTTTGCCTTCACGGGGAGCTTGGCATGGGCGTAGGTCTCCAGCACCCAGCGGATGGTGACGCCAGCCTCGGCCGCGGCGTCGATCAGAGCATCGGCGGAGGTCGTAGCGGCTTCGCCAGAACGGTTGTCCCAATCCAGCACCGGATCGATGACCGCCGCGTCCTTCGCGGCGGCATCCCAGTCGAAATAGCTGACCGTGTTGGTCGCCTCATCGAATACGGCGTGAATGACGGGCTGTTCCATGACGTCCTTCTGTGCCCCGCGATGAGGCCCGAACATCATATAAACGCCCCCCGTGTGGAGAATAGTCTTGTGAAAGGGGCAGTCGGATGATGGCAGCGAGGCCAGCGGTAGACACAGCCGCGCTGCAGGACAACGCTGCAGAAGCTGCAGAGTTGCTGCGCCTGCCCGACAGCGCGGAGAGCTTCCAGAAGGCGGCCCTTCGGCGTCATGTTTCGGTCGGATCGCGGTAGGCCAGCAGGCGCAGGGCGTTCGCCACGACCAGCAGGGTGGATCCCTCGTGGAACACCACTGCCGCGCCAAGGTTAAGGCCGAATAACGTCGCCGGCACCAGCACGGCCACCATGCCCAGGCTGATCCATAGATTCTGCCGGATGATACGGTTGGTGCTGCGGCTCAACCCGATCACGAAGGGCAGTCGTGTGAGATCGTCGCCCATCAGCGCGACGTCGGCCGTCTCCAGCGCCACATCCGAGCCCGCCGCCCCCATGGCGATGCCGACCGTCGCATGCGCCATGGCGGGCGCGTCGTTCACGCCATCGCCTACCATAGCCACGTCCTGCTCTTTGCGAAGGCGCTGGATGGCCGCGACCTTGTCCTCGGGCATCAGGTCACCCCAGGCTTCGTCGAGCCCGACTTGCTGCGCCACCGCCTCGGCGACGCGAGTGTTGTCACCCGACATCATGACCATTCGGGAAATGCCGAGCTTGCGCAGGCGCAGGATCACCCCTGTGGCGGCTTCGCGCGGCGTGTCCATCAGGCCGATGGCGCCGAGATCATGATCGCCCCGTCGCACGACCATGGTGGTGCGGCCGAGCTGCTCGAGGTCGGCCGTGATGGCCTGGACTTCGGCCGTCAGTGGTGGGCCGTCCATCTCCGCGAAGAGCGCGGCCTTGCCGACAATAACGACATCGTGCCCGATCCGGGCGGTGAGGCCGCGGCCGGTAATACTCCGGAGATCTTCAGCGGCCGGCACCGCCACATCAGCACCCAGCCTCGCCTGTCCATCGCGCACCACGGCAGCGGCGAGAGGGTGGTCGCTGAGCGCCTCGACGGCGACCGCGACCGCAAGCAGAGCACGCTCGTCAAAGCCCGGCACGGGCAGCACATCCGTCACCCGCGGCTTGCCTTCGGTCAGCGTGCCGGTCTTGTCGAAGGCGATGGCGCCCAGCTTGCCGAGGTTCTCCAACGGCCCGCCGCCCTTCACCAGCACGCCGCCGCGCGCGGCGCGCGCAATGCCCGACAGCACGGCGCTCGGCGTCGAGATGGCGAGCGCACAGGGGCTGGCCGCAACCAGCACCGCCATGGCGCGATAGAAGCTCTCGCCGAAGCCCTCGTCGAGCACGACCCAGGCGAACAGCAGAACGACGACCGACACCAGGACGACCGGCACGAAGATCCGCTCGAACCTGTCCGTGAACCGCTGCGTGGGGGATTTCTGGGCCTCGGCCTCGTTCACCATGCGCACCAGCCGCGCGAGCGAGCTATCCGCCGCCAGCCGGGAGACCTGCACTTCCAGCGCACCCGTGCCGTTGATGGTGCCGGCAAAGACACGGTTCTCGGCCAGCAATCCTTCAGGCTGGAGGGCGGCACGTCCGGCGTCCTCCACCGCACGCTTGTCAACCGGCACACTTTCCCCGGTGATGGGCGCCTGGTCGACGCTGCTTTCACCGAGAGTCACGAAGCCATCGGCCGGAATGTGCGTGTTCGGGCGCAGGATGATCGTGTCGCCGATGACCAGTTCGGCGACGGGAACCTCCTGCACCGCACCGTCACGACGGCGTTCTGCTGTCGGCGGCGCGAGATCGGCCAAGGCTTCAATGGCCCGCCGCGCGCGTCCCATCGCGTAATGCTCCAGCGCATGCCCGATGCTGAACAGGAACAGCAGCAGCGCGCCCTCGGCCCATTTGTCCAGCGCCGCCGCACCCGCCGCGGCGACCAGCATCAGCGTGTCGATCTCGAAGCGGCCAAGGCGGAGGGTGTCGATGGCCTCGCGCAGCGTGAAGTAGCCGCCGAAGCCATAGGCGCCGACATACAGCGCCACCGGCACCCAGGCCGGCGCCGCGGGCAGCCAGGAGGAGACATAGCCCGCGATCAGCAGCGCCCCGCTGAGCAGTGCGAAGATCAGCTCCGAGTTCGCGCCAAAGGGACCGCCATGCTCGTGTGCGTGCTCATGGTCGGCTCCGGGACCCGCCTGCGGCACACCAGTGCGGGCCGAGATGCCCATGCCGTCCAGCGCGCTGCGCAACGCTGCCTCAGATGTGGCCGTGCGGTCGAACTCGATGCGGACCGGCCCGGCCGGTGACGCATCGGCTTCCAGGACGCCTGGAAGACGAGACAACAGATCGGTGACGGTGCGGGCGCGGCGCTCGTTTTGCAGCCCCTCCACATCCCAGAGTAAGTGGCCGAAGCGCTCGGTCAGCTTCGCACCGGCGCTGCGGGCGACTTCCTGCACGCGGGCCAGGCTTGCCACACGTGGGTCGTAGTGAATGCAAAGCTGTGCGGGGTGTTCGCCCGACGCGGGAACGACATGGGCCTGGGCAATGCCATCACGGCCGCTCAGGTCGTTGATCAGGCGGAAGACGCAGGCATCGGCTTCGCCGGGGGCGTCAGGCAGGAGGATTTCAAGATCGAGCTTGAGGCGCTTCGCTTGCGTCTGCCTCATCGTCGGGCGGCCTGAGCATGCCGTGCCGCCGCCATTATCACGCCGTGATCCATCGAGCGACATCCTCGGCCTTCGGCAGGCCACCCGCGTGCACCACCTTGGCGTCCACCGCCTGGCCCGGTGTGGACGCTATGCCGCAGCCCGCGATTTCGGCGTCGTCTGTCACCCTTTCGACGGTGACCACGACGCCGGCCCTCATGGCCGCATCCGTCACAATCGGCGCGGTGGCATCGCGGCGCTTGGAGCCCAGGCCGAGTACCGTGACGTTCTTCATGATCTTAGTCCTTCGGGCGAAAAGCAGCTTGAGGCCCCGCCCGTTCTTGCAGGATAGCTGCGCTGGCTCTCCCTCGCCTTGCGACGGATCAATCACGGATCACGGCTGGCAGACGGTTGGCGAACAGGTGCGTGGCCCGAATAGCTGGACATCGTCGCCCTCGACGGGCTGATCGGTATGCAGTCACTCCGGCGTTGCGGGCCGCGGAGGGCGGGCCCGCTGAGCGGCATGCGGTCGCTGCTGTTGTTGTGGCAGCGGAGGTTCGCTGCGGAGGCGTCTTGTGACTTGTCGAGCCTGGCGCCGGGGACGACAGCCGCAATCCAGGAGCAGGCGGCGGGAAGCACCCCTCGGGCTGAGACATTGACGCCCATCAAGGACATCGGCGCCGAGGGCGCTTAGCGTGGCCAGATGCGGCATCCCCAGCCTGCTGCGCAAGGATCATCATGTCCATCATGCAAGGCCTTCGGGCCTATCACGCCATACTCGGCCTTCTGGTCATTGCCGCCTTCCTGACAGGCGAGCTGGGCACGATCCACGCTGTACTGGGCTATGCCATCGCCATCATTATCGGTGGTCGCCTTGTCGCGGCCCTCTCGGGCCTGCGGCAACTGGGCCTCTCACGCTTCTATCCTCATTTTGAGGGACTGACGCTCGGCAATGCCTTCACGCACCCAGCCATCAGCAACGCGCTTCTGGCCGGCATCGCCGCCTGCCTGATCCTGGCCACCGCCACGGGAATTGCGATGGATCGCGGCAGAACGCTCGGCATGGCAACGAGCGTCGTCGTGAGCGAGGCATATGCGCGGGATGACAGCCGTGAAGGCCGGCGAGCCTCAGAAGCCCGTGGCGAAGAGCAGGAGCATGGCATCGTCGGCGAACTGCATGAGGGTCTCTCGAACTTCCTCGTGATCATCGTCGGGCTGCACGTCGCCTACCTGTTCCTGTTCAAGCGCCCGCTGGCGCGCTTCATGCTGTTCATCGCGACGCCCAAGCCCCGGCGAGTTGAACCGGGTCGTGCGTCTTGATCCGCGGCACGCGCACGGCAACAGGGGCCGATCTCCACAGGCGACGCCAGTACTCCGAAGGAAAATCCCATGCCGCGCCTCCACCTGCATCCCGAACGCCATCTGGTCTCGCGCATCGGGTGGCTGCGGGCGGCGGTGCTGGGGGCGAATGATGGCATCGTCTCCACCGCCAGCCTGATTGTCGGCGTCGCCGCCGCCGCGGCCACGCAGAGCGACATCCTGATCGCCGGCGTGGCCGGCTTGGTCGCCGGCGCCATGTCCATGGCGGCTGGCGAATATGTGTCGGTCAGCTCGCAATCCGACACGGAACAGGCCGACCTCGCGCGGGAAACCCAGGAGTTGCTGGACAATCCCGTCTTCGAGCATGAGGAACTGGCCGACATCTACGTTCGGCGCGGGGTGGACCGCGACCTGGCCCGGCAGGTGGCCACGCAGTTGATGGCCAAGGACGCACTCGGCGCCCATGCGCAGGATGAACTCGGGATGTCCGAGATCACCACGGCGAGGCCCATCCAGGCTGCGCTGACCTCTGCGGCCACCTTCGCCGTTGGCGCCGCGATGCCCCTTCTGATGGTGGTCGTCGCCCCGACCCACCTGCTTGTCTGGATCGTCTCTGGCGCCTCGCTGGCTTTCCTGGCTGTGCTGGGAGCGGTGGGCGCGCAGGCGGGTGGCGCAAATGTGCTGCGTGCCACGGCCCGCGTGACCTTCTGGGGCGCGCTGGCGATGGTGCTCACCGCTGGCATCGGCGCCCTGTTCGGCACCGTGGTGTGACTGGTTCTGTCACCGCCAATGGGTCAGATCGTTGATCTGACAGTCCCATCGTCGAACACGAATATGGTGCCGAGGCCCCATGCGGCCGCGAGCCTGGTGGCTGCCTCCGCTCCCAACACCATGAACGCCGTGGCCCATGCGTCGGCTGCCATGCACTCGGCAGCCAGGACAGTGACGGAGGCGATGCCGTTGTCGGTTGGGATGCGCGTGCTGGGATCCATGGTGTGCGACAGCAGCTTGCCGTCCACCTCCACCCAGTGCCGGTAGTTGCCGGACGTCGCGACGGCCATGTCCGTCAGCTCGATCACGCCCATCGCTTCGCGGCTCTGCCGGTCTGGACGCTCATGCGCCACGGCCCAGGCCGTGCCATCCGGCTTCAGGCCCCGCGCCCGCATCTCCCCATCGATGCCCAAAAGCCAGGAGCGAATGCCGAAGGAGTCCATCGCCCGCGCCATCTCATCCACACCGAAGCCCTTGGCGATGCCGGAGAGATCGAGGGTGATCGGCGCCGCCTTCCGCGCGCGGGACGTGGTGACATCCAGATGCAAAGCCTCCGTCGTGGCGGCACGCGGCAGTGCGGATGCAGCCGCGATGAGGCTCTGGTCCGGTTGCCGGGACCCGGGACCGAAGCCCCAGGCAGATGCCAGCCCGCCCACCCCGATATCGAAGGCGCCCTTCGTCGCCCGGCCGATCTTCAGCGCCTCGGCCAGCACGGTCATCAGTTCGCGCGGGATCGTGACCCATTCGCCAACTGGCGCCGCATTCAGGCGGTTAACGTCGGAGTCGGGCTTCCATGTGGACATCTGCCGATCCACGCGATCCACCGCGTCGAACAGCGCCGCCGCCAGCGCGTCGGTACCCATGCCTTCCGGCGCGAAGAACACCGCGGCGTAGCGTGTGCCCATGGTCGGGCCGTTGAGCGCATGGCGCGTCATCGGCGCCGCCTCAATAGACGTCTTCACGATAGCGGCCCTCCGATTTCAGGGTTGCGAGGTCGATGCCCAGGGGTTGCAGGATCGCCTCGAAAGCGCGTGCCACGCCGCCCGCCATGTCGCGCCCGCCGCAGACCAGCACCTGCGCGCCGTGCTGCACCAGGTCGCGCAGCGCCGCGGCATCGGCGGCCAGGCGGTCCTGCACGTAAGCGCCGCCCGGCACGCGGGAGAAGGCGGTGTTCAGCCGTGCGAGGCGCCCATCCTCCATGTATTGGCCCAGTTCCGGCCCATAGAGGAAATCGGAGCCGGGATGCCGACCACCCCAGTAGAGGTGCATCGGCCGATGCAGGGTGTTGTGGCGGATGAAGCCTGCCAGGGGGCCGATCCCGGTGCCGGCCCCGATCAGGATCACCGGCGCCTTGCCGCGGCTCGGGCGGAAGGCAGGGTTGGGTCGGATGAAGGCCTCGATGCGTCCGCCGAGCGGCAAGTCATGCAGGAAGCGGGAGCACAGGCCACCCGGCTGCTTACGCACGCAGATTTCCAGCACGCCGTCGGTCGAGGCAGAGGCAAGCGAGTAGAAGCGTGGCAGGTCAGAGCCGGGTGCCAGGATACCGACCAGGTCGCCCGCTTCGAAGCGCGGCAGGCTGCGACGCCGCCAGAAGCCATCTGCCGCAGGCAGCGCAAAGCTCAGGATGGCTGTGGGTGTCTGCGATTCCGCGCCGTACTCGACGCGGCCGGACAGCTCCAGCGCAGTGGTCTTGGGACGGGCGGCGACATGGGTCAGTTCGAGCTTCGTGCCGATGGCCGCGCCCAGCGCCTTGCCCCAGTCGGCGAAGGTCTGCGCCGATTGCCGATCCACCGACCAGGCTTCGAGCAGCGCGGGCCAGCCCTTCAGGCGGAGCGCTTCGACCACCTGTTCGGCAAAGCCGCAGAATTTCGGGAAGCTCCGGTCGCCAAAGCCGAGCACCGCGACGGGGATCGTGCCACTGGCCCGCTCCAGTCGTTGGAGAAACAGCTTCGCAGATTCCGGCGCATCCCCATCGCCATAGGTCGCGGTCAGGATCAGCAGGCGCTTCGCCTGGGCATAACGCGGCGCCAGGCTGTTCATCGGCGCGGCATGCACACGATGCCCGGCTTTGGTCAGCGCCGCGTGCAGTGTGACGGCGAAGCCCCAAGTGCTGTTGCCCTCGCTGCCGACGAGGATGATCGTGTCAGCGGATTGCGCACCGACATTCTGCCGGATCTTCGGCAGCGCAGCGCGCCTGCGCCACCAGATCACACCCCCGGCGCCAGCCAGAATGGGCGCGGTGAGTGCGGCCAGGCCGAGCAGCAGCGCCAACGGCCAGACGCCGCGGCCGGTATGCAGCATGACGATGGTCTCGTGCACCTGCCGCGCCAGGCCGTTCGGCGTGAAGTCCAGCACCTGCCCGGTCGCGGCATCCACATGAGCGATGCCTTGCGCCGTGGTCAGCGTGTAGGTGTCGGTGAGGTCGTCGCCATAAGGAAAGGTGAGCTCGCGTAGCGCCGACAGATCCACCGCTTGCAGCGCCGCCAGCTGCCCTGGCGGAAGCCGCGCGGCACCGCTCGGTTGCACGAGCGCCGCGACCTCAGTCGCCGCGCCATCAGGCAGCACGCCGAAGGTCGCAAGCGACATCCAGCAGCCGGTCAACGCCGACAGTGTGAGGCCGATCACCGCGAAGCGTCCGACCTCGCAATGCAGCCGCTGGGAGAATGTGCCTCGGCTGGGCCGCAGGATCGCCGCCCAGCCGCCAAGCCGTGTGGCCAGCAGCATGGCACCTGAGACGCACAGCACCAGCATCGCTGCCGCCCCGAGTCCCGCCGCCACGCGCCCTGCGTCGCCCATCAGGAAGGAGCGATGCAGGTTCGTGATGGTGCGCGTCAGGTTGGATGGCTCATGCCGTCCGATCGCCAGGCCCGTGAGCGGATCGACCAGCTCGGCACCTGGCAGGTCGGCCTCAAAATAGTAGGCGATGACCGTACCGGAGGCCGTCCGCACAATGCGCTCCAGCTCCGCATGCCGCGCCTGCACGGCCTCGGCGATGGCGGCCACGCTGACCTGACCGGTTGCAGGAATGGTGGAGCCGTTGCGATCGACAATCGAGTCGAAGGCGAGGAAGGCGCCCGTCAGCGCCAGCGCGGCGATCAGCAGCGCGGCGAAGAGGCCTGGCAGGGAATGGAGGCGGCGGAGCATGTCAGCGATCCAGCGTCGTCGTCACATGTCGAACTTGAAGGACGCGACATAGCCGCGGCCGGAGACGGGACGGCCATTGGCCGCGGTCGTCAGCGGCGCGGTGATCTCGCCGGGGTTGTCACGCCCGTCCTCGACCGCGGTATCGATGCGGATCTGGTAGCCGGCATCGATGAGGGCATCGGCGATGTCGACGGTGACACGCAGCGTCTGGCCGCTTCCGACGCTCGCACCGGTGATGCCGTCGATGCGTGCGGTCTCACTGGTCCTGCCACGTGCCCACACACTCAGGTGCGTGTGGTACTTGGCTTTGCCGCCCGCGACGCGCAGCGTGGAATGGAAGCGGCCCTGCGCATCCACCAGATAGATCGCAAGATACGCGCCGTTGCCGCCATAGGGGCGCAGCTGCGTGGTGAGCGTGACGCTGCGCGCCTCGGCCGGCGGCGCGAAGGCCATGGCCGGGAAGGCGAGCGTGGCGGCGAGGCCGAGTGTGGCGACGATCTTGTTCATCGAATCTCTCCAGCAGGAACTGCGATGCGGGAGAGATGGACGTTCAATCTGACGCTGGCCTGAACCAGAACGGACGAACCGTTCATCCGCGGTTCAGCGTGACGCTGGAATTCCGGGTAGCTGGACGCGCGCCTCAAACCCCGAGGCTCGACCCGGCACGGGCGACAGCAGTTCCAGGCTGGTCCCGGCCCCGGCCACGATCGCCTCGGCAATCGCCAGACCGAGACCCGAGCCGGTCGCGGAGCTGCCCCCTCGCTCGAAGGGCCGCTTGAGGCGTGCCATCGTCTCCGGCTCGACCACGGCGCCGCCGTTGGAAACACGCAGGAGGCCGTCGTCGTTGAGCACGATGGATACTGGCTCATCGGCAGCGCCATGCTTCAGCGCATTCTCGATAAGGTTGCGGGCCAGGATGGCGAAGGCGTCGGCGTCCATGCGGGACAGCAGAACGCCGCTACTGGGCAGCGTGATGGTGAGCCGCGTGGCGGCGTCCGGATCGTCCCTGAACTCGTCCAAGACGAAGCCGAGGACCTGCGCCAGATCCTGCGGCGTCTCAGCCAGGAGGCCCGCACCTTCGGCCTTGGCCAGCTGGAGCAGCTTCTCCGACAGACGCGCCAACTGCCGCAGCGCCGCCTCCACGGTCCTGGCGCGTTCGCGCACGGCGCCCTCCGGCACCTCGGCAATCAGGCGCTGCGTCTGCGCCAAGGCAGCCGCGACCGGTGTCCGCAATTCATGGGCGCTGCTGGCGGTGAAGCCGCGCTCCGCCTCCAGCGCGCGTTGCAGCCGCGCGATCAGCCGATTGACCGAGCCCGCGACAGGCGCGAGTTCACGTGGAAGCGCTATCACGTTGACGGGCGACAGGTCGCCGTGGCCGCGCGCCTCGATCTCCTGTTCAAAGGCTTGGACTGGCCGAAGCGCGAAGCGCACCAGCGCCCAGACACCGATCTGGCTGAGCGGCAGCAGCAGTGCCAGCGGCCACAGCAGCATGCCGACTGCCTCGATGACGGCTTGGCGACGATGGCTGATTGGCTCAGCGGTGGTGACGAACAAAGTGCCCTGCACTGCGGCCTCGGTGTAGAGGCGCAGGCCGTGCAGATCCTGAAACCCTGGCGTCATCAGCGCCGGGAACGCGGCGGGGTCAGCGTCGTGGGATTGCAGCAGGACGCGGCCTTCACCGTCACGCACGATGTAGGTGATCTGCTCCTGATGCGGCAGCACCGACGGCAATCGCTGGATGGGGCTCTCCCCCGCGGCCGGCGGATCGCTGTTCAGGATCTCGCTGTAGGCCAGCGGCAGGATGCGTTGTGTGACTTCCTGCAACGCGCTGTCGAAGACTTCATCGATCTCGCTGCGCAGGATCAGCCCCGCCGCCACGCTGCCCGCAAGCCAGAGCAGGATCATCCCCAGCGCGAGGCCAAGGCCGAGGCGGCGCTGCAGGCTCTGCGGCCGCGATGCCACTAGGATGCCGCACGCTTCGGCTGGCCGAGCCGGTAGCCCATGCCGCGGATCGTCTCGATGATGTCGTGGCCGAGCTTTTTGCGGATCCGGCCGATATAGACCTCGATGGTGTTACTTTCGACCTCGGCGTCGAAGGAATAGAGCCGCTCCTCCATTTGCGCCTTGGTGACCAGCGCGCGGGGGCGCTGCACGAAGGCCTCGAACAGCACCCATTCGCGCGCCGTCAGGGTGATGGGGTGCCCAGCCCGCTGGATCAGCCGTTGCGCCAAGTCGATGGTGAGGTCGCCGATTTCAACCTGCGGGTTGGGATTGCCGGCATACCGACGCGCCACGGCGCCGATGCGGGCCGACAGCTCGGCCAGGTCGAACGGCTTGACGAGGTAGTCGTCTGCCCCGGTGTTCAGCCCGGCGATGCGATCGGAAATCTGGTCGCGTGCGGTGAGGATGATTACCGGCGTGGCGTCACGCGCGGCGCGGCGGGCCTTGAGGAAGTCCAAGCCCCGACCATCCGGCAGCATGAGGTCGAGCAGGATGAGCTCGTAGGTCACCGTGCCGACGCAGTCCCGCGCCGTGTCGAGCCGCGTTGCCCAATCCACCGTATGACCGTCAGCCGCGATCTGGTCCCGCACCGCAGCGCCCAGGATCGCGTCGTCCTCGATCAATAGAACTCGCATCCGTTGGTCCTTCGCGTCGCCGGCCGCTCCTGGTCGTAGTGCCGGCGCCTGACAGTAAGCTGAACCTGGAAGCCGAGGCATTCAGTCTGCTGTCAGGTTGGCATGGCTTTGTCATCCTATCGTTCAACTGACAGGATGCGATGCCATGACCCGACTACTTCCAGCCATCGCCCTTGCATTCTGCGCCCTTGGCACCGGGGCGGCCATGGCCGACCAGCGCTGCAACGTGCCGCTGGCAGAGTGGCAGCCGCGTGCCGCGTTGCAGCAGCAGGTCGAGGCCCAGGGGTGGCGGGTGACCCGGATTAGGACGAAGGATGGCTGCTACCGGGTGCGCGCGACGAATGACCGGGGCGAACGCTATGAGGGTACTTTCCACCCCGGCACGCTGCGGGCTCTCAAAGTAGAAATTGAGTACGACTGATCAGGGTGAGACGCGTCTCTCGAACGCCAGCGAAGGTTGGAATCCGGTTCCCACCGCTGCTCCAGTCGGTTTCCCAACCCCACATTTTCCCATCCCTGATGGCGCCGTGAACCGCAGGTTTCCTGGGGTTTTGCCGAGGT
>JBBREK010000011.1:0-35557 GCA_038203025.1 Planctomycetota bacterium
GATCGCGCCCATATCGACCCGGCTGACGTCGCGGCGCTCCCACGCTGCTCCCGGAGCCTGGAGGTTGCGCCAGGCGGGGCCACGGGGGCCATTGCGGGCCATCGGCACCGGGCCGAACAGGCCGACCGCCGGCGTGCCGAGGGCCCGGGCGAGATGTAGCGGCCCGGTATCGCCGCTGATCAGCACCGCGGCACGGTCGAGCAGTCCCGCCAGCTGCGGAATACTGGTCTCCGGCGCCAGGGCGACACCGGTAGCCTCGGCGAGGCGGCCGGCCAGGGTCCGTTCAGCCGGGTTGCCCCACAGCAGCAGGCAGGGCCGCTCGACACAGGCCGCGGCGCAGGCGCGCAGGCGCTCCTCGGGCCACACCTTGGTCGGCCAGCCGGCGCCGACATTCAGCATCCAGGCCCGGTCCAGGCCACGGTCATCCAACCAGCGCCTAGCCCAGGCCCGCTCGGTCGGCCAGGCCGGCAGCGGGAAGTCCCAGGCCGTCGGGGGTCGCACCCCGGCCGCGGCGGCAAGGCCAAGCTGCTGGTCGATGACGTGCTCGGCCACGGCCGGGACGGTGATGGCCCCCAGCCAAGACAGCTCGCGTCCGCGTGGCGGGGCATGGGCGATGCGCCGGCCCGCCCCCGCCAACGCCGCCAGGATGGCGCTCTTGGCCAGTCCCTGGGCATCGATAGCGAGGTCAAAACGCGCCCGACGCACGCTGCGGACCAGGCGCTGCAGCGCGGCCAGCCGGATGGGTAGTGGCGCTGTGCGCAGCAGTCGGCGCGGCAGCAGATGCAGGCCGGCCACCACCGGCGAACCGTCGAGGATACAGGCCCAGCGATCCTCGCACAGCCAATGGACGGCATGCCCGGCGTCAGCCAGGGCTGCCGCCAACGGCAGGGTATGGACGATATCGCCGAAGGCGCCAAGCCGGACGAGCAGAATACGCACCGGCGGGATCCTGGGCCGGCCGGGGGCCACGCCAACCGGGAACCTGCTCCCGGTCGCTTGCGGGCGCCCTGCAGGGGGGTAACCTGGGGGGGATCGACATGACGGATCTGGACCACCTCAGCCTGGGCAGCGTCGCCAAACGCTGCAACGTCAGTCGGACCACGGTCTACCGGTGGATCATCTCGGGCCAGCTCAAGGCCTACAGCCTGCCCAGCGGCCACTTCCGGGTCATACCGGCCGATCTTGAAGAGTTCTGCGCCTCCTTTGGCATCACCCCGCATGGCGGCGAAGGCTCGGCGGGCGGACGGCGGGCGGTACCCAACCGGGTCAACGTCCTGGTCGCCGACGACCACCCGGACGCCCTCCTCCTGTTCAAGCGCGTGGTCGAACGCTACCTCCCTGAGGCGGCCATCCACGAGGCGGTCAACGGCGTCGACACCTGCATCGCCGTCGGCACCCTGCGGCCCCAGGTCCTCATCCTCGACATTATGATGCCAGGCATGGACGGCTTCGCCGTCCTCCAGGAACTCCTGCACCGCCCCGAGCTGACTCACAGCCGAGTCATCGTGGTCAGCGCCTACGAGCCGTTCACGCGCATCGAGGAACTCGCCCGTCTCAACCCGCAGATCGTGTCGTGCATGCGCAAGCCGATCCGCGTCGAAGAGCTGGGTCGGGTCCTGGTCGAACTGGCCGAGCAGGTGCCCAGCGGCGGCAGCCCCGCCGCCGAGGCGAGATGATCGCTGCGCTACCGGCCCTCGCCGACCATCTGCATGCGGTCGAAGCGTCGATGGCCGCCGCCCTGGCCAGCCGCGAGCCCCGCGTCGCTGCCCTGATCGAGCGTCTCGGCCCGTTCCACGGCAAGCTGCTGCGCCCATCACTCTGCCTGCTCGTCGCCGAGGCGGTGGGCCAGGTCGATGCCCGCCATCATGCCCTGGGCGCCGCCCTCGAACTCATCCATACCGCCACCCTGGTCCACGACGACCTGATCGACGACGCCGTCGTGCGCCGGGGCCGTCAGACGGCGCATGTCGCGCTGGGCAACACCACGGCGGTGCTGCTCGGCGACTTCATGTACACGCGGGCTTTCTCGCTGGTCGCCGAGCTCGGCGAGCTGCACCTGGTGCAGCGGCTGTGCGCCGCCACCAACACGGTGTGCGAGGGCGAACTGCACCAGCAGATGTCCGAACGCGCCGCCGACCTCTCCGAGGACGAGTACCGGCGCATCATCTACGGCAAGACCGCAGCCCTGACCGAGCTGGCCGGCCTGTTCGGCGCCCTGGCCGGCACCGAGCCGGTCCGGCGCGCCGCCGCCGCCTTCGGCCGCGACCTCGGCATGGCCTTCCAGGTGGTCGACGACTGCCTCGACCTGGCCGGCGACGCCGACAAGGTCGGCAAGACCCTGGCTACCGACCTCGAACGCGGTCGCGTCACCCTGCCGCTGATCCGCGTGCTCGCCGCCGCCTCGCCGGCCGAACGCCCCGAGCTGGAGCGCCGCCTGCTGCGCGCCCAGGGCGCCGAGCAGGTCGAATCCGCCCGTCGTCTGGTGATCGAACGCGGCGGCCTGGCCAGCGCCCAGGGCGCGGCCCGCGAACTCGCCACCGCGGCCAAGACCCACCTCCATCGTCTTCCCGACTCCCCCGCGCGCGCGCAGCTGGCCGAACTGGCCGATTTCGTCGTCGCCCGCGACTTCTAGGTTCATCCATGAGCGCAGACAGCGCCCCCTACGTCCAGCACGGCCCGACCATCATCGCCCGTCCCGACCACAGCATCTCGCGCCAGGACGTCGACAAGGACAGCCTGCGCGTGCTCTACCGGCTCAAGGACGCCGGCTACGAATCCTACCTGGTCGGCGGTGCGGTCCGCGACCTGCTGATGGGCCGCAGGCCCAAGGACTTCGACGTCGCCACCGATGCCCGGCCGCGCGACCTGCGCCGCTTGTTCAAGAACAGCCGCGAGGTCGGCAAGCGCTTCCGCCTGGTGCATGTCTTCTTCGGCCCCAAGAACGTCGAGGTCGCCACCCTGCGTAGCGAAGCGGAACCTTCGGGCGAGGCCGGCGGTGACCTCTACGTCGACTCTGACAACGAGTGGGGCAACCTCGAAAGCGACGCCTTCCGCCGCGACTTCACCATCAACGCGCTGTACTACGACATCCGCGACTTCGCCGTCATCGACTACGTCGGCGGCGTCGCCGACATCCATGCCGGCCTGGTCCGCGCCATCGGCGACCCCCGGGTGCGTTTCCAGGAGGATCCGGTACGCATGCTGCGGGCAGTCAAGTTCGCCGCCCGCTTCGGCTACACCATCGAGCCGCAGACCGGCGCGGCGATGGCCGAACTGCACGCCGACGTGCTCAAGGCCAACCGCCACCGCGTCACCGAGGAATTCTTCCGCATCCTCACCCAGGCCAACCGGGCCGAGGGCATGCGGCTGCTGATGAAATACGGTCTGCTCGCCGACCTCTACCCAGACTGGGTCCAGGCCATCGGACCGGGCGGCCTGGAACAGGTCATCGAGTTCCTCGATCGCGTCGACGAGGACGCCGAACAGGAGCGCTGGTACTCGATCGAGCTGATCGCCGCCGGCCTGTTCGTCCCGCTGCTCGACACCGTCGATCCCGCCCGTGACCAGTTCAACCGCGTCGCCGGCCGCGTCACCCAAGAGGTGCGTCAGCTTGGCGTGCGCATGGATCTGCCCAAGCGGCTGATCAACACCGCGGTTGAACTGCTGCGCGGCCAGCTCTATCTGTTGTTCTTCGCCCACCGCGAGAACCGCGTCGACCGCTTCGTCGAAAGTCCCTGGTTCGACCCGACTTGGCGCCTGCATCTGCTGGCCTTCGGCAGGATCGAGGATCTTGCCCCCTTGCGCCAGACCTGGCTGGCCTTCCGCAAGCGCATCAGCAGGCCGATCGGCGGCACCGTGGTCTCGCCGGATCGCCGCGACATCTTCAGCTTCCGTGGCCGGACCGGCGGCGGCCGCAACAGCGGGCGCAGCGGCGGCGGCGGTGATGATGACGGCGGCGAATGGGCCGAACCCGAGCTGGTCGACGACGGGGAGTGACGACGCGACCGTTCGCGTGACCCATGCCACGCTACGCGCTCGATATCGAACTGGATGGCCGGGCCTTCGCCGGGACCCAGTGGCAGAAGGGCCAGCGGACCGTCCAGGCAGAACTGCTTGCGGCGGTCAGTGGCCTGGATGGGGCCGACCGGCATGTCCGCCTCGCCAGCCGGCTTGATAGCGGCGTCGATGCCGAGCACCTGCCCTGCGATGTCGAACTGGGCCGGACGTGGGATCCCGCCATCCTGTGCCAGGCGTTGACTGACCGCCTGCCCGCTGACCTGGCAGTGCGCCGGGCGGCGCTGGTGCCGGACGGATTCAACGTCATCAGCGAGGCCGTCGGCAAGACCTACCGCTACCGCATCGCCTTCCGACCAGTCCGGCCGGTACGTGATGCGCGCTGCTGGTGGCTGCGCCGCCTCGACCGCACCGACCTGCTGCAACCCTGCGCCGACCTGCTGGTCGGCAACAGGGACCTCAGCGGTTTCGCCAACCTGCGCCACGACGACAGCGACACGGGCGATCCGGTACGCCGGATCGACAGCGCCACATGGATCCAGGAGGACGAACTCCTGACCTTCCGCATCAGCGGTTCCGGCTTTCTCTACCGCCAGGTGCGCGGGCTGGTCGGCGCCATGGCCGCCGTCGCCACCGGACGCTGGCCGTTCGAGGACTTCGTCGTCTGCTGCACCGACGGCAGGTCGGCTGACAAGGTCGGTAACGTCGCACCGCCAGACGGCTTATGCCTGGAATCGGTACGCTACGATCCAGAACCGGATTGGCGCGCAGCGGCGGTTTGACGCACCTTCAGCCGACCTCCACAACCCCTCCAGCGCTAGCTGGACTAGACGCGGATCATGCTAGTCTGCCCATCCGATGTACGGCGATAGCTGCACCGTCCGCACCGTCCGGCTCGACCGCCATGCTGGCGCGTCACATGGACCGGCGCCATCGCCCAACCCGTATCCAGAGATCCACGACACGGCCGCCCGTCAGGACGGCATCGTCAAGATGCTCACCGGACTGATCTTCGTCGTCTTCTCCCTCGGCCTGGCGACGATGGCAGTGCTGGCGGTACATGCCCTGCTGAAGAACCACGAGTTGAAGCTGTGGGCCTTCATCATCGGCATCCCCGGCGTCCTCATGGTCCTGTTCGGCCTCGGACTCATCGCCTGGGGCGCCGTCAAGGTGCTAAGCGGTCGCGGCCACGGCTGAGCAGGCCAGCGCCTCATCGTACATCGCCACGATATTGGCGGGCGGCACGTCGCCCATGATGTTGTGCACGGCGGTGAAGACAAAGCCGCCGCCGTCGCCAAGGAGGCCGGTCAGGTGCCGGACGTTGGCCCGCACCTCGTCGGGGGTGGCGGTGCCAAGGACGCGCTGGGTGTCGCAGCCGCCGCCCCAGAACACCAACCGATCACCGAAGCGTTGCTTGAGTACCTGCGGATCCATGCCATTGGCCGACACCTGCACCGGATTCAACGCGTCCACGCCGGCCTCGACGAGATACGGAATCAGCTGGCAGATGGCACCGCACGAATGCATGAACACCTTCCAGTCGCTGTTGGCGTGGATGAAGTCGATGACCCGTTTGACGAATGGAAAGCTGACCCGTTCGTAGAGCCGCGGCCCGATGAGCGGGGCCTTCTGCGCACCGAGATCGGCGTTCATGTCGATGAGGTCGACGCGGTCGCCAAGCAGGTCGATCAGGCGACCGACATGGGCGATGACCTCGTCGCAGCGCTTGGCATTCTCCGCCGCCATCGCCACAGGGTCTTCGGCCGCACGCATCAGCCAATCAGAGTTGTCGCTGAAGAACGCCCACACCGCCTCCATGAGAAAGACCGCCGAGCCGGTGGCGCGCAGGCGGTCGGCCTCGGCACGTAGAGCGAGAGCAAGCGCGTCCCAACCGCGGTCCTCGAACGAGGGCCAGCCGCCATCGAAGAAGAAGCCGCCGGCGGGCATGCGCATGCGTTGGCCCTGACGCTCAACCGTCCACGATCCGTCCGCTTGCAGGCGGGGCTCCATGGTCGACGGGATGGTGAAGCTACGATCGTCGCGCGGCGTCCACGCCCGCGCCCCCGACCACGGCGCTCGCAGGATGCGCACGTCACAGGAGAACCGTTCCAACACATCGTCGTCGACCAGGGCGAGAAACTGCACCGGATCGACGATGCGGATCGGGCGTTCCGGCAGACCGAGGTGGTCGCGCAGGGCGGCATAGGCGAAGGCCGAGATGCCGGTGGAGAAATGCGCCCCCATATCGATGGGGAAACGGTCGGTCTCCCGGCGGTCGAAGGTGAGCAGGACTCGTTCGCGTGAGGTCAGGGTCATGACGTCACTCCGCCGCGCGATCACGGGTCATGTGGTGGCTCCAGCCGCGCAAGACGAGCTGCTCGTCGATATGACCAGGAGCGGCCGGATCGACGCGGTCGTGTCCAGCATACATCTGGCACAGTACGGTCTTGCGTGCCCTGTCACTGCTGTTGATGCGCGAACCATGCACGGTGAGGCTGTGGAAGTACACCACGTCGCCGGCCTGGCACTCGACCGGCATGGCCGTCTCCAACGGAAAGCGGTGCTGGACCTCGCCGACATCGCTCATGCCGCTGCTGTCCGCCAGTCGCCCGGCCTGATGACTGCCCGGATGCACGCGTAGGCAGCCCATGTCGTCGGTCGCATCGGAGACGTGCACGATGGCAGCGAGGTTGCTGTCGTGGATGGTGGGGAAGTACGGCCAGTCCTGGTGCATGGGGAAGGCCGCACCGCGCTCGGCCGGCTTGCGGAACAGCTTGGTGTGGTGCAGGACGATGTCGGGTCCGAGGAACAGTTCAGCCAGGTCGAGGAAGGCCTCGTCATACCACAGCCGCGCCCACGCCGCCGAGTAGCGCTGCACGTTGTGGGTGTGCTGGACGACGCGACCGGCCCCGTTGACCGCATCGGCAGCACCGCCCAGCCAGCGTGCGTTGGAATCCTCACCACTGCGGTCAAGTAGGTCGCAGATGCGGTCGAAATCACACGCCAGCTGCGCGACGCGGTCGCGGAACAGGCCACGGGCGACGAAGAACCCGTTGCGGGCGAAGTCTTCTGCGGGAGTGGTGGCGGTCGGTGCGGCAAGGGTGGCAGTGCTCATGGCACCCATGCTAGCACGGGTCCTGGCTTCCACGCTGGTCCCGGGCGCCTAGGCTGTGGTATGATCTCAACAGTTGGTATGCACAGCCGAACCATCCCGACGATCGTGGTGGCCGGGCGATTCCCGCTGTCCGACCAGGGTTTCTCCACCGTCTATGGCCCCGGACTAACCCACGCCCTGCACGTCCACGGCTATGCCGGCACCATCCGCATCGACGCCCAGGAACATCGCCTGCAGGGCGGGGCGGCCACCATCTCCCCGGCCGGCATGACCAGCGCCTACGATCTTCCCAGTCCCGGCTGGCACTGGTGCATCCACTTCTCCGCCGAACCAGGTGATCTCCAACTGCCGCTGGTGTCCGATCTCGGCGTCGAGGCCAGCTATGCCCGCAGCCGCCTGGCGCGGATCACCGCCCTGCACGAGCAGTCGCGGGCCGCCATCCCCGGCGCGACCACCGCCGCCGGTGCCGCCCTGCTTGAACTGCTCGCCTGGCTGGTCGGACGCAACGCCCCCGGCGCCCGACCCGGACGCGCCGCCACCGCAGTCGAACGCGTCGCGGCGCTGATCCGCTTGGAACCGCACCGTGAATGGCGGACGCAGACGCTGGCCCGGCGGGTCCGGGTCAGTCCGAATTGGCTGGCCGCCCGCTTCCGCGAGCGCTTCGCCATGACCATCGACCGCTTCCGCCTGGTCCAACGAGTCGAGATGGCGCGCCTGCTGCTTGGTTCCACCGCCCTGCCGGTGGCGGAGATCGGCGCCCGCGTCGGCCTGGCCGATCCGCAGCACTTCAACAAGGTGTTCCGCGCTATCCTCGGCGTCCCCCCCTCTGCCTGCCGTGGCGACCTGGCGCGGATCGCGTCCACCCGGCGCGTCATTGCTCCTCCGGCCTGACGCCGCCTGCCACAGAAGATGCGGGCATGCCACTCATCGAACCCGAGTTCCTCGAACTCACCCGCGACCTCGATCCAGCAGCGTTCTGGGCGGAGAACCGCCTCTGCGACCGCACCGGCGCGGACAAGCCGCGCTGTGCCCTGAAGGGCGTCGGCAGCGACGACCATTGGCTGTTCGAATTTCTGGCGGTGCCAAGCACGCTGCGCTACTACCACGACAAGCCCTACCGCGATGGCCTGCATGCCGAGGCCAACCACTTGATGTCCGAGCACCTCGGGGTGCGCGTCTATGGCGAGAATACCTGGGAGCATGAACCGCGACGGATCGAGAACCTCTTCGGCTGCGAGTTCGCCTACCACGAGGGCGGCACGCCCTGGTTCATGCCGATGACCGACGACATTGCGGAGTTCAGCCGTATCCTCGACCGCGCCGAGGCGACCAACCTCGAAAGCTGGTGCCTGCCCGAGGCCTATCTCGCCGAATGGGATCGGCGCAAGGCTGCGGGACAATCCATGCCGCATCTCGGCAGCGGCTCGCGCGGACCGGCGACCGTGATCACCTCGGTGCTCGATCCCCAGGTGGCTCTGATCTGGTGCCTCGACGAACCAGACCTGATGGATCGCTTCGCCCGCATTCTCACCCAGGGCTACCTGCGGTTGAACCGGCGGTTGCGCGCCTTCAGCGGCTTCACTGGTCACTCCTGGCGGATCTATGATGACAACTGCTGCCTGTTCAATCCGAAGCAGTACCGACGCTTCTGCATGCCGGTGCTGCGTGCGGTGCTCGACGAGTTCGCCCCGCAGCCGGATGGCTGGCGCTATCAGCACAGCGACTCGGCGATGGCACATCACCTCGACGCCCAGCGCGAACTCGGCATCCGCGAGGTCAACTACGGACCGGAGATCGATCCGCGCATCATCCGCCAGCGCATGCCCGAGGCGGTGATCGACGGGCACATGCCGCCATTCCTGCTCAGGAACGGTTCGCCGGAGGCGATCCGCGAGCGCGTGCGCAGCGACTTCGCCGCGGTCGGTGCCGGCGGCCGGTTGCACATCGCCACCGCCGGTTCGATCCCAGCCGGAACCGGCCTCGGTCGCCTGCGCTGGTTAATGCACTGCGTGCAAGAGGAGACGCGTTACCGCAGCTGACCGGGTCGCGTCACGGCCGACGCATGCGTTCCAGCGCCGCCAGCGCGTGCCGCAGCAGTTCGTGCAACTCACCGGCGGCACGTGCGCAAGCCGGCAGGTCACGGACGACTGCCAGTCGGATGAACTCCTCTGCCAGGGCTGCCAGCGGCATCGCCCCGGCCTCCTGGCACAGGCCATGCAACGCCTCGGCCGCAAGGCGCACAGCATCCAGGTCGTTGCGCGCTACGGCCAGCATGACAGCGCTGGCGGAGGCGGGAAGCGTGAGCGCAAACGTCTCGATCCGTTCCCGGGTGCCCAGACGTCCGGCATCTATCGCAGTAATCACCGGATCGATGCCGACGTCGGAATCACGACGATCGGGCAGATGACGCCTGATCTCGGCCTCGAACCCCGCGACCGCCGGTGGCCCCGGAACAACGCCGTCGACACCTGGCATGGAACGCCCCTCGCCGTGACCGTACGACAGCAGGACCGTGCGTCCCCCGGGCAGCACACCGCTGCGTACGATGTCCGGATCGGGGGCATCCGTCGCCGCGAAGTCGGCCAGGGCGAGATGATAGCGCCGTCGGGAGCAGGCCGCCGCGAGCTCGCCCGGGGCGCAGACGTCGATCCGGCAGCGCAGTTCCTGCAGACGGATCAAGGCATGATGCTGGTATGCTGCGTCGGTGACGGCCAGCAGCACCCAGGGCCGACGGCGACGCCGACGTTCGTTCAGGGAATGGCGCGTGAGCATGCCGGTCCCGATCCGACCACCCGTGCGGATCATGCATAGCGCCTCCCGCAACTGCCCGGGAATCAGGGGATGGGTCAGCAGGCCTGCTACGCCGAGGTCCCTGGCTTCGCCGCCCAATCCCGGCTTGGCATTGCGCACCAGCAGCAGGATCGGTGGAGCATCGGCATCCTGGAATCTGGCCGCCACCGCCAAGCCGTCATCGTCGCCCGAGCGGCATTCGATCAGCACGACGTCAACAGCATCCTGGGCTGCACCGAGGATGGCCAGGCCGTCGTCGGCATCGGCGGCGTGCGTCATCGCAACACCAGTACCCGCCAGCAGACCAGCCGTCGCCTCGCGACCGCTGGGATTGGGATCCACACACAGCACGCGCAAGCCGTCGAGGCCACCGCCATGCTCATCAACTGGATCCGGCCGCGCGGGCATGGGGAGCTCGCACCAGAACCGGCTGCCCCGACCCGGTTCGCTGTCATAGCCGATCCGTCCACCCATCAGGCTGGTGAGACGGCGACAGATGGCCAGGCCCAGACCGGTGCCGCCATGACGCCTGGTGATCGCCGATTCGATCTGCACGAAGGGCTCGAACAGGACTTCCTGCACCTCGCTGGAGATGCCGATCCCGGTATCCTCGACCTCGATGACCAGTACGTCATCGACATCACAGTGGCGGCGCAGGCTGACCGTTATCCTGCCTCTGGTGGTGAATTTGACCGCATTGCCGATCAGATTTGTGAGGATCTGCTTGAACCGGGTCGGGTCGCCGGCGACCTGACCCGGCACCACGGCATCGACCTTCAGCAGCAGTTCCAGCCCCTTGGCCCTGGCCTGGGGAATGAGCAGTTCGAGGACGTCGGCGCCAGCCGAACGTGGATCGAAGTCGATCTGCTGGACCTCCATCCGCCCCGCCTCGATGCGCGAGAAGTCGAGGATCTCGTTGATCTGGCCAAGCAGGGTGGCGGCGCAGTTCCGCACCGTACCGGCGAACTCGCGCTGCTCGGCATCCAGTCCGGTCTCAAGCAGGAGGTCGCTCATGCCGATGATGCCGTTCATCGGCGTGCGCAGTTCGTGGCTGACCACGGCGAGGAAGTCGCTGCGGGCGGCGGCGGCCTGCTCGGCCGCATCGCGGGCCTGGAGGATGGCGGCCTGGGCCTGCTTGCGCGGCCCGATGTCATGCATGATGCAGCAGGCGAAGATGCCGTCGTCGGTCTGCCAGCGCGACAGACTGATCTCCAGCTCGATCGATCCACCATCACGGGACCTGCCGGGCAGTTCGAGTGGATGCCCGGCCGTATCCGCAGGCAACGCGGCCAGAGCCGGCACCATGTCGCCGATGTTCCGTCCGACCACGTCCGCAGCCGACCAGCCGAACACACGCTCGGCCCCTGGATTCCACAACCAGATCGAGCCACGCTCGTCGATGATGACGATGGCGGCCGCTGCCGACTCGACCACGCCGCGGAACCTGGCCTCACTGCGGCCGAGCTGCGCCACCGTCGTACGCAATTCCAGGACCGAACGGTTGAGCACGGTGTTGGCCAGGGCCAGCTCGGAGGTGCGTTCGGCGACCGCGCGCTCCAGTCGCCCGCGCTCACCATCGGCTTGGCGGGCGAGCGTCCACTTGGCGCCCAGAGCATGCGCCAGCTGCAGGATCTCAATCGGATCGAACGGTTTCTTGAGGATGAGCAGTCGGTCCGGACTGCCCAGCTGCTGCGCCAGCTGCTGCCAGGAGTAGTCGCTGTAAGCGGTGCAGATGACCAGCTGCAACTGCGGATCTGCCGGCATGAGGCGCTCGATGGTCTCAAGCCCATCCCAGCCCGGCGGCATGCGCATGTCAACGAAGGCGGCGGCATAGGGCCGGCCTTCGGCGATGGCGCGCTGGACCAGAGCCAGGCCATCCTCGCCCTGGCTGGCTACGTCGACGGTGAAGGCCACGGGGCGCGCCGCCGTCGGCCGGTCGCCAAAGAGCAGCGATTCGGCCTCGGCCAACGCCTCGCTGCCCGAGACCCTGGCCATCAGCACCTTGCGGAAGTCGGCATGGATCTCCGGGTTGTCGTCGATCACCAGGATGCGGTGGGGGTCACTCATGTCGGCAGGCCCTCGGCTGGAATCTCCAGGGTGAAGGTCGCGCCAGTGCCCGGGCCATCGCTGGCGGCGCGCAGGGTGCCGGACATCTCGCGGGCGGCGATGGCACTGGCGTGCAGCCCGAAGCCGTGGCCGTCAGCGCGGGTAGTGAAGCCATGGGTGAACAGGCGCGGCATGACATCGAGCGGGATGCCGACGCCGCTGTCGGTGACACTGATGCGCAGGCGACCGTCGAGGAGAGTGCTGGCCACGATGAGTTGACGCTCGCCGTTCGCCGCGACGAGCGCGTTCTTGGCATTGCCGATCAGGTTGATCAGCACCTGGAGGACACGGCTGCGGTCCATCATCAGCTGCGACCCGACGGCGAATCGCCGTTCGACGCGTGCCCCGATACGCTCCAGGGCCGGCGCGTGTACGCGCAGGGCGTCCTCGCAGACCTCGTCCGGCAACGACGGGCTGCGCAGGCCGGCTGCCCGGGCATAGCCCTGCTGCATGGCGATGACGTCCTTGATGTGCCCGACGAAGGACGCGAGCCGCTGCACCTCCACGCGCTGCGTCTCGACCTCGTCGGCAAGATGTCGGCCGAGGTCAGCGAGATAGCCAGGCAGGATGCGGCCCCGCTCGTCCGTGGTAAGAAACCGTTCGAGGTCGCCGGCATGCTCGGTCAGCATCTCCGCAGCCCGGACCATGTTGCCGGCCCGCGACCGGGCCAGGTTCTCGCCCAGGAGGGAGACCGAGACATTGACGCTGTTGAGTACGTTGCCGACGTTGTGCAGCACGCTGGTCGCGATCTCCGCACGTCCCGCCTCGCGCGAGGCTTCGAGGTTGCGCCGGTTGGCCTCGGCCAACGCCGCCTCGGCCCTGGTGCGCTCGGCGATCTCGCCAGAGAGGCGCTCGTTCTTCTCGGCCAGCTCGTGGGTCCGTTCGACAACGGTGTGCTCCAGCACCTCGCCACTGTCGCGCAACGCCTGGTCACGGCTCTGCACCGCCTCGCGCATGGCGGCGAAGGATTGCACCAGATGTCCGACCTCGTCACCGCTGACCCTGGGCAGCTCGGCCAGGTAGTCGCCCTGGGCAAGATGGTCGCTGGCGCCGAGCAGGGCCGCAAGACGTCTGGTCCAACCACGCATGGTCAGCGTGGTCACCGCCAGGGTGGCGGCGATGATCCCCAGACACACCAGCAGGATGGTCTGGCGCTGCCGTGCCGCCGAGCTCATGGCCATACCGATATCCTTGCGCAGGGCGACGCTGAACCCCTCGGCGGATTGGCCTAGGAGCGTGCGTAGCCCTTCGCGATCAGCGGCGAGCTGCGCGGCGGCACCCTGCAACGCATGATCCGTGCTACCTCGGCTGAGCGGGCCATAGACTTCGGCGGCTCGCGTCGCATGCGACTGCAGGCGCAACGCCAGGCCATCAAGCTGCACTCGCGAAGATACCGCCAGGCCGGGCAGCGCTGCCGCGCCGGCCAGATCGCTGACCGCTTCCAGGCAACGCTTGCCGCCAATCTCGACCTGCGACGGGTCGCCGAACACCACCGCCAGCTCGAACGAGCGCGAGCCCTGGTCAAAGGTGGCGACAGCGCGCTGGCAGCTCAGCGCCGCAGGATGGGCCACCTCGGTAACCTGCTGCAGCAGGGCCTGGTTGCGCAGACCCAGCCAGACGTCGAGCGCCACCGTGGCAAGGTAGCCAACGGCGATCACCGCAATACACAGCCAGACCTGGGTCGAGATCCGCATTCCAGAACATGCTAAGCCCTGCGGACTGCGACGGTAGCGGATGATCGTCCGGACGACCCCTAGCGACCTGTTGACAGCTGGCGGGGCAGACCGCTAGTATAGCCGGATAATGACCGCCTGCATCCAGCGCCATGCCATTCCCCGCCGTGCCGTTCCATTCCAGGGCGCCTGCGTCGTCATCGCGGTCCTGGCGGTTGGCACACCGCTGGCGGCCGTCGAACTCGACAGTATCCAGATCCACGGCTTCATCAGCCAAGGATACTACCGCACGACCCAGACCGATTGGTACGGAAGCTCGCAGGATGCAGGCAGCTTCGCGTTCAACGAGGCAGCGATCAACGCCTCGGCGCAACCGCTCGATAGTCTGCGTCTGGGCGTGCAGTTGCTGGCGCGGGATTTCGGTGACTCCGGCAACAACCGTATCGAGATCGACTGGGCCTTCGCAGATTGGCGGGCAGCCGCCCGTTCCGGCCTGAAGGTCGGACGGTTCAAGATGCCCTACGGGCTGTACAACGAATCGAGGGACCTCGACTTCGACCATCCGACGGTGTTCCTGCCGGAGGTGATCTACCTGCCCCAGCTGCGTGACTACACCTTGGCGCTGAACGGCGCCATGGTCTACAGCGGAGTGGATCTCGGAGGCGCCGGTCAGGTCGACGGCTGCCTGTTTGTCGGCGGACAGAACCTGCGCGAGGAAGGCGACCTGGCGAACTATCTCACCGACCTCAATGGCGGTGACTCGTTCTCTTCTATCAGCCTCGACTACATCTTCGGTTCGACTGTGACCTGGCAGACGCCGCTGGATGGCCTGCGCCTGCGGGCGAGCGGGGCCGGCTTCAAGGGTTTCGAGGCGGTCGGCCGCGCCGAGGGTTCGGACGTGCCCGGCCAGCCGGGAGTCTACGCGGACCTCGATATCACCACGACGGTGGGAACCTTCTTGAGCGGCATCCTCTCGGCCGAGTACCAGCGCGAAGGTCTGACCATGGCCTTCGAATACCTGCGTGAATATGGACGCAGCGAAATCGACATCGTCTCCCAACCCTTCACCTACATCCCCGGCGCCCTTCCCGGATCGACCATCCGCCTCAACCTGCCGGCCAGTCAGGTCCATTCCACCACCTACTCGCTGGGCGAAGCGATGTACGGATCAGCCAGCTACCGGTTGTTCGACCGCATTGAGCTGTCCGTCACCCGTCAGGTCCGCTTCTCCAACCGCAACCACCCCGGCAGCAGGTTCGACCGCAGCTGGTGCTTCGCCGGCCGATACGACATCTTCAGCAACTGGCTGGTCAAGGCTGAGTGGCAGTACCACGACGGCTATGAACTCGATACCGGCAGGGATTTCCCGGAATCGTGGTCCCTCTTCGCTCTGAAGACCACGGTGGATTTCTGATGCGTCTGGCATCCGTCCTACTGGGGCTGCCGCTGCTGCTGGCCTCGCTGGCCAGCGCCGAGGACGTGCTGGTAGCGCATCCGTCGGTGCAGACCAACGAGATCGACCAGCCAATGCTGCGCGACCTGTTCCTCGGCCGCCGGACCACCTGGCCGAATGGCCAACGCGTAGTGGTGGTGATGTTGCGTGGCAGCACTGCCAACGACCGGCTTGCAGCGGCCCTCGGCAAGACGCCTCAACAGCTGATCAACTGGTGGAAGCGCCTCGTCTTCACAGGTGAAGGCAACATGCCTGAACAGGTCGAGAGCGACGAACAGCTGGCCGCCAGGGTGGCCGCCATCCCAGGAGCGATCGGCTGGATCGACCGCCGCGACGTGCCGCCGACCGGGGTCAAAGTGCTCCCGACGCCCTGATCAAGGTGTGATGTCATCCTGCGCAATCCACGCGTTTCCGCCTACCGGCAGCGCAATCAGCCTGCGGTTGGCCCACACCTGGGTCCCGACCAGATGCAACAGCGTACCCTCAGCGAGCGCCTGCTGCGGCGCACCGGTGCTGTCGAGGGCATGCGTGTCGCGGACCGTGCAGACCCAGTGCTGCCGGCCATCAAGCCACATCGCCGCCATGCCCGGAATGACGAGCAGCACCAAAGCGAGGCCTGCCAGACCCATGCTCAGGCGTCCCCGCCGCAGGACCAGGCAACCGCCCAGCAGCAGACCGGCGAGCAGTGCCAGCACCACGCCCGTCCAGCCCTGACCGGGTAGGCCGAGCGGACCGGCTCGCTCGCACCAGGTGGTCGGCAGTTCGGCCCCCAGGGCACGCAGGGCGTCACGCGGCTCGGGGCGTTCAGGCGCCAGGTTGTGCGCAGCAGCCAGACACGCCAGGGCCCGACCGCGCTGGCTGGCTGCCGTCGCCGCCAGGCCGGCGTCAAGCCAGGCGTCCCAGCGGCCAGCAATTCGTGCGCTCTGCACCAGCGGTGCTGCCGCCTCGACCGGGCGACCCTGACTCCAGGCGTCGTAGGGATCGGCAGCGGCAAGCGCCAAGGGCAATGCGAGCAGCAGCATAAGCCTGCTCATCCTAAAAATCGCAGTTCGCCGTTCGTCGTTCGCGGTTCGCGGGTGTAGCGACCCATGTTGTGTGTGTTGATGGTGTCCACCAAACGGGTGACCAATTGTAAGCCCAGTATGGTCCGAAATCGATGGTCCAACCGCGAACCGCGAACCCACAGCGGCATTTAGGCTCATGCCACCCGCTCCAGTTCACGCAGCCAGGATTCGAGCTCGGGCAGCGGTTCCCCGCCGAAGCGATGGCGGTCGAGCGCCGCCTGCAAGGCCCGCGCAGCGGTCTGCTGCGCAGGCGTGGTCAGCGCCGGGAGCAGCGCCTGCAAGGCCTGGACCAGGGCGGCGGGATCGCCGGTCGCCCGACGCAGGGCCCGGCCGCGATGCGGTCCGCCCCGGCGGACGGCCAGCCGGCGCAGCAGCAGGACACCAGGGGCGAACAGCGCGCCAAGGGCCAGCACCGCCGGCGTCAGCCAGATCGGTGGACGCGGGGCAGCGGTCCCGCGCAGCGGGGCGGGCAGCACCGGAGCAGGCGGAGCGGCAGCGGTTTCGGTGACCGGGTCCGCCATCGCTTGGCCAACCACACCCAGGTGACGGGAGCGGCCCGGAATCACGGTCAGGGTCAGCGCCGCGGTCGCAGCCGTGCGATAGCTGCGCGAGCCGGGATCAAAGTAGGGGAAGCCGAAGGCGGGGATGGCCAGGCTGCCGACAGTCGCGGGCACCACATCCCAGGTGAATGAGCGCGTCCCGTCGCCACTCTGGTCATCCTTGGCATAGTGCTGCGCCCCGGCGAGGTGCAGGGTGGGACGCTTGATCAGGTTGGTCTGCCAGCCGGTTACCGTCACGCTGAGGACGGCGCCCTCACCAGCCGAGACTCGCTCGCGGTCGAGGTTGGCAAGCGCCGACAGCGGACCGATCAAGCCGGCGTAGTCGGCAGGACGGCCATCGACCGGCAGCGGCTCGACGGTCAATGTGGCAGGAGCGACGGCGACTTGCCGGCGCTGCACGTGCTGATTGAAGACATTCCTCCCTGTTACGACCTGATATTCCTGTTGGCCCCGTACCGTGTACGCGCCCGGGGCGGCGAAGGTCAGCTGCCAAGTGTAGGTGGTCAGCGACCATTCACTGCCCTTGGCGTCGAAGGTCCGTCCTTCCGTACGGACCGGCTCGGCCAGACGGATTGCCCCGTCTGGCGGAGCGATCCCGGGATCGTCGATATGTACGCCACTGCCATGCAGGTAAGCGCGGTAGATCAGCTTGCAGGACTGGCCGGGAACAATGCTGGCGGGCTCGAAGGCGACCTCGGCAATGGCCTCACCGACGAGCCTCGTATCGCCATCGTCGACGCGCAGAGAGCGCGGCGCGCTGGTCAATTCGCTGCCGTTGGAGCAACGCACAGTGATCGACGGCAGCGCCAGGGCCCCCCGCTGCGAGGCCCGAACCACGATGCCGACGGTGGTAACGCTGCTGCTACGTCCATTGTCCATCACGACGCTCGATCCGCTCTCGCCCGATAGCTGCCATTCCAGTCCGGGCACGGTCGGCAGATCGACGGAACTCACCCGGGCCGGCGGGTCGGTGATTCGCACTGAACCGGACATGACAGCGTGCGGGATCAGCGGTTCCGGCAGGTCCAGCGTCACCTCGGCGGCGGTACACCAGGCCGGCATCTGCAGCAGCTGCAGCTGCAGCAGCAGCGCACACGACATCCGCAGCCAAGTCATGCTCACCACGCCTTCCCGTGCTGCTCAGGCTTGTGGGCGCCGCCGTCGAGCAACTGGTAGCGCAACGAGTCGCGGCGCTCCTCGGGCAGTTGGTCGAGCCAGTTGCCTGCCGCGGTCTGGTTGAGCGTGGCGGCCTGCTGCTGCTCCTGATCCTGATCCTGCTTGGCCTGTTGCTCCCCTCCGGACTTCCCCTCGGGCTGCTGGTCACCCGACTGCGGATCCTGCTTGCCGTCCTGGCCCTTGTCGCCCTGCGGCTGCTGCGCGGTCTGCGACTGGTCCCCCTGCTTGTCCTGATCCTGCCCGTCCTTGTTGTCCTCGCCGTCCTTCTTGTCCTTGTCGTCCTGCTTGGGCGGCGGATCCGTGGCCGCCTCGACCGTGATCTCGAGGCCGGTCCGGCTGCCCGCCTGCCAGTGATCCGTGACCGCAACCGTCACCGTCGTCTTGCCCGGGTCCTTGGCCGCACCACGGAGATGTCCGTCTGGATCGAGGCGAATGCCTGCCGGCAACGCGCCATCCGCGACCGTCCAGGTGTAGGGCGGCGTGCCGCCGGTGACCTGCAACGGGTGGTCGGCCGGCCTGCCGACCTGCAACTGCACCGGATCGGTCCCGATCAACGGCAGGGGATTGACCGGGATGGTCACGGTCACCTGGCGCGAACGCCCATCGGCGGCGGCGATCGTCGCCGGCAGTTTCACCGCACCGGCCTGGACCGGTGTGCCGCTGACCGTGCCATCGGGCGCGAGGCTCATCCCTGCCGTCAAATCGACTGACCAGCGGTAGTTCTGGGTCGGTCCGCGCACCGTCACGCGGTGGGTGTAGGCGGCGGTCGCGGTGGCTGGCGGCAACGGGTCCTCGGCCGGGGCGAAGCTGTCGCTGACCACCAGGTCGATCAGTCGGTCGGCGCTGAGATCGCCTTCCCCGGCATGGACGTGCACCGTGGCCGTGCCGGCGGCGGTCGGTGTACCACTGATCGTGCCGTCGGCAGCGCCGCGCAGTCCCGCCGGCAGGGCGGCGATCTCCCAACGCACCGCCGGGGAGAAGCCGACTGCCGTCAGTCGGGCGCTGTAGGCCTGGCCAAGGATGGCCTCGGGCAACCCCTCGGTGGTGATCGCGGGCTGTGGTAGGATGTGCAATTCGACCGCGCCAGTGGCGGATCCACCGGCGGCATCCTTCAGGGCGAGATCGAGATGCGTTGTGCCGGCAACGCGGGGCGTGCCCGAAAACGCGCCGTCCGGTGCCAGCGCCACGCCGTCCGGCATCTTGCTCTCCCCCGCCAGCGTGACCGTGGCCGGGGGCGTGCCGCCGCTGATGGGCAGATGTGCCTGGTAGACCACGCCGACCCGTCCGGGCGGCAGCGGCTGCGGATCGAGATGCAGCTTTCGGGCCTCATCCTCGGCCTTGCGACGCGCCTCGTCCTGACGGGCCAGGGTCACGCGACGGATCTCGTCGCGCAGCGGTGCCGCCTGCGGGTCGAGGGTCGCGGCACGTTCGGCGGCGGCCAGGGCCTGTTCCAGATGTCCCTGCTTGAAGCGGGCCAGAGCGAGGTTGTACGCCGCCTCGGCGCTGATTCCCGCATCGCCGCCTGCGGCGGCCAGTTCCAGCTGCTCGGCCGCCTTGGCCGGATCGCTGTCGAGCAACAGAGTGCCGAGATTGAAGCGTGCCGCGAGGAAATCGGGCTGCTCCAACAGCTGCTTTTCCAGGGCGGCCCGCGCCTGGTCTGGAGGCAGACGCGAGGCCTCGGCCAAACGATCCCAGGGATCGGCAGCGCACAGTGTGCAGGCAGCCAGGAACAGCAGGGGAAGCAAGCGGGCCGTCGTTGCCATCCCAGTTCGCGGTTCGCGGTTCGCGGTTCGCGGCACATCTCCGGATAAGAGTCTATGCAGCATGCCAAACCGGTAGCTGACATGCCGCTCAAGCCAGGGCTTCATATACTCGGCCAACCGCGAACCGCGAACCGCGAACCGCAAACCGATTGTGCCGGTGCGTCTCATGTCTTCCTCCGCGTCGGCAGCAGGGCGCCGGCGGCGAGCAGCAGGATGGCGGGCAGCAGGAACCAGCGGTAGCGCTCGCTGGCGACGACGCGCTGGCGTTCCTGCCACGGGCGCTGGGCGACGGCGCCGGCGATGTGCGTGGCCAGGGCCTGCACGTCCTCGTCGCCGGTGGTGGCGTTGACGCTGATCGCCCCGGTGGCGGTGGCGAGGCTGTCGAGGGTGCTGCGGTCGGCAGTCATCTGCTCGCGATGGCCATCGATGACCAGGCTGACGCTGCGTTCGGTATCACCGAGGAACAGGCCGTAGACCGGCACGCCGGCCGCCTTGGCAGCCTTGGCCGCCGCCTCGACCCCCGCCTTGTCGTCGTCAGAGCCGTCGCTCATCACCAGGATGGCCTGACCGCGCTCGACCTCACGGCCGAGCACGCCAAGCCCTTCGCGTACCGCCGCGCCGATCGCCGTGCCCTGGTAGCCTGCCGAGGCCGGGAACAGCTCGGGCGAGCAGTCCGACAGCATCTCGCCGAATGCCTGGTGATCGCCGGTCAGCGGGCAGCGCAGCACCGGGATGGCAGCGAAGGGCATGAGTGCCAGGCGCAGTTCGGGCGCCACGCGCAGCAGGTCGAGGGCCTTGCGCCGCGCCGCCTCCATGCGGTCGGGATGCAGGTCGGCGGCGAGCATCGACCGGCTGCAGTCGAGCGCGATCAGCACGTCGGCGCCCGAGGCCGAGCGGGTCTGCTCGCCGGAACCCCAGCGCGGCGCGGCCAGCGCAACTACGCCCAGGGCCAGCCCGAGCCACAGCATCGCCAAACGCAGGCCTTCGCGGCGACGGCCGACATCGGTGGTGAGGTGCGGCACGCCGGCGCCGACGGCAGCCTGGATCCGTCGCACCCGGGCCCGCCACCACGCGGTCAACAGCGCCAGCAGCCCGACGACCGCAAGCAGCGCCAGCAGCAGCAGCGGATGGCCCCAGCTCATGCCATCCCCCGCAACCGTGGTTCCAGGCCGAGGGCCAGTCCGCCCAGCAGCAGGCCCGCCACCAGCGGCCATAGCCAGCGATCGGCGAAGTCATCACGCTGCCGGACGGTATGCGGCGTCGGCTGCAGCGCGCTGATGCTGGCGAAGACCTCGCCGAGACCCTTGGCATCGTTGGCGGCGAAGGCCTGGCCATTGGCCCGCCCGGCGATGCTCTGCAGCCGCCCCATGTCAGGCAGCATGTCGCCGCTCAGCCGGCGCGTCACCACCCGGCCGAAGATGTCGCGCTGACTGATGGTGCCGTGCGGATTGCCGACGCCGATGCCGTAGACGCTGACTCCCAGGCGCTCGGCCTGGTTGGCCGCCTCCAGCGGATCGATCCAGTTGGGCAGGCGACGCGTATCGACGCCATCCGTGACCAGGATCACCGCCCGACCCTTGTTCGCGGGATTGCGCAGCGACTTCAAAGCGGTGCCGAGTCCGAGTCCCAGGTTGGTGCTGCCGCCGAGCAGCCCGTCGCTGTCGCGCGCCCATAGCGAGCGCTGCTGCACCTCGGTGCGGTCGAGGAACTGCACCACGGTGTCGTGGTCGTAGGTCAGCGGACACGAGGTCAGCGCACCGTCGGCGAAGAATACCAGCCCGATGCGATCGTCCGGACGCTTGGTGGTAAACTCCTTGGCCGCGGTGACGACGGTGGCGAGGCGGTCGCTGCGCCCGCCCTTGCCGTCATCGAGGTCATCGATGCGCATGCTGCCGCTGAGGTCGATCACCAGCATGAGGTCGCGCCCAGCCTGCTCGCGCTCGACGGTGGTGCGGCCGTACTGCGGTCGGGCCAAGGCCAGGATCAGACAGGCCAAGGTGCCGGCGAGCAGCAGGCGCAGCAGCAGCGGACCGCGACTGGGCCGCAGGACGCTGCGCGCCAGGGCGAAGGCGCCAAAGGCGGCGCCGCCGCGGGCTGGACGCCAGAACAGCACCAGCAGCGGCAGCAGCAGCCCGCAGAGCAGCCAGGGATCGGCGAAACGGAAGATCACGCGTTCCGCTCCTTGGCCTTGGCGCGCTCGGCTGCCTCGGCATCGAGCCGGCCCTGCACGCCGGTCGCCCAGGTCCGGGCCAGGGTGTGCAGATCGTGCATCGCCCCGGCCGGTGCCTCGTCAGCGCTCCAGCGCAGATCGTCAAGCCGGCCGAGCAGGCGCAGCAGCTCGCGCGACTCCTCGTCGGTGATGCGGCCGGGCTTCAACCGGCGCAGCGCCACGCCCATCTCGCGCGTGGTCAGACCGGGGCCGTCGAAGCCCCACACCCGGCCGGCGTAGCGGCGCACCGCCAGGCTCAGCCGCGCCCCGCCGTCCTTGCCGTCGCCGGCCGCGCGCGCCGCATCGAGTTCGCCAGAGAATACCTCCCACGGCGTCGGATCGCTATCGATGGCACGACGCAGGCGCCACCACAGCCCGAGGCCAACAGCGGCCAGCAGCGCAACGACGCCGCCAATCCACCACCAGCGGTGATTTGTGGCGGCGGCCACCGGCGGGCGCACCAGCAGCGGTCGCGCCGCGGGCAGGTGCGGCGGAGCCGACTCGGCGCCGACCTGGACGATGACCTCGGGGGCCGTGGCGGTTGCCGGACCCGACGGCCCGGTGGCGATCAGCGCCGGGCGCGGCAGCAGCCAGGCGCCGCTGCGCACCGCCGCGACGGTGTAGCGGAAGACGCGGCGCTCCTCCTCGCCGGTGCTGGTAACCACTGGCGGCGGGGCGTTGGTGACGAACTGGCTGCGGAACGCGGCCGACGGATCCGGCTCGACCGCCACCGTCCAGCCGTGCGGCCAGCGGTAGGTGACGGTGGCGACGACGGTCTCGCCGACCGCGATCTGCGCCGGCGCTACCGACAGGTCGACGAACGGGGCGTCGGCGGCGGCCAGCAGGACGCCCAGGCACAACAACCAGGCGGCCCTACCCACGCACCCTCCGACGGCGCTGGCGGAAGAAGCGCTCCAGGGCGCTGACCGCGCTCTCGGTGGTGGTCAGGTCGACGAGGTCGCAGCCGCTGGCGCGGAACAGCCGCTCGGTGGCGCCACGCGTCTCGGCCCAGGCGGCGGCATAGCGCCGACGCGCCGACGCACCGCCGGCAAACACGCCACTGCCCTGGCCTTCCGGATCGACCAGCACCAGCGGGGCGGAACCCGCCGGCAGGGCGGCCTCGCCCGGATCGGCAATGCGCAGACCGACTATGTCGTGGCGCCGCCCGGCCCGCGCCAGGGCGGTGCCCAGGGCAGGACGCGCCACCGGATCGCCGAGGAAATCGCTGACCAGGAAGCACACCGCCCGGCGCTTGGTCACCCGGGCCAGCTCGTCGAGCGCATGCGCCAGATCGGTCTGGCGGGCGCCGCCAGTTGGAGTCAGCACCTCGCGCACCACTCTCATGGCGTGACCACGGCCGCGACGCGCCGGTACATGCGTCTCGGTGCGGTCGCTGAACAGCATCAGTCCAAGCCGGTCTCCGTTTCTCAGGGCGGTGATGCCGACCACCGCCGCCGCCTCGGCGGCGAGGGCAAGCTTGGCGCGCGGGCTGATCCCGGGGATGGCGCCGAAGCGCATCGAGCCGCTGACATCGACCAGCAACAACACGGTCAGTTCGCGCTCCTCGCGAAAAACCTTGACGTAGGGCCGACCGGCCCGCGCCGTGACGTTCCAGTCGATGGAGCGCACATCGTCACCGGCGGTGTATTCGCGCACCTCGTCGAACTCCATGCCCTGGCCACGGAACGCAGACCGGTAGCGGCCGGCCGCCAGCGAGGAGACCAGCCGCTGCGTGCGCAGTTCGATGCGCCTGACCTGGCGCAGGATGTCGCTGATGTCGACGGCGTCAGGCATCGGTCAGGGCACGACGACGTGCTCAAGCAGCCGCGCCACCAGCGCATCGCTGTCGAGGCCCTCGGCCTCGGCCTCGTAGCTGGGGATGAGGCGGTGCCGGAGCACGTCGGCGGCGACGCTCTTGATGTCCTGCGGCGTGGTGAAGGCGCGACCATCGAGGAAGGCGTGGGCGCGGCCGGCCACCGCCAGGGCGATGGTGGCACGTGGGCTGGCCCCGATCTGCACCAGGTTGGCCAGGGCGGAGATGCCCGCGGCGGCCGGGTCGCGGGTGGCGCGCACCAGGCTGACGCAGTAGTCGTTGAGCCGGCCGTCCATATGCACGTCATCAAGGGCGACCTTGGCCGCATCCAGCTGTTCGAGGCTCATCACCCGGTTGATCTGCACCGGAGTGCGGTTCATCGCCCGTTCGAGGATGACCTTCTCCTCATCGGCGGCGGGATAGCCGACCTTCACCTTCATGAGAAAGCGGTCGGTCTGCGCCTCGGGCAGGGGATAGGTGCCCTCCTGCTCGATCGGGTTCTGCGTCGCCAGCACGAGGAACGGTCGCGGCAGTGCGAAGGTCTCGTCGCCGATCGTCACCTGGCGCTCCTGCATCGCCTCAAGCAGCGCCGACTGCACCTTGGCCGGGGCGCGGTTGATCTCGTCGGCCAGCACCACCTGGGCGAAGATCGGCCCCTTCTTGACGCTGAAGCTGCCGCCTTCGTAGATGCGCGTGCCGATGATGTCGGCGGGCAGCAGGTCGGGGGTGAACTGGATGCGGCGGAACTGCAGCTCGAGGGCCTGGGCCATGACCTTGACCACGGTGGTCTTGGCCAGGCCGGGCAGGCCTTCGAGCAGCAGGTGCGCATCGCAGACCAGCCCGATGAGCAGGCGCCGGACGAGATCGCGTTGCCCGACCAGGATCTTGCCGACCTCGGCCTCGACCTGGCGGAGCGGTGCGGCGGCGTCGGCGAGTGCGGCGGAAGATGCAGCCATGGAGACTCCAGTGTGGAACCGGAGACGATGTAGGCCGTGCCGGCTTACTGGCAACCTGGGTCAGCCGGCGGCCCGGTCAGACACCTGACGAGATGCCCGGGCAGACCTGTCCGAGCTGATTGCATTCGCACGGTGGGGACGCTAGCATCACCTCCCATGCATACCCGTGCCCTTCTGTCCGCCACCCTGCTGACCTTGGCGGTCTCCGGCTTCGCTGCTGATGCCGGCACCTGGGACTACTGGGTCCGCGTGCAGGCCTCGGTCGGTTCGATCGGCCTGAGTGGCGACGCAGCCTACGAGCAGTCCGGCGTGCCGGGCACCAGCTTCGACATGTCGGACGTCGGTCTCGACAGCCGCGAGGCGACCCCTGCCTTCGAACTCGGCCTGACCACCCCGCTGCTCAGCTTCCACGGCTTCCTCGGCTACCAGGCGTGGTCGACCGACGGTTCGGGCTCGCTGTCGCAGACCATCAACTTCGGCGGCAAGTCGTTTACCGCCGGGACCAACGTCGAAAGCAAAGCCACGATCAGCGACCTCTACGCCGAGCTGAACTGGGCACCGATTGAGCTGAACATGGCCGGCTTCTCAGTCGGTCTCGCCGCCCACCAACTCGGTCTGAAGACCGAGCTGTCGTCCACCGGCCAGAGCGCCAAGCTCGACGAGAGCATGACCATCCCGACCCTCGCCCTGCGCGGCTACGTCGCCCCGCTCGACATGCTTGAGGCCGAGTTCATGATCCATGGCCTGGCGGTTCCGCTCGGCGACGTCAGCGGACGCTTCCTGCATGCCCAGGCTCAGGTCGCCTACTACCCGATGACCTACGTCGGCGTCTTCGCCGGCTACCGCCACACCATGATCGACCTCTCGGTCGACAGCGGCGGCAAGAAGGGCGATGCCAGCATCGCACTGTCCGGTCCCTTTCTTGGAGTGGCAGCCCAGTTCTGAGCTTGCGCACGCGGCTAACGCAATATAAGGCCAACCCATGCAGCTGGAGCGAATTATCCGTACCGCCTGATCCGACTTCGCCACGCGAAGCCCGATCTGGGGCCTTTCGCCGTTGGCGAAGGGCCCCTTTTCATTTTCCGGGACATCCATGCGCGAACTCGAAGTCTACGACACCACCCTGCGCGACGGCTCACAGGGCGAGGGCGTCAACCTCAGTCTGGCCGACAAGCTGCATCTCGCCGAGGTGCTCGACTGGCTCGGCGTCGCCTGGATCGAGGGCGGCTGGCCGATGTCCAACGACAAGGACAAGGCCTTCTTCCGCGACGTCCGCGCCCTCGGCCTGAAGACCGCCAGGATCTCGGCTTTTGGCTCGACCCGGCACTTCAAGAACGAACCGAAGGACGACGCCAACCTCCAGGCCCTGGTCGCGGCGCAGGCCGACGCCACCTGCATCTTCGGCAAGACCTGGGACTTGCACGTGCGCGAGGCCCTGCGCGTCAGCCTGGACGACAACCTGGCGATGATCGCCTCGTCGGTGGAGTACCTGGCCAAGACCACGGGAAAGCCCGTGTTCTACGATGCCGAGCACTTCTTCGACGGCTACAAAGCCAACCCCGACTACGCCCTGCGCACGCTGGACGCGGCGCACGGCGCCGGGGCGCAGCGCCTGGTGCTGTGCGACACCAACGGCGGCACCTTGCCGGCCCAGATCACCGAAGCCGTACGCGTGGTACAAGCCCGCCTGCCGGAGGCGCGGCTGGGCATCCACGTGCACAACGACGGCGGCGTGGCCGTGGCCAACACCCTGGCAGCGGTCGAGGCCGGCTGCGTCCAGATCCAGGGCACGATCAACGGCGTCGGCGAGCGCTGCGGCAACGTCGACCTGTGCGCGGTGATCGCCAACACCGAGCTGAAGCTCGGCATGCGCTGCCTGCCCGAAGGCCGACTCATCCGCCTGACCGAGGCCAGCCGGGCGGTGTGGGAACGCATCAACCTGGCCGGGCCAACCAACCAGGCCTACGTCGGCCGGGCCGCCTTCGCGCACAAGGGCGGAATCCACGTCAGCGCGGTCCAGCGCAACGCCCTGACCTACGAGCACGTCACGCCCGAATCGGTCGGCAACGAACGGCGCATCCTCATCTCCGAACTGTCCGGACGCTCCAACCTCCAGGCCAAGCTGGCGTCGCGCTTCCCCGGTCTCAGCGACCCGGCAGTGCAGAAGGCTGTGCTCGACGAGGTGGTCGAGAAGGAGAACCGTGGCTGGTCCTTCGAGGCCGCCGAAGGCTCGTTCGAACTGCTGGTCCGGCGCCATCTCGGCACCTGGAAGCCCTCATTCAAGCTGCATCACTACCGCGTCCACGGGCTGGGCACCGAGGCCGCCGACCACCTGGTCGAAGGCACGGTCAAGATCGAGGTCGGCGGTGAATCCCGCCTGCGCGTCGCCGAGGGCCACGGCCCGGTCGACGCCCTCAACCATGCCCTGCAAGAGGCGCTGCGCCCAACCTACCCGCAGCTCGAGAAGCTGCATCTCAGCGACTACAAGGTGCGCGTCGTCGACTCCAAGGCGGGGACCGCAGCGCAGGTCCGCGTGCTCATTGAGCACACCTTCGGCGGGCGCAGCTTCGGCACCATCGGCGTCAGCGAGAACGTCATCGAGGCCTCGTGGAACGCCCTGGTCGAGGGCGTGGAGTGCGCGCTGCAGGAGTAGGATGATCAGGCGATCGCGGGCTGAAGCCCGCGGTCCTGGGGCAGGCCGAGTTCAGCGGCCTGCTGGCGGACCAGAGGGAGATCGTCGGCGGCGATGCGGCGGACCTCGTCTAGTCGGCCCAGACTCCACAGGGCCACCAGCAGGTTACGCCGGAAGCGCTCCCAGCCGAGCCGGCGAATCGGCCGGCCAGCGAAGTGGCTGTCGAAGGTGGCGGCGGTCACGGCCAGCAGGTCGGTCTCGTGATCGACGCCGGACAGGCGGACATCCTCACCTGGCGGGGCGAAGCGGTTCCAGGGACAGACCTCCTGGCACACGTCGCAGCCAAACCACCAGCCGTTGAACAGCCGCGCCAGATCGGCCGGGATGACGCCCTGATGTTCAATGGTCAGGTAGCTGATGCAGCGCTCAGTGAGGCAGCGCCGGCCGGTCAACGCCGCGGTCGGGCAAGCGGTCTCGCAGCGCGTGCAGGCGCCGCAGCGGTCGGCGCCATGTCCGCCGTGCGTCGGCGCCAGCGGCGCCTCGGTCAGGAGGAAGCCGAGCAGCCGGCATGACCCGGTCGCCGGGCTGATCAGCAGGGCGTTGCGCCCGATCCAACCCAGGCCAGCCAGCTGGGCCAGCGTCCGCTCGTTCAGCGGTGCGCTGTCGACACAGGCGCGATGCCGCCAGGACCGGCCGCAGGCGGCGTTGAGGGCCCGGCCGATCCGCCCCAGCTTCGGCCGCAGCAGGCCGTGGTAGTCCTTCCCGGCGGCGTAGGCGGCCCGGCGCAGCCCGTCCACCGGCGTCGGCGCAGAGTAGTGCCAGGCAACGCAGATGATCGCCTGGGCCGTCGGCAGCAGACCGCTGGGATCCAGCCGCAGGCCGTGATCCGAGCGCATCCAATCGAGATTCCCCACCCCGTCGGCAAGCATGCGATCGAGTCCAGTAGGATCGAGCCGGCCCGGAACCCGGATCACCGCCAGGTGCTTTAGTCCCTCGGCCCGGCACAGACTGACCAGCAGTTCATTTGGTATGCGGTCCACGCCAGCAGCTTGCGCCAAGGCCTGCCGGCATCTAGCGTGCATGTTTCCATGCCGATCCATCCCCTTGCCGTCGTCGATCCCCAAGCCGAGATCCACCAGGACGCCATCGTCGGCCCCTTCTGCTACGTCCGCGGCCAGGTGACCCTCGCTGCCGGCGTCGAACTGATCAGCCACGCCAGCGTCTACGGCCGGGCCACGATCGGTTCAGGCACGCGCGTATTCCCCGGCGCGGTGGTCGGCTCCGACCCGCAGGACCTCAAGTATAAGGGCGAGGACAGCGCCGTGATCATCGGCGAGCGCTGCCGCATCCACGAATGCGTCACCATCTCACGCGGCACCGCCACCGGCGCGATGACCACCAAGGTCGGCGACGACGTCCTGGTCATGGCCTACGCTCACATCGCCCACGACTGCGAAGTTGCCAACGGCGTGGTCATCGCCAACGGCGCCCAGCTCGCCGGCCACTGCCGCATCGGCCGCAAATCGATCATCGGCGGCATGGTCGGCATGCATCACTTCGTCACCGTCGGCGAGTTGACCATCGTCAGCGCGATGTGCGGGGTGCGCTTCGACATCCCACCCTACGTCATGGCCGAGGGCTCGCCGGCCGAGCCGCGCAACATCAACGTCATCGGGCTGCGCCGCGACGGCATCAGCGAGAGCGACGTCGCCGATCTACGCGAGGCCTTCCGCGACCTCTACCATGACCGCGGCGCCACCCCCCTGCGCGAGGCCGTCGACGAGGTGCGCGACCGCTTCCAGGCCAAGATCGGCAGCCCGGCACTGAAGCTGTGCGACTGGATCGATGCCCACCTCGAGCACGCGGTGCGCGGCCGCATGGCCGAGGCGCATCGCACCGCCGTGGTCGGCGGCAAGGCCAACTCCAGTGCAACCCGCCCGACCACCTGCCTGCACTGCGGCAAGGACTTCCCTGCCGCGGTGCGGGCCGAGGCCTTCCTGGCCGCCTGCACCCACTGCGGGCGCCAACAGACCATCGAACCTCAGGCTTGATCTCGCTACCAGCGCCACTAGTGTTCCGCCCCTCGCAGGAGTACATATCATGACCATGCACGGATCATTCGCCAGCAAGGGCGGTTTCGCCAAGAAGCGCAACGTGCTGTCACGCATTGAGCGCATCGAGAAGCTCAAGAACAAGGGCCTGTGGAGCTCAGAAAAGAAGAGTTCCATCTTCAACCTGCCCAAGGTCCGCACCGACCTCTGACCGTCTGTCGTCCGCTGGACGCGACTTCGACCCGCCTCACGGTGGGTCGTTCCATTTTGTCTCGTCCCCGGCATGCTCCGCCGCCATGAAGCCGTTCATCCTCCCCCTGGCCGTCCTCTCTATCCTCGCTCTGTCAGCCTGCGGAGATCGCCCGAGCGGTTCCAGCCACGCCGAGAAGGCCTCGGCCAATCAGAACGCCGCCGATCAGGCCGAGAAGTCCTTCGACAAGGAAGTCCCCGCCGATCCAGCCGCCATGCAGGCCCCGCCTGCCGCCGCTCCGTAGACTGCCGTGGACGAACTCCTCCGTTACGTCGCCCTGACGGAGGAAATCCGCCGGCTCGAGGCCGAGCGGGACGCGATCCGCGCCCGTGCCATGCAGCAGATCAAGAACGCCGGCGGACGACTCGACGATGGCGTGGTGCAGATCACCTACGTTTCCAAACCGGTCTACCGCTTCACCGCCGCGGTTGACAATATGCGCACCCAGTTGGCACGCCGACAGCGCCGCGAGATCGAACGCGGCCTGGCCAAGCGCAGCCACAACACCGAAATCCTGCACATCGACCAAGCTTGAAAGGTGCGCCGACTGAAGCCGGCGCTACAAAAAAAACCCGGCCGAACGGCCGGGTTTTTGATGGTGGAGGTAAAGGGAGTCGAACCCATGACCTTCTGAATGCCATTCAGACGCTCTACCAACTGAGCTATACCCCCCCAAGAGCGGCCCACCGGGCGGGCCCGGTGCCGCACCCATATCGGTGCGAGGCGGGAGTCATAGTGACCACCCGACGGCCTGCAAGGGCCTGCCTTCCCCTCGTTGGCCGGTCGCAGCTTGTGGGCCCCCGTCCAGCCACCTATCCTGCCGCTCGTCGGAGGTTCCCTATGCTCACCCGTCTGCTCGCCATCGCCTGTGTCGGCAGCCTGCTCTTCGCTGGCGACGCCCCGGTTGCGGCTGATGCCCAGGCCCCCTGGAGCCAATCCTTCGTCACGCAGGTGCGTGGCAAGAACCGCCAATTCGTCGCCTACGACGGTCGCACCTACATGCTGGTCGCTGCCGATGAACTGGCCGGCGGCCTGGGAGACGGCCAGGATGTCGCCCTGACTGGCAAGCTGCGCAAGCTGTCAGGCAACAAGTTCGGTCTGTATCGCGTCGACAATCTGGTCATCGAGACGGTCGGGGAGTCGCTGGCCGGCAAGATCGACGGCGACAACCTCTATCTGGTCGGTTCCATCACCGCCAACGGACGCGACCGGACCATGTCGGTCCAGCACGCCACCATCGCCCCGTCCGACGCCAAGCTGCTCCTAGAGCGCATGCTTGGCATCGCCGATGACGACTGGGATCGCCGCCTCGGCGTGGTCAGCTGGTGCCGCGATCAGGCCCGGACGGCAGGAAACGCCGACTTCTGGAGCGCGACCGCCGACAGTCTGCTGACCTCTGTGATTGACGAACTGGTGAAGAAGTCGGCCGAGCGCAAGGACCTGGCCCTGACCGTCCGCGCCCTCGACCTGGCGCTCAACCAGCTGCACGACAAGGGCTTGGCCGCCCGGGTGTGCTCACCCACCTGGATCCGCCAGCACGGTGGCGCCCAGGCCGAGACCCTGGGCAGGCGCATGCGCGGCCTGGGCTATGCGCTCTACAAGGAGGCGTGGCTGCCGCGCGCCCAGGCCCTCGAACGCGAGTACGAAGACCGCTTCGCCGCCCTGGTGTGGAAGGATGCTGAGGGGTTCTACCAGCTCGGCCGTTGGGCCGACGAGAACGCCGAGATGCTGCCGCGGGCACGCGAGCGATCGTGGCGCTGCTACCAGGCCGGCTTCAACGCTGACCCCTCGCACATCGGCATCGCCCGTGAACTTGGCGTCCAGCCGCAGGCGCAGGCCACCGTCGCCGTGGTCGGCGGCGGTCCGGCCAACGACTTCCTGGATCTCGAATCCGGCCTGCGCGTGCCCGCTCCCGACGGCTGGCGTCGCGGCCAGCCGGTCGGCGGCGCCCCCGCCTGGAACGACCCGGCCAGCGAGACCGCCTTCCTGACCGTGCGGCCGCTTCGGGTGCCCGTTGACGCCGAGGCGCAGTGGAACGTGCTGATCGAGGAGGCCCGGGCCCGTCCCGGTTACGTCGAGAACGCCCTCAACCTCGACGATCGGGGCAACCGCATCGTGCGCAGCCTGCGTTCGACCTGGATCGAAGGCGACCAGCAGCGGTTCTCCGCCGTCATCCTCCTGACCTTCGGCCTGGACGCCCCCGCCGCCATCATCGAAGCCCGTGGCCTGCCGGCCGAGGAAGCATCCTTGGACAACGCCCTGTCCGGATGCACCAGCGGAGCCAGCCTGCAGAACCGCTAGCGACCGCCGCCGAGGTGGCGAAATGGCAAACGCAGCGGTTTTAAAAACCGCCACCCGCAAGGGCTTACGGGTTCGAGTCCCGTCCTCGGCATTTCTCTCTCGTTCGTCGCATCCAATCGGCGTGAGCTGACTACGAACGGCAGGCCGGGTGGGGTCTTGCCCGACGGAGCGCTGGGGTAGCGTGCCGACCCGTGGACCTACGCGGACGACACGTCATCTCCATCGCTGACTTCGGACGCGAGGAGATCCTGCACATCCTGCGCACCGCCGAGGCGATGGAGAGCGGCAAGGCCGGTGAGCCGCTCAGCGGACGGATCATGGCGACGCTGTTCTTCGAACCAAGCACGCGCACGCGTCTGTCGTTCGAGGCGGCCATGCTCAAGCTGGGCGGCCGCGTTATGGGGTTCAGCGACCCAGGCAGCTCGTCAGCCAAGAAGGGCGAGAGCCTGGCCGACACCATCCGCATGGTCGAGCGCTATGCCGACGTCATCGTCATACGCCATCCGCGCGATGGCTCGGCCCGCCTGGCCGCCGAAGTCTCGCGCGTGCCAGTGCTCAACGGCGGTGATGGCAGCAACCAGCATCCCACCCAGACCTTCCTCGACCTCTACACCATCTCCCGGCTGTTCCCGCAGTTGATCGCCGGCGAGGGGCTGACCGTGGCCTTCGCGGGGGACCTGCGCTATGGCCGCACCGTGCACAGCCTGATCTCAGCGCTGTGCCACTTCGGGGGCAGGATCATCACCGTCGCCCCGCGCGGTCTGGAGCTGCCGCCGCAGTACATCGCCGAGGCCAATCACCACGGCATCACCGTCGAGGCCGTGCCGACGCTGAATGACGCCATCGCCGCCTGCGATGTGCTGTACATGACCCGGCTGCAGGAAGAGCGCTTCCCCGACGCGTTGGAGTTCGACCACATCAAGGCGACCTACCGGGTCACTGCCGCGATGCTGGCCTCGGCCAGGCCGCACATGCGTATCCTCCACCCGCTGCCACGGGTCAACGAGATCGCCGCCGACGTCGATGCCACCGCCCACGCGCACTATTTCACCCAGGCCGCCAACGGCATCCCCGTCCGCCAAGCGATCCTCGGCCTCGTCCTCGGAGCCGTGCCATGAACGAGAACGAGCCCAGCACCGGCACCTCGACGCGCATCCGCCACGTCGAAGCGATCAGCAGCGGCACCGTCGTCGACCACATCCCGGCCAGTGCCACCCTCAAGGTCGCACAGCTGCTCACCGGCTCGGACGACCAGGTGTTCGTCGGCATGAACCTGCGCTCGGCGCGCAGCGGCCGCAAAGGCGTGGTCAAGATCGCCGGCCGCGAACTCGACCAGCGCACCCTCAGCTGCCTGGCGCTGATCGCCCCTGGCGCCACGGTGTCGATCATCCGCGACTACGGGGTGGCACAGAAGGTCACCGTGCCAGTACCCGAGCGCTTCGAGGGCGTGGCGAAGTGCGCCAATCCCAATTGCGTGACCGTGCACGAGCGCTGGACCACCCGCTTCACCGTCGTCGGCACCGATCCGCTGATCGTACGCTGCATCTACTGCGAACGCAGCTTCGCCGCCGCCGAACTCAGCCTGCTGTAGACAAGTTAGGCGCTGACAGCGCCGGCCGGCGGTCCGGGCATTGATCCAGCGCTCCTCGGACCAACCTGTCACGCCTCATGCCCGATCCCGTCCTCATCGCCGTCCCGCCCAAGGGCGGCTCCTTCGACGACGTGCTCAAGCGTCTGGTCCAGCTCGGCTGGCTGCGGCGCGAGCTGGTCGCACACCTGCGCCGATTGATCAAGGATGACAAGCGGCGGGTCAAGTTCGAGGAAGGCCTTATCGACCTGTGGAAAGACCACGGCGGCGACGCCGACGCGACGACCCGTGCCGCCGACCGCGCCGGCCACGACCTCGGCGACGTCGAGGCGGCGCTGGCGCGTATGCGTCGCCTGCCCGCAACCGATGGCGCGGTGCGCCTGGGCTACACCCCGATGGAGGGCGTTCAGGGCCTGCTCGGCCAATGGCTCGCCGACGCCGACGCCGACGTGCGCGAGGCGGCCCTGTGCCTGCACCTGCAGCTCGACATCACCCGCCCCGGCAAGCCGGTGCGCGCGGTGTTCAACCAGTGCGATTTCGCCTGGAACGGCGTGCATGGCGTGCTCATGGGCACCGAGCACGAGGTGACGCCGACCTGCCTGCGCAAGCACAAGCGCGACCTCTCGCTGACCTGCTATGACGCCTTCCACAACACCCTGCTTGATGTCCTCGACACCGGCCGGGTGCGCAACTGGCAAGAACTGCGCGAGCACCTGCACGGGGACGCCTCGCAGGTGCGCATCCTCGGCTCGCTCGGGCTCGACGACTACCTCGGCCACTGCGTCCTCATGGACCGGGCCCGCGCCATGCAGGTCAAGGCGCTGGGCGCCTCGCGCCGCTGGGCCGACCGCAGCGACGACCCCAAGCTGGCCGCGTTGCGCGACACCCCGGTGCTGATCGATCCGATGTACGACGAACTGTACACGAGTGTGCTCGAATCGACGCGGTTGGGACTGCGCTTCGAGGCCGGCCCCAAGGATATCGAGCGGGTCTGCGCCCAGGAGGGCCGCACCGCCATCTACATCGTGCGCAGCGGCTCGACCGTGGCGCTGATGCCGAACCTCTGCGTGGTCGGCGAGGAGATCGTCACCAGCGAGACCATCGTCGCCGCCAACGCCACCAGCCTGGAGCGCAATCACGACGTCGCCACCCTGGTCGAGGCCCTGGCCCCGGTGCAGACCGACCACGCCGCGGTGTGGCGCAGCAAACTGGCGAAGAAGCTGGGCGACAAGCTGGTTTGAGGCATTGACCCGTGTTCGACGTGCGTCGTGCGTCGTTCCGCAGGCCTGATTCTGAAATGATGCCCGAAGAAGCGCGAAGCCCCTGAACAGAACGGGGCGGGCGCCGAGTGACGGTGGCGGCATACAATCGGCGCAGCCGATGCCGCCACGATTCCGGAGGCTTCCGACGGAATCGAGTCACGACAAAGCCCGGGGGTAGGCCTGCAAGGCCGTAGGGGCGAAGCCCCTGAACAGAACGGGGCGGGCGCCAAGTGACGGTGGCGGCATACAATCGGCGCAGCCGATGCCGCCACGATTCCGGAGGCTTCCGACGGAATCGAGTCACGACAAAGCCCGGGGGTAGGCCTGCAAGGCCGTAGGGGCGAAGCCCCTGAACAGAGACACCGTTTGGAAAGCCCCGCGTTCACCTATCGTCTTCACATACTCATGAGTGCCGACCAGAAGATCATCGTTCCCGGGACCGACAATCCCGGCTCCATCACCAAGGTGCTGGAGTCGCTGTGCAAGCAGCAGCGGGTGGCGACTCTGATCGTCAGGCGCGGCGAGCGCTTCCTGCTCAAGATCGTCGAGGTGCGCAAGGAGGTGGTGGTCGGCGAGGTGCGCTGCCTCAACTGGTCGCCGGACATGACGCGCAAGATATACCAGTTGGCCAAGCACGGGCCGGAGTGGAGCGGCGAGGGCCGACGCGAAATCCTCCTCGCCGATGCCGTCGACCGCTTCGGCACCGATGCGCACCGCTACCGCGTCTACATCCCCATCGACGAGGTCACGGCGGTGTACGAGGATCTCGACGACCGCTTCG
>JBBREK010000012.1:0-33474 GCA_038203025.1 Planctomycetota bacterium
GCACAGTCCTCGCCGAAGGCGGCGAGGGCGTGTGCAACGAGGTCGGCGGGATCGGTCGGATGGTCGGGCATGCTGGCATCCTGCGGGCTCGGCTGGACTGGGAAGTGGACCCTGGGGCAACCCTGACTGGCAGAGCCACCATGTCGCCCATGCTGCCCTGCCATGCCCGACCAGCCCCGTCCGTCCGTGCGCCTTGCCGGCAACGCCACCGCGATGCCGGCAGCGCGCTGGGACAGTCGCTTCCTGCGCGCCTGCCGTGGCGAGGCCGTCGACCGCACGCCGGTCTGGCTGATGCGCCAGGCTGGTCGCTACATGGCGCACTACCGCGGCCTGCGTTCGACGCTGTCGTTCCTCGACCTGTGCCGCAGTCCGGACGTCTGCGCCGAGGCGGCGCTGTACGCCCGCGACTGGCTGGGGGTCGATGCCAGCATCGTCTTCAGCGACATCCTGGTGGTGCTGGAGGCGCTCGGCGTGCCGCTGCGCTTCGAGGGCGACGGACCGAAGCTGACCCCGCTGGCCGATGCCGCGGCGGTGGACCGGCTGCGCGATCCATTGGTCGCCGCCGGCGACCTCGGCTACGTCGCCGAGGCGGTGCGCCTGACCGTCGCCGGCAGCCCGGCCGACATCCCGTGCATTGGTTTCACCGGTGCACCCTTCACCCTCGCCGCCTATGCCATCGAAGGTGGCGGCAGCCGGCAGTTCGCCCGCGCCAAGCGCTTCATGTACAGCGAGCCGGAGGCCTGGCACCGCCTGTGCGCCTCGCTCGCGACGTGCGGCGCAGCGCACGTCAACCGCCAGATCGCGGCTGGCGCGGCGGCGGTGCAGTTCTTCGACTCGTGGGCTGGCTGCCTGTCGCGCGCGGATTACCGCGATTACGTCCTGCCGCACCTGCGCACGGCGGTGCAGGCGGTGACGCCCGGTGTGCCGGTGATCGTGTTCGGGGCTGGCACCGGCCATCTGCTCGACCTGTTCGCATCCACCGGCGCCGATGTCGTCGGAGTCGACACCGGTCCGGATCTGGTGCAGGCCTGGAATGCGCTGGGCGCTGGCGTGGCGGTGCAGGGCAACATCGATCCGGCGCTACTGCTTGGCCCCGAGGCGGTGATGTGCGGCCGGGTCGACAGTCTGATCACCAGTGTCGCCGGCCGGCCTGGCCACATCGCCAATCTCGGCCATGGCGTCATCAAGGAGACGCCGCCGGAGATGGCCCGCTCGCTGGTGCAGCGCATCCACGAAATCTCGGCGCGATGATCGACGTCATCGTCATCGGTGGCGGAGTCGCCGGCCTGGCGGCGGCCTACCACGCCTGTCGGCGCGGGCTGTCGGTGGCGCTGCTGGAAAGCAGCGACCGGCTCGGCGGGGTGGTGCGCACCAGCCAGGAGGGGGGTTTCACCTGCGAGCACGGCCCCGACTCACTGGTCTCGATCAAGCCGGGCGGGCTGGAGTTGGTGCGCGAGCTGGGCCTTGAATCGCGCCTGGTCGGCGTGCCCGAGGCGGCGCGCCGTTCATTTATCGCTCGCCGTGGCCGGCTGGTCCCGGTGCCGGACGGACTCTACCTGCTGGCGCCCGGCCGCATCCTGCCCTTCCTGCGCTCGCCGCTGTTGTCGTGGTTTGGCAAGCTGCGCATGGGCGCCGATCTGGTGCTGCCGCGGCGGCGCGCCGACGCGCCCGAGGAGAGCCTGGCCGGCTTCGTCCGTCGCCGCCTTGGCCGCGAAGGCTTGGAGGCGATCGCCCAGCCGATGGTCAGCGGCATCTACACCGCCGATCCCGAGCGTCTGTCGCTGGCCGCGACCATGCCGCAGTTCCTGGAGATCGAACGCACGCATGGCTCGCTGATCCGCGGCATGATGGTGCGTATGCGCCAGCAGAAGCAGGCGGCGATGCGGTCGGCGACCGGACCGCGCTACGGCCTGTTCCTCTCCTTGGAGGGCGGCCTGCAGACCCTGATCGATGCGCTGCTGGCCAGTCTCGACGCCGCCGAGATACGGACCGACTGCGCCGTCACCGCGGTGCGCCGCGTTGGCGACGGCTGGCAGGTCGACTGCCCCGAAGGTCCGCTGCTGGCGCGCCGTGTGGTCATCGCCACCCCGGCGCACGCCGCCGCCCGGATGCTCGACGGCGAGTTGGCGCGTGAGCTGGCCGCCATCCCCTACGCCGGTGTGGCGACGGTGAATCTTGCCTTCGACGCGACCATCGCCCTGCCGCCCGCCGCCGGCTTCGTCATCCCGGCGGTTGAGGGCCGCGCCACCATCGCCTGCACCTTCGCCCATGCCAAGTATCCGGGTCGCGCGCCGGAGGGCACCAGCCTGCTGCGCGCCTTCGTCGGCGGGGCGCTGCATGAGGAGCGTCTGGAGCTGTCCGACGCGGTGTTGGTACAGGAGACCCTGGCGGACCTGCGCCATTACCTCGGCGCGCTGCCCGAGCCGCGCTTCGCCCGCGTCCACCGTTGGCCCAAGGCGATGGCCCAGTACGTCATCGGGCATCAGGCCCGGGTGGCGCGCATCCGCGGCCTGACGCCCGAGGGTCTGCATCTGATCGGCAATGGCTACGACGGGGTGGGGATTCCGGATGTGGTGGCGCAGGCAGCGGCGGTGTTTGCCGGCAGGCCGGCAGCCGCCAGCGGCTAAACCATGCATCTCGCCCTCTACCAGCCGCAGGTTCCTGGCAACATCGGCGCGGTCGGCCGCACTTGCATCGGCCTGGGTGCCGAGCTGCATCTCATCGGCCCACTCGCCGTCGACCTGTCGGCGCGGGCCGTGCGCCGGGCCGGGGTCGACTACTGGCCGATGCTGCGCCTCAGCCTGCATCCGACGCCGGAGGCCTTCCTGGCCTGGCTCGGCGGGCGCGCGCCGTGGCTGGTCACCGGCACGGGCAGCGTGCGCTACGACCGCGCCGCCTACGGCGCTGACGACGTCATCATCCTCGGCAACGAGGTGCGTGGCATCCCTGCCGACTGGCATGCACGCTGGAGCGGTCGCGGCGTGCACATTCCGATGCGCGGTCCGGTGCGCTCGTTCAATCTATCGTGCGCCGCCGCCGTGGTTGCCGCCGAGGCGCATCGCCAGTGCGGCCTGATGGAGGGCTGGTAATGGCGCGCCGGGCGCGGCTGATCGGCGATGCCGAGGTGCTGTCGGTGTTCGACGCGCTGGCGGCCAGCATCACGCCGCGCTGCGAACTGGTGCATGCGAACGCCTTCGAACTGCTGGTCGCGGTGGTGCTCAGCGCGCAGTGCACTGACGTCAACGTCAACAAGGCGACGGCGCGGCTGTTCCCGGTGGCACGCACGCCGCAAACCCTCCGCGATCTCGGCGTCGAGCGTCTGGTGCCGCTCATCCGCACCATCGGTCTGTTCAATGCGAAGGCGAAGAACCTGGTCGAGCTGTCGCGCCTGCTGCTCAAGCGGCACGCCGGCGCGGTGCCGGCTGACCGCGAGGCGCTCACCGCCCTGCCAGGAGTCGGACGCAAGACTGCCAACGTCGTCCTCAACGTGTGGTTCGGTCAGGAGACCTTCGCCGTCGACACCCACGCCCAACGCGTCACCAACCGCCTCGGCCTGTGCCGCACGACCATGCCCGAGCAGACCGAACGGATCCTCGAAGCGCGCGTGCCGGCGCCGCACCGGCGCAACGCTCACGCCTATCTCGTGCTGCATGGCCGCTACACCTGCACCGCGCGCAAGCCGTCCTGCGCGACCTGCGTCGCTGCCACTTGGTGCCTGCGGGTTGGCGTCTGAGCGACAGGACCGCGGGCTACAGCCCGCGTCGAACATGCCGAGGGGTAGCCAGGTGGCGCTTCCAGGCCGGCCTACCGCACGCTATCCCTAGGCATGCGTCCCACCCTCATCTTCGCCGGCGTCTTCACGCTCTCCCTCCTTGCCGCCTGCGGCGGACCGCGCCAGGTCGCCGACACCTGGCCGGATGGGACGCCGAAGCGGGCGGGGACGGTGGTGGATGGCCAGCAGACCGGCACGTGGACCTACGAGCACCCGGGCGGAAAACAGGCAGCCACCGGCGCCTTCGATCACAGCATGCAGCAGGGACCCTGGACGCTGTGGTATCCGGATGGCGCCAAGCAGGCCGAGGGGGCCTATGCCGCTGGCCTGCGCAATGGTCCGTGGACCTACTGGCGCGCTGACGGCACGCTGCAATCCACCGGCTCCTACCGCTCGGACCGTCAGGAAGGCAAGTGGATCACCTATCATGCCGACGGCAGCACATCGGCCGCCGTCGCCTGGTTCCGGCGCGGCATCTGGAACGGCCCCTACCTCACCTTCGGGGCCGACGGCCGTCGGCTGGAGGCCGGCGTGATGGTCGCGGGGGTTCGCGCCCTGTGGCTGCAGGCGGGTGAGCAGGCCCCGGCCGGTACGGCGGAAGCCGGCACGCCCGGTGCGGTCGCGGTGCGCGATGGCAATGGCCAGACCCGGATCGGACTCGACGACGCGTGGGTGGTCCTCGATGCCGACGGCCGGATCAGCGCCGAGGGTCGGGCGCCCGCTCCGGAGCCGCCGCCCGCCGACCCCGTAAACAACATGAGCGTCACCATCGCGTCTAACGAGCTGCCCCCGCCGCTGCCGGCGCCGGTGGCCGATCCCGCGCTGCCGCCCGCCGCCGCGGATCTGTCGCCGATCAGCACCCTGCCCGGCTGGTGGACCGCCGACCAGGAGGCCGGCGCGGCCCGGCTGCTGGCGCGCTACCGTGGTGAAAAGGTTGATACCACCGGCTACGGCGAGCCGCCGCCGGACGTCAGCCGCGCCCGAACGACGCTGCATGGCAAACCGCTGCCGCAGACCCGCTTCCTTGGCTCTGACGGCAAGATTCTCGACCTGGCCGACTGGCGGGGACGCAAGGCGGTGGTGGTGGTGATGCGCGGCTTCAGCGGGCAGGTCTGCGTCTATTGCGCCACGCAGACCGCCGCGCTGGCCGATGCCGCCGCGGCGCTGCGCGAGCAGGGCGTCGAGACGCTGGTGGTCTATCCCGGTCCGCCCGCTGCGGTGCCCGCCTTCCTCAATGCCGTCGCTAGTCTGCGCGGCTCGCCGCCGCCGCTGCCGGTGGCGCTCGACGCCGGCCTCACCCTGGTGCGCGGCCTGGAGATCGCCGGCAACCTGTCGCTGCCAGCCACCTTCATCCTCGATGGCGAGGGCATCGTGCGCTGGAGCTACGTCGGCACTTCGATTGCCGACCGGCCATCGGTCGAAGTGATCAAGCGCGCCTTGGAACGGGTGCGGTGAGTTCGACCGACGCCACGGTCATCGGTGGGGCCGATGCAGGCAACGGCGACGCGCCAGCGATCGACGGGGTGCTGATCGAACGTGAACTGGGTCGGGGCGGCATGGGCGCGGTGTGGCTCGGCCGGCAGACCTACCTCGACCGCGCGGTCGCGATCAAGGCCCTGACCCTGCAGGGCGACGAGGCCTTCGCCGCCCGCTTCCGCCGCGAGGCGCGGATCCTCGCTGGCCTGTCGCATCCGCACATCGTCGCCTGCCACCAGGCCGGCATGGCTCCGGATGGCCGTCCGTTCCTGGTCATGGAGTTCGTCGACGGACCCGACCTCAAGCAGCATGTCGCAGCGCAGGGTCCGCTCGCCCCGGCCGACGCCGCCCGCCTGGTCGCCGAGGTCGCCGAAGGCCTGCGTCACGCCCATACCCAGGGCATCATCCACCGCGACGTCAAGCCGGACAACGTCCTGCTGACCAGGCGTCCGGATGGCAGTTGGACGGCCAAGCTCGCTGACCTCGGGCTGGCCCGCACCAGTCAGGCAGTGAAAGGCGATCTCACCGCCGCCGGCCAGGTCCTCGGCACGCCGTCGACGATGGCGCCCGAGCAGTTCGATGATCCCGACGCCGTCGACCATCGCGCCGACCTCTACGGTCTCGGCTGCGTCCTGCATCACGCCCTCACCGGGGCCCCGGCCTTCACCGGCAGCAGCTTCGCCGAACTGGTCGCGAGCAAGGTGCACGGTCCGCCCCCGAATCCGGCGCGCCTCCGTCCCGACCTGCCGCCGGTGCTGACCGCTTTGTGCACGCGCCTCCTGTCCCGCGACCGCGAGCAGCGTCCCGGCTACGACGAGGTCATCGCTACCCTGCGCGCGCCGCTCAGTCCACCAGCATCCCGCCGGCCATGGCCCCTCATCGCCATCGCCGCTGCTGCCGTCCTCGTCCTCATCGCCGCCACCGCGTTCCTGACCCGCCCCCCAGGACCGCGGGCTTCAGCCCACGTCGAACCGCGTGTCGCCGTCTTGCCGTCTTCCCCTGTTATCACTCCCCACCTCACCTCCCCGATCGCGCTCTTCGGCAGCACGTTCGACCAGCGCCTCGCTGGCTGGACGATCACGGATCCGCTCGCCTGGGGTGTCAGCGAGGACCGCGAGGACCTGGCGATCAGCGGACGTAGTGGCGAGATCGTGCATCCGCTCCCGGCCATGCCGGGCCGCATCATCGGCACGGTGACGGTGCCGCCGGACGGCTCGGTCACCATCGGCCTGCGCGACGCGCAGGGACGCACCATCGGCCTGCGCCTGCTGCCGCTCGACGGCCTGATTGCCAGCTTGGTGCGTCAGGACACGGCCGGTGTCGATACCGCCAGCGCTGGTAGCGCGACCACGCCGTCCCGCGACATCCGTTTCACCCTGACCATCGCGGATGGCCAGGTCTCCGGCGTGGTGGAGGGGGCCACGGTGCTGCAGCCGCTGCTGCTCGACCTGCCGGCTCCGTCCATCGCGCTGGTACTGGCGGTCGACGGCCGGTCCCCTGCGCTGTTCCACGAGCTGCGCGCCGAACCCTGAACGGGGCTACGGCGTCCACGCTGCGCGATGCGTGGTGTCCAGGCTGTCGATCAGGGCGTCGGCATCCGGGTAGTGCAGCCGGAGATGGCGGCGTTCCAGCGGTGTGACCTGCCCGGGTGGCAGGGCGAGAAGGACGGTGGCTAGCCGACCAGGCCAAGCCAGTTCGAGGGCTGACAGCAGCCGTTTGCGCGGGGCACCGCTGCTGGCGACGATGACGCGGCGGGCGCCGTCCGGTCCCAGCAGGGCCGCGATCGCCGCCGGTTCCTCGCTGCCGACGGTGGCCAGAGCCAGCGGCCAGCACTCGCCCAGGGCGGTCACCGCTTCGCCCAGGGCGGTCGGCGGGTCGGTCACCTGCACCGCCGCCCGCAAGTCCTCGGCCGCCTCGTCGGCATTCGCCGCCTGCGCGTCCGCGCCGTCCAGCCACAGCCGCGCCGCCCGAGCCGCCGGCGCTCCGAGCGGATCGAGCCGTTTGCGCAAGGCCGCCGCGCGGTCGTCGGTCAGCCGTCCGCGTCGGCGCTGGGCGTCGAGCCGCGCGACCAGCGCCCCGGCGGCGCTGCCCGGCCGGCCGGCGAGGTGTGCCGTTGCCTCGGCCCACCAATGGTCCTTGAGCGTCAACAGCGGTGGAAGCACCAGGGCCAACGCTGCCGCCAGCGCCAGCCCGGCGGGCACGGCGCGCAGCCGATGACGTCCATGCAGTCCAGCCAGGGTCAGCATCAGCGCCCCCCCCACCGCCAGCACCGCCGCTGACAGCGGCGCCGTCACCAGGGCCGGCCCGGCGAGCAGGAACAAGCCGTTGTGCGCCTGATGCACCAGCACGCAGGCCCCGACGTCGCGATGCCGCAGGCGCATCCAGCCGAGCAGCACGCCGACCGGCGCCGCCACCAGGCAAGCGATTGGTGAGCCATGCGCGACGGCGAAGGCCAAGCTGGTGAACGACAGTGCCGTCCACGGCCCCAGTCGTTCGGCCAGCAGCGGCAGCAGCCGGGCGCGGAAGAACGCCTCTTCGGCGATGGGCGCCAGCAGGCACAGGACGACGATGCGCAGGCCCAGCTCGCTGGCGTTGCGGCCGACCACGCCGGGCAGCAGGATGTCCTCGGCCCCCGGGGCATGCAGCCGGGTGAGGTAGCCGAGCACCGCCAGATGCAGCAGGGGCTCGATCAGCAGCAGCAGGCCCAGCCCGACCGCCACCGCCTCGGCGCGATGCTGGGTCGGCCACAATGGCGGTTGGTCAGGACGCCCGGCCGGCTTGACTACCGGTCGACCGGGTGATCCCGGCAGCCATGCCGCCGCCGCCAACAGCAGTCCCGAGGCGATTACAGGCAGGATCCACCAGACCGGCAGCTGGGCGCGCACCCAGCCCCCCCACGGCAGCCACGAGGAGGGCCCGGCCACGGCTACTGCCGCGATTCCCAGCGTGACCCCGATCCCGATGCGCAAGCGCATGCTAGGCAAGGTCTTGGGGTGCGACGTGGGGGCAAGTGCAAGCCTCCCCGTCGAGGGTTGCCTGCGTCGCCCACCCGCTAGCCTCCGTCTCCCCATTCTGGAGGGGCCATGGCGATCATCCTGCCTGAACAGGGCCTGACTTTCGACGACTTGCTGCTCATCCCACGGCTAAGTGACGTGGTGCCGACGGCGACCAACGTCGCTACCCGTCTGACCAAGCGCATCCGGCTGAACATCCCACTGCTCTCGTCGGCCATGGACACGGTCACCGAGCACCGCTTGGCCATCGGCCTGGCGCAGATGGGCGGCATGGGGGTGATCCACAAGAACCTCACCGCCGCCGACCAGGCGCTTGAGGTCGAGAAGGTCAAGCGCAGCGAGAACGGCGTCATCACCGACCCGAAGACGCTGCCGATCTCGGCCACGGTCAAGGACGCCCAGGAGGTGATGGCCAAGCACCACATCTCCGGCATCCCGATCATCGACGGCTCGAAGGTCGTCGGCATCGTCACCAGCCGCGACCTCAAGTACCATCGCAAACCGGAGACGCCGATCCGCGAAGTGATGAGTGCGACCCTGATCACCGGCAAGCCGGGCATCTCGCTGGAGAAGGCCAAGGAGATCCTCTTTCGCGCCAAGGTCGAGAAGCTCATCCTCGCCGACGCCAAGGGTCGGCTGGTCGGCTTGATCACGATGAAGGACCTCAAGCGCCAGGAGCAGTTTCCGCATGCGTCCAAGGACGCCCGCGGCCGCCTGCGTGTCGGCGCCGCCACCGGGGTGCATGACCACGAGCGCATCGATGCCCTGGTCGCGGCCGGCGCCGACGTCATCGTCGTCGACAGTGCGCACGGCCACTCGAAGAACGTCATGGACACGGTGCGCTGGATCAAGCGGCGCCACGACATCGACGTCATCGCCGGCAACATCGCCACCACCGAAGGTGCCCGCGACCTGATCAAGGCCGGCGCCGATGCGATCAAGGTCGGCATCGGACCCGGGTCGATCTGCACCACTCGTGTGGTCGCCGGCGTCGGTGTGCCGCAGATCACCGCGGTGATGAACGCGGTGAAGGCGGCCAAGCGCACCGGCACTCCGATTATCGCCGACGGCGGTATCAAGTACTCCGGCGACGTGGCCAAGGCCCTCGCGGTCGGCGCCGACGTGGTCATGCTCGGCTCGATCCTCGCCGGCTGCGACGAGAGCCCGGGCGAGGCGATCATCTACCAGGGTCGCCAGTTCAAGGCCTACCGCGGCATGGGCTCGATCGGGGCGATGCAGCGCGGCAGCGCCGATCGCTATGGCCAGGACAGTGCCACCGAGGCAACCAAGCTGGTCGCCGAGGGCATCGAGGGCATGGTCCCGGCCAAGGGTCCGCTTGGAGTCGTCGTCCACCAGATGGTTGGCGGCCTTAAGGCCGCTCTTGGCTACAGCGGCGCCCGCACCATCGCCGAGCTGCAGAAGAAGGCGGTCCTCTGCCGCATGACCAGCGCCGGCCTGCGCGAGAGCCACCCGCACGACGTCACGATCACGAAGGAAGCGCCGAACTACCGGCCGGAATGAGTTTCGGGTTTCGGGCTACGGGTTTCGGGACCTGATCCCGTCGCCGTCCGTTCCCGAAACCCGTAGCTCGAACCCCGAAACCCGCCCCACATGCACGAAACCATCATCATCGTCGACTTCGGTTCGCAGGTCACCCAGCTTATCGCGCGCCGGGTGCGCGAGGCCGACGTCTACTGCGAGATCATCTCCTGCCATGCCGGCGTCGCGGCGGTGAAGGAACGGTCGCCCAAGGGTATCATCCTCTCGGGCGGCCCGGCGTCGGTCTATGCCCCAGGTGCGCCGCAGATCGATCCCGAGCTGTACAAGCTGGGGGTCCCGGTCCTGGGCATCTGCTACGGCATCCAGGTGACGGCCCACAGCACCGGCGGCAAGGTGGTCAAGGCCGAGCACCGCGAGTTCGGCCGCACCGGCATCATCTGCGACGTGACCAGCCCGTTGTTCGCTGACCTGCCCGGCGAGCAGACCGTGTGGATGAGCCATGGCGACCGCATCGAGTCGATCCCCGGGGCGCAGATCCTGGCGCGGTCCGCGAGTTGCCCATTGGCGGCGGTGCATGCGCCGGCGCTCAACTTCTGGGGCGTGCAGTTCCATCCCGAGGTCACGCACAGCGACCACGGCACCGCCATCATCCGCAACTTCCTGGTGCGCATCTGCGGCTGCCATCGCGATTGGACGATGGGCTCGTTCATCGACGAGGAGATCGCCCGCATCCGCGCCCAGGTGGGGCCCGAGCGCGTCATCCTCGGCCTGTCTGGCGGCGTCGATTCCTCGGTGGCGGCGGTGCTGCTGCACCGGGCGATCGGCAAACAGCTGACCTGCATCTTCGTCAACAACGGCGTCCTGCGGAAGGACGAGGCCGACGGCGTGCGCAAGCTGTTCGCCGACCACATCGGCATCGACCTCGACTACGTCGACGCCACCGACCGCTTCCTCAATGCGCTCAAGGGCGTCGACGAGCCAGAGCGCAAGCGCAAGGTCATCGGCAAGCTGTTCATCGACGTGTTCAAGGACGAAGCGGCGCGGATCAAGAGCAGCAGCGGTGGCCAGGTCCGCTTCCTCGCCCAGGGCACGCTCTATCCCGACGTCATCGAGAGCGTCAGTGTGCACGGTGGTCCGGCCTCGGTGATCAAGAGCCACCACAACGTCGGCGGTCTGCCCGCCGATCTCGGCCTCGGCCTAGTCGAGCCGTTCCGCTTCCTGTTCAAGGACGAGGTGCGCGCCATCGGCACGAAGCTCGGCCTGTCCGATGCGGTGGTGTGGCGCCAGCCCTTCCCCGGCCCCGGCCTGGCGGTGCGCATCCTCGGCGAGGTCACTGCCGAGAAGGTGCAAGTGCTGCAAGAAGCCGACGCCATCGTCCGCGCCGAGATCGAAGCCGCCGGCATGAACCGCACGATCTGGCAGGCCTTCGCCGTCCTCCTGCCGGTCAAGTCAGTGGGTGTCATGGGCGACGAGCGCACCTACGAGAACGCCTGCTGTGTCCGCTGCGTCACCAGCACCGACGGCATGACCGCCGACTGGGCACAGCTGCCGCACGACCTGCTCGGCCGGATCTCCAACCGCATCATCAACGAAGTCCGCGGCATCAACCGGGTGGTCTACGACATCACCTCGAAGCCGCCTGGCACGATCGAGTGGGAGTGACGGACCAGGGACCGCGCGCCGCTGGCGCGCTGCGGGTCAACCTGTCCTGACCATGCCGGCACCCGTCGGTACTAGACCGGCCCCTGAGTGATGTCGACGGGCGTGTGGCGGGGGCATCCCCGCTCCGCCGCCGGTTCTGGCATGGGTTCGCTGCCGATTGCAGTGCTGCCGCGGATGTGCGAGATTCAGCCATGACCATCGCATCCGGTATGCCTGAAGAACTCTCCATGCCGATGTCGGATGGGGTGGACCTGTTCTATCGAGCCTGGGTCCCCGAGGGTGCGACTCAGGCGGTTGTCTTGTGCCATCGCGGGCACGAACACTCGGGCCGACTGGCCGAGACCGCTCAGGCGGTCACCCCGCCAGGCGTCGCCGCCTTTGCCTGGGACGCACGCGGACATGGCCGATCGCCCGGTCGACGCGGCTTCGCGCCCGGCTTTGCCCGCATGGTGCAGGACCTCGACGAGTTCGTTCGCGGCCTATCGGCCCGCCATGGAATCCCCATCGAGTCCATCATCGTCATCGCGCACAGCGTCGGGGCAGTGGTGGCTGCGACCTGGGTTCACGACTACGCCCCGCCCATTCGTGGTCTGGTGCTGGCGACGCCTGCCTTCCAGATCCGTCTCTACATCCCCGCCGCCATTCCGCTGCTGCGCCTGCTGCATCGTCTCCGCCCCGAGGCTGTGATCTCCAGTTATGTCAAGGCACGCATGCTGACGCACGATGCGGCACAGGCAGCGTCCTATGCTGCCGATCCGCTGCTCTCCCGCGACATCTCCAACCGCATTCTGCTGGAGATGCACGATACCGCAGTCCGCGTGGTCGCCGATGCCGGAGCGATACGCGTGCCCACGCTGGTCCTCAGCGCCGGGCGGGACTGGGTTGTGGATATCGGGGTCCAGCATCGCTTCGTCGCGGCCCTCGGTTCGGCGGTGAAGCATCACATCGTGTATCCGGACATGCACCACGCCGTGCTGCATGAGCTGGACCGCCACCTGCCGTTTGCGGCGATCCGCGACTTCGTCATCGCACGCTTCGCGCAGGTGATTGCAGACGCCTCGTCTCTGGTCGCGGACGGCGACCCGTGGACCCGTACCGAATACGCCAGGCTGTGCACGCCGCTGCCGTGGTGGAAGGCCAAACGCTGGGGTTATCTCACTGCCCGCCTGGCGTTGGGCACGCTGGGGCGTGCCAGTGCCAGCATCGCCACTGCTTGGCGCACCGGCTTCGATTCCGGCGAATCCCTCGATCATGTGTACCGAAACACGGCCGAGGGCACGACGCCGGTCGGACGGAGGATAGATCGGAGCTACCTCGACAGTCCGGGCTGGGCAGGCATCAGGCAGCGACGGACGCATCTCATCGAACGCATCGCGGCCTGTCTGCGCGAGGCCGGCAATGGCGGTCGCCCGGTCCATCTGGTCGACATCGCAGCCGGACCGGGGCGCTACGATCTCGATGCGCTGGATGCCGCGGTTGGCATCCATGCCACCGCCCTGCTGCGCGATCGCTCCTCAGGTGGCGTCGAGGCCGGCCGTCGACTTGCTGCCGAGCGGGGGCTTGAGGCACGCGTGCGCAACCAGACCGGTGACGCCTTTGATGGTGGATCGCTGGCCGCCCTGGTGCCCCGTCCCGATGTCGCGGTGGTGAGCGGACTCTACGAGCTCTTCCCGGACAATGCCCTCATCCGGGCCTCCTTGGCCGGCCTGGCCAGCGCCGTGCCGGCAGGCGGCTGGCTGGTCTACACCAACCAGCCGTGGCATCCGCAGCTCGAGTTCATCGCGCGTACGCTGACCAACCGCGATGGCCAGCCGTGGATCATGCGCTGCCGGACCCAGGCGGAGATGGACGCCCTCGTCGATGCGGCGGGGTTCACCAAGACCGGCATGTCCATCGACCGCTGGGGTATCTTCACCGTATCGGTTGCCCGACGGAGATGAGCGGAGCTGTCGAACGCCCGGGATTCTGGCGGGCCGCCCTGGTGTCAGCCGGTACCGGCGCCCTGTTCATGATCCTCTACCATGCCTGCAACGCCTATGCGGCCGGCAGCGGCAGCGGCAGGACGCGGATGTGGTATTCCGACTGGGAGTTGTCCATCCCGGTGGTGGCCTGGCTGATCGTACCGTACTGGTCCATCGATGTGCTGTTCGGCATCGCTCCGTTCCTGTGCACGCGGCGCAGTGAACTACGCGCGCTGGCAGGACGTCTCACTCTGGCGATCTTGCTCGCCTGCGCCTGTTTCGTGGCTTGGCCTCTGCAACTTGCCCACATCCGGGTTGATGATCATGGCGTGTTCACGCCGCTGTTCGTCGCCATCCACGGTTTCGACAAGCCGCACAACCTCTTCCCCAGCCTGCATGTCGCCTTCGCGATCATCCTGCGTTGGACCTTCCATCGTCATCTGGGCGGTCTGGCGCGGTGGGTCTTCCACGTCTGGTTCATCTGCATCACCATCTCCACCGTGTTGGTCCACCAGCATCACCTGGTCGACGTGGCAGGTGGGGCGGTCCTGGCCGTGCTCTGTTGCTATCTCGTTGCCGAGGATGCCCTGCCGGCGGCCCGTGTCGTGGTCGGCTGGCGCGACGCCGGACTGGCTGTCCGCCATCTCGCGGGTGCCGTCGTCTGCCTGGCAGTGGCTTGGTGGTTCGGTGGTTGGTGGTGGCTGCTGGCCTGGCCGACGCTCGCGCTGGCCATCGCCGCTTCAGCCTATCTGGGCCTGGGTGCAGCCGTGTTCCAGAAGGGGCAGGGAGGGCTTTCATGGTCGACCCGCATCGTGCTTGGACCCTGGCGGCTTCCCCTGGTCTGGTCGCGACGCTGGTGGTGGCGACGGGATCCGGATGGTGCCGTCCACGTCGGCGATGGTGTCTGGATCGGGCGGCTGCCGGATCCCGAGTTGCTGCGCCGCGACGGCATCCGTGGTGTTCTCGATCTCACGGCCGAGCACATGGGGCCCGCGGCGACCGCGGGTCTCACCATCGAGCGCCTGCCCATGCTTGATCTGGCGACACCAGGGACGCCGACCCTGGCGGCGGCAGTCGCAGCCATCGAACGCCTGCGCGCGCACGGACCGGTCCTGGTGCACTGCGCCCTGGGCTTCGGGCGCAGCGCGGTGGTGGTTGCAGCCTGGTTGTATGCCACTGGCAGGGCGCCGACTCCGGCGGCCGCCGCTGCCCAGGTCGCGGCAGCACGGGTCGGGGCGCACGTCCCACCGCGGTTGCTGGCCATACTGCCTACCCCGCGCCCGGCGATGGCATAGGCTGCCTCGGCATGAATGAACCCCTCGCGCCCCCGGGGCGTCGTCCGCTGAAGACCCGGGGTAAGGCCTGGGCACGCGCCCTTGCTGGCTGGCTGGCGCGACGGCACGTGTCACCGAACGCGATCTCCGTCGCCAGTGTCGCCTGGGCGGCGGCGGCCGGAGCAGCGCTGGCCTGCTGGCCGCATGTCGATGGCTGGGCCAGGCCCCTCCTGCTGATCATGGCTGCCGCAGGCATCCAACTGCGTCTGCTCTGCAACATGCTGGACGGCATGGTCGCAGTGGAAGGCGGTCTCCGTTCTCCCACCGGCGACCTCTACAACGAGGTCCCCGATCGCATCTCCGACAGCATCATCCTCATCGCCGCAGGCTATGGCCTGCTCGGCCTGCCGCTGGCCGAGGCACTCGGATGGGCGGCCGCGCTCCTCGCCATGCTCACCGCCTACGTCCGGGCTCTGGGTGCCGGACTCGGATTCCCCGCCTGTTTCCATGGTCCGATGGCCAAGCCGCATCGCATGGCGCTGCTTACCTGCGCATGCCTGGCGGCAGCTACGGTCGCCGGGCAACCGGGGATGCCATGGCTGCTGTGGGGAGCCTTGGCTGTCATCGCCGTCGGATCGGTCGTCACCACTCTCCGACGACTGGCCGCCATCGCGGCCCACCTGCGGAGCCGGACTCCATGATCGCACCGCTGGTCCGTCTGGTGACCGGGGTGCAGGCCCGTTGGCTGGGTTCGGAACCGGTCCCACGGCAGCGCATCTACTTCGGCAATCACGCCAGCAACCTCGATGGCCCGGTGATCTGGGCTGCGCTGCCGGACCATCTGCGGGCGAACACCCGCCCGGTGGCGGCACGCGATTACTGGCTGGCAGGGCCGGTCCGTCGTTGGCTGGCAGGGTCGGTGCTGCATGCCGTGCTCATCGAGCGCAAGCGCATTACGGTCGAGAACAATCCGCTGCGCGACCTCGAAGGGGCGATCGATGCGAACTCTTCGCTGATCCTCTTTCCGGAAGGACGCCGCCAGGAGGCCGAGGACGCTGGAATGAACCCGTTCAAGCCTGGGCTGTGGCACCTCGCCCGTCGGCGTCCAGGGCTTGAACTGATCCCGGTGCATCTCGCCAATCTCAACCGCATGCTGCCCAGAGGCGAACTCCTGTTCGTCCCACTGATGGCCACGGTCACCTTCGGCGCGCCGCTCATGCCGCCTGGCGAGCATGAGGATAAACAGGCCTTCCTGGCGCGTGCGCGGCAGGCGGTCGCCGACCTGGGATCCGAAACATGAACCTCGACCTGCCCTGCGGAGCTGCTGCGGCTCATCTGCTGCAGGTCGTCTGCGGCATCGCCGGCCTACTGGTCGTCGCCAGTCTGATCGGTTGGATCATGCGCCTGACGGCTCGTTCCGATGGCGCCCGACACCTCGCGGTGGATGTCGTCGCGCGGGTGCGTGCCTGGTGGTGGATGGCCGGGATCGGCTTGGCTGTTCTGCTTGGTGGCGCGGTCGCGACGACGGTGTTCTTCGGCCTGCTGTCATTCCTCGCCCTGCGCGAGTTCATCACCCTGGCACCGACCAGACGCGCCGATCACCACACCTTGTTCTGGGGGTTCTTCGTTCTTGTTCCTCTGCAATACTTCTTGGTTGGTATCGGCTGGTATGGCATGTTCGCCATCTTCATCCCGGTGTGGTCCTTCATCTTCATCGCCATACGGTCGACCCTGACCGGCGATGCGACGAACTACCTTGAACGGGCGGCCAAGATCCAGTGGGGTATGATGCTGTGCGTCTACTGCCTGAGCCATCTGCCCGCCTTGCTGATGCTGGAGATCCCGGGGTTCGCCGGGCGGCAGGCCGAACTGATCCTCTGGCTGTTGCTTGTGGTTCAGCTTAGCGATGTGTTGCAGTATGTCTGGGGCAAGGCCCTTGGACGTCACAAGGTCGCGCCGCACCTGTCCCCGAACAAGACCTGGGAAGGACTGCTCGGAGGTGCCGCCAGCGCCAGTGGGATCGGTGCCGCCTTGTGGTGGTTGACCCCGTTCACGCCCTGGCAGGCGTTCGCCATGGCGATTGGCGCGACTGCGCTTGGATTCGCCAGCGGGGTGGTGATGTCAGCGGTGAAACGCGATGCAGGAGTGAAGAACTTCGGCAACCTTATCCCTGGTCACGGCGGGATCCTCGACCGGGTGGACTCTCTGATCTTCTCGGCCCCGGTGGTGTTCCACCTGACGCGTTACTACTGGACCTGAGGTGCATCCGTACGCCATCCGGGGGCCCACTCGGCGGATCGCCTATCTCATGACCCTGGGATTGGCTGCATGCGGTGCGACCGCAGCAGCGGCCACGATGGGGGCGTGGTCGGTGGTCCCGGCCTTCCTGCTTGGCTATGGCGTGGTCTTCACCACGCATCAACGCTGGTGCTGGCGCTGGCGCTGGTTGCGGCGCGTGCATCGGGTCGGGGATCTGACCGGGTCCTGGTACCTGGAGGGAAACCGTGTGGACATCCGACAGACCTGGACGCATCTGCGGCTGGTCGGACGCGTGGATGGCCTGGAGGTCGAAAGCCGGATGGCGGAGTGGCGAGTCGATCTGGAGGCACCGGTGCTTGACGTCCTGGCCTCCTGTCCGGACGGCCAACTGGTGCCTCTCCGTGTCCGTCTCTGCGCTGATGCAACGCTGTCATTGCAGGCGGTGCCGATGGTTGCTCTACGAGCGCTTCCGGTCGGTGCCTGGCGCAAGGTGCTGCCGTCAGGCGGTGGGACGGCCTGACCGCGATTAGGCGGCGGAGTTTTTTGGCAGCCGTATCCGGCGCAACTCCATGGCCCAGAGGCAGGCGAGGGTGAGCAGATCGCTGGCAATATGAAAAATCCGGATGCCGGCGAGGTCGGGCGCGACCAGGGTTGGTTCAAGCGCCGACCGCAACGATGCTACGTGTTCCGTATCGGCCGGACCCGGCAGATACTGGCTGATGGCCTGGAGAACGGCCAGGCGCTGGAGGCTGACATCGAGGATCGCGCCCAGGTTCTTGTAGGCGAAGAAGGAGAACAGCACCGTGATCAGACCGGTGGTGATGAGGTCGGGGTGGCGACGGAGCGACGAGAAGGCAAGCAGTCCGCCGATAATGACGACATACAGGGTCCAGTACCACTGTAGGCTGTTCGAGCGCTCGAAGAAGAGCTGGATGAGGCCGCTGTAGTCCATGTGGTTCCCGGTGTCCTTGCGTGGGAGGTCAGCCGACCGCGAGCATGCGCTCAATCGGTTGCCGGGCGCGGGCGGCGAGGGCCGGGTCGAGGGTGACCTCGGGCGTGCCGTCGCTGAGGCAGCGCCACAGCTTCTCCAGGGTATTGCGCTTCATGTGCGGGCATTCGTTGCAGCTGGAGCAGGCGCCCTGCGGACCGCCGCGCACGATCGCCGGGGCCATGAGGAACTCGCCGTTCGGCCGCGCCTTGCGCATCTGGTGGATGATGCCCGGCTCGGTGGCGACGATCCAGGTGGCGCGTTCGGGACCGGTGCGCACCGCCTCCAGCAGCCGCTTGGTACTGCCGACGACGTCGGCCAGGGCGATGATCGAGGCCGGACACTCGGGGTGCACCAGGGTGATGGCGTCGGGGTGCTCCTGCTTCTGCCGCTGCATCGCCTCGGCGGAGAACAGCTCGTGGACTTCACACGAGCCCTGCCACAGCACCAGCTCGCGGCCGGTCTGCCGCGCCACCCAGTCGCCGAGGAAACGGTCAGGGCCGAAGATCACCGGCACCTCGCGCGGGATCGACTGCACCACCTGCACGGCGTTGCTGGAGGTACAGCAGACGTCGGAGAGGGCTTTCACCGCCGCGGTCGAGTTGACGTAGGTGACCACGCGGTGGCCGGGGCGGGCGGCGACGAAGGCGCGGAACTCCGCCTCCGGGGCGCTGTCGGCGAGCGAGCAGCCGGCGGCGGTATCGGGCAGCAGGACGGTGCGATCCATGGCCAGGATCTTCGCCGTCTCGGCCATGAAGTGCACGCCGCAGACGACGATGGTGCGCGCCGTGGTGTCGGCGCCGAAGCGGGCCATCTGCAGTGAGTCGCCGACGAAGTCGGCCGCGTCCTGGATCTCGCCATCCTGGTAGTAGTGGGCGATGATCACCGCGCCGCGGTCGCGCTTGAGCTGGTGGATCGCGGCGGCGAGATCGGCGGGCGGGGCGTCGCGTCGGGGCAGGACCATGTGCGGAATGATCGTCGGCGGCAGGACGAGGCAACCGTGGCCGGGCGCTATCGGCGGATGAGCTGCGCGTCGGCGAGCGTGAAGTGGTCGCCGATGTCGAAGCGTTCGCCGGTCTCGACGCTCAGCTCTAGCGTGGCCAGGCCACTCAGATCGAGATCGAGCTGGCGCGGGGCCTCGCCGCCGCGCACGCGTGCGCGCCACAACTCGCGACCGTCACCGCGCAGCACCGCCACGCAGTCGCCCTCGGGGGCCACGTCATCGCTGATGCCGGTGATGGCGCGCAGCCGGACATAGCCGCCGGCCAGATCCCAGCGCAGGCGGGCGGCGCTGTGCACGACCAGGCCCTTGGCGTGCAGGATGCCGCCTAGGCGCAGCGGGCTGCCGTGCAGGGCGCGATCGCGGGTGAACGGCCAGACCACGTCGAAGAGGCCGTCCTCCTGCACCTTGGCTGGAGTGAGATCCGACAGGTAGGTGCGTCGTCCGCCCTCCACCCGCAGGGCCAGCGAACCGAAGACCGCACCATCGACCGCCACCTGGGGGGCGGCGGCGAGGGCGAATCCATCGGCGGTGCTGACCAGATCCAGGCCGGGCCGGGCCGGGTCGAGGGTGACGTGCAGACGCAGACCCTTGGGTGGCCGGGGGGCATTGCCCAGGCGGGCGGCGCGCACGTTGGCCAATGGCAGGGCCAGCGGCTCGGGATCGAGGGCGCTGCGGAAGGAGAGGACGCCGTTGCGCAGGCTCTGCACGCGTCCCTCAAGCAGACCGCTCTCCACCAGCACGGCGTCGCCGGACTTCGGCGCTGCCGGCACTGGATCGCCCCAGCCGGCCACCGCCTCCAGGGGCAGTTCGAAGTTACCCAGGGGGCCATGCACTAGCAGATGGTCGGGAGTACTGCCGCCGGCAAGCGTCAGGACGGGCAGCCACGAGCCGTCCACCAGCAGCACGCCCAGACCGCCGACGATGACCGGCGGTGCTGCGCTGCCCAGGATGACGCTGTCGAGGTCGGCCAGGGGCGGCAGTCGATCGACCACGCTGCTGCGACCGTCAAAGCCGATGGCGGTGGCGGCCTGCGCAGAGGCGATGAAGAGCAATACGAGCAGCACCGGGCGCATGCCGGCAGCATGGGGCTGTCAGGGTTGGCGCCAGTGCCCAGCCGGTGGAGGCGGCGATGCGCGCCGGTAACACCAGCCCGAACCGGCCGTACAACGCAGACCATGCGCTGCCCCGTCCTCGTCCTCTGCCTTGCCATCGTCTCCACGCTGTCCACCGCCGATTCGCTGCCGGCCACCTTCATCCCGCCGCAGGCCGAGGTCGCCGTGCAGGTCCCAGACCTGGCACGCAGCCAGTCGCGTTGGACGCACACGCCATATCCGCGACTGCTGCAGACCGGCTGGGGCCGGATGCTGGTCGGCGAATGGAGTAGCCGGCTGGAGGCGCTCGCGCCCGGGGCCGGGGATGCGCTGGGCGAGCTGCGCTCGCTGGCCATCGCTGCGCAGTCCGGTGCCGAGGCGATGCCGCACCTGACCATTGCCGCCCTTGGCGGAGCGCACCTTCCCGGCCTGCTGCAGGCGCTTGGTCAGGGTCACCTGCCTGGAGCTTTGGTCACGCATGGCGCGGTCGTGGCCTGGTCGAACGGCGCCGCCCCGCAGCCGGGTGCAGCTCCGCCGGCGCCGGATGCCGAGGCGGACGTCGGCCTGCGCCTGGTCGCCGGCCGTTGGCTGCAGGGCGTGGAAGGTGACCTGCGCATCGAGCTGCAACTCGATGCCGCTGGCCTGCGCGAGACGACGATCGCCGCCCCGACCGCCGCCACGCGGCTTGCCGCTGTCGTCCCGCGCACCTGGGCCGATCCGCAGGAGCTGCGTCGTCTGCCCGCGACCACGCTGTGGGCGGCGACCTGGCAGGGGGACCCGGCGCTGGCCGCCGGCCTGGCTGGTCAGGATGAGCAGGGGATGGCGGCGATCGAACGCTGGCTCGCCGAGACCGGCCTGCCCGGCTGGCGTGAGACTCTCGCGGCGGCCACCGGCCCGTCGACGGTGTGGATGGCCGAGGGTCTGCCGTTTCCAAGCTTCGGTGCGGCCCTCGGGCTGCGCGACGAGGTGGCGAAGCGCTGGATCGCCGCCGCCACGGCGCAGCTCAACCTGGCGGCCACCCCGGAGGGGGCAGCCGGGTATGTCGGTCTGCTGCCCTTCGCTATCGGCCTGGCTGGCGATGGCCGGCTGGTGCTGACCACCGATCCCATGGGCGTGACGGCCTGGCAGACCGCCAAGCCCGGATTCGCCGACCACCGTGGGGTGGCCGAGGTGCTCGCCAAGGCGCCATCGCGCACCCTGCTGCTCGGCGCCGGCCGCGGCGGTACCTCGTGGGCGGCACTGGCCCAGTTGAGCCTCCCGCTGTTCACCGCCATGGGCGCGCCGCAGGTCGTCTCGTTGCCGGGCGATCTGCGCCTTGCCGCCGATCGCGGCTGGCTCTACGTCCGTCTGCTGGAGGACGGCACCGTGCGCTGCGAATCCGGCGGCCTGTTCGGCGGTCCGTTCACCACCGCGGTCGCCGCTGGCATCACCGTGCCGACGACGATGTGGTTGCAGCGCGAGTTGCAGCACGAGAAGAAGATCCCGGCGCCGGAACCGGAATCCCCAGCCCCAGCGCCAGTGTTCTGAGCCTTACGGGTCGAAGCTGAGATCGCCGTCCGGGCCATGCACGATCATGCCCGTGTCGGTCAGTCGGACGGACGGGACACTGGCGGGCGCGGCAGCGCAGCGCCTGAGGCAGCCACAAGCTCAGTGTCGCCGCCAGGCGCTCGGACTGGTACCGAGAACGGCGTGGAATTGGCGGTCGAACAGGCGGTAGTCTTCATAGCCCAGGGCTGCGGCGAGTTCGGCGACCGTCAGCCCGGGCTGCTCAGCCAGGCGCTGCGCGGCGATGCGGATGCGCTCGCGCACGATCCAGGCCCGTGGACTGCAGCCGAAGGTGGCGGCGAAGGCGCGGCGGAACCAGTCCGGCGACAGGCCGACGACGGCCGCGAGGTCGGCTGGGGTCGGACGCTGGTGCAGATGGTCCGACAGCCAGCGTGCCAGGGCCTCGCGGCGATGCCGGCCGAGGCCGCGACGGGCGCCGTCGGCAGCGTCACGCTGGGCGAGATCGCCGTGCAGCAGGGCGAGGAGGTGGCGGAAGCGCTCGCCCCGGTCTGGCCGTGCCTGTAGCCGGTCATCGAGGGCCATCTCCCAGAGCGGGCGGAGATCCCAGGCCTCATCGACCAGCAGGGCGTCGGCGGCGAAGCCGATGGGCCGGCCGCCGCGTCGGATGCGAAAGCGCAGGTTCAGCATACTGAACGGGCGTTGCGGGTCGGCTAGGCGCAGGCTGTGCGTGACGCCCGGATTGATCCACACGGCCCCGCCGGCGGCGATGGTGCGTCGACGGTCGCCGACCTGCACGACCACGGCTGCGTTGGTGATCAGGTTGCAGATGTGCTCGTCGAGCACCCGGTCATCCAGGCGAAAGCCGGCAGGCACCGTGTGTGCGGCGCAGGTGGTGGGTTCGACCACAGCCCCAGTCGTCAGGGCCGCCTGCCAGGTCTGGTCGCGTCGATCAAGAGTACCACCCATCAAGTCCACAGTACAACCGTCCCGGTGCCTAGCGCAAGGCGCCGCCACCGCGAGGCTGTCAGACATGCCTGCCACCCGCCCCAACATCATCCACATCCTCGTCGACGACATGGGTTACAGCGACCTCGGCTGCTTTGGCGCCGAGATCGCCACTCCGGTGCTTGATGGCCTGGCGGCGCGCGGGGTGCGCCAGACCCAGTTCTACAACAACGCCCGCTGCTGTCCGACCCGCGCCTCACTGGTCACTGGGGCGTACCCGCACCGCGCCGGGGTCGGCGGCATGGTCGGGGACCAGGGCAAGCCAGGCTATCGTGGCTTCATCCGTCCGGACCTGCCGACCCTGGCCGAGCGTCTGCGCGCTGTCGGCTATGCCACCTGGATGAGCGGCAAATGGCACTGCGGCGGCGACTACGCGGTGGCCAAGCCGGAGCAGTGGCAGGCCGCCGGGAACGCCACCCATCCGCTGCCCACCCAGCGCGGCTTCGAACGCTACTACGGCACGCTCACCGGGGCCGGCAGCTACTTCGATCCGCCCACACTTATGGACCAGGACCGCTTTGTTTCCCTGTCGGAACTGCCCGCCGACTATTACCTGACCGATGAACTCGCGCGGCGCGCCGCCGGCTTCATCGACGAGGCGGCTGCTGCCGGCAAGCCGTTCTTCGGCTATCTCGCCTTCACCGCCCCGCACTGGCCCCTGCATGCCCCCGAGGCGGACATCGCGCCCTACCGCGGCCGTTACAGCTGCGGCTGGGACGAACTGCGTCGCCGCCGCCTGGCCAAGCTGGTCGCGGAGGGGATTCTGCCGGCGGATCAGGCCCTGTCAGATCGCGACCCGGCGGCGCCGGACTGGTCGGCGGCCGACGATCAGGCCTGGCAGGCCGAACTGATGGCGGTGTACGCTGCGCAGGTGACGGCGATGGATCGGGCGGTGGGCACAGTGGTCGAGACGTTGCGCCGCCACGGCCTGCTCGACGACACCTTGATCGTGTTCTGCTCCGACAACGGCGGTTGCGCCGAGTTCCTGCGTGAAGATGGCGAGCCGGGCAGATGGCCCGAGCAGTACGCCCTGCCGACCAAGACCGGCACGATGTGCCAGGTCGGCAACCGGCGCGGACGCCAGCCCGGTCCGGCCGAGACCTTCATGAGCTACGAGCTGCCCTGGGCCAACGCCTCCAACACGCCGTTCCGCAAGTTCAAGGCCTGGACCCACGAGGGCGGCATCAGCAGTCCGCTCATTGTCAGCTGGCCCAACGGCCTGCCGTCTGGCGCGGTGCGCCACGGTCAGGGGCACATCATCGATCTGGTTTCCACCGCCTGCGCCCTGGCCGGGGCCGATACCACCGACCTGGATGGCGTCGACCTGTCGCCGGTGTGGCGCGGCCAGGCGGACGAGGCGGTCCGGGCCGAGCCGCTGTGCTGGGAGCATATAAAGCACGCTGCCGTGCGCGACGGCCGCTGGAAGATCGTACGCGCCAAGGCCGATCAGCCGTGGGAGCTCTACGACATCGCCACCGACCGCATCGAACAGCAGGACGTGGCTGCCGGCCATCCCGAGATTGTCGCGCGGTTGCAGGCCGTGTGGCAGTACTGGGCGGCGCGCTGCGGCGTCTAATCGATCAGGACCGCGGGCATCAGCCCGCGTCGTCGGTAGGGGCAATGCCCTGGGATCGCCGGCGTCTCGCCGGTCCGGGGCAATGGCGGCAACGGGTCCGTCCCATTGCGATCGCAGCAATCAGCTCATTGCCCCGGCCGGCGAGACGCCGGCGATCCCGGGTTCTCGGCACGGCCGTCGGCCGGGTGCAGACGTTCCAGCAACGGCGCCATCAGGCTTGCTGCTAGCCGCACGCAGCCGGGCCGGCGGGTCGCCGAGATGCGGTGCGTGTCGCTGCCTAGGCTGACCAGCAGGCCGCGCTTGGCGCACAGCTCCAGTAGGCCGCACTGCAGTTCGGCATCGAGGCCGGGATGGGCGCATTCGACGCCGTCCAGGCCTTCGGCCAGACGGGTGGCGACGGCGAGGGTGCGGTAAGCGCCGGGATGCGCCAGGATGGCAATGCCACCGGCGGCGCGGATCGCGGCGGCGACGGCGGCTATGGGCGGGAACTGCGGCAGCGTGGCGTCGGCGAGGTGCTCGTCGGCGAGGTGGAAGGCGAAAGCGTCGCGCACGCTGGCAACCCCGCCGTTGCGGGTCAGGGCGCGGGCGAGATGCAGGCGTCCGACGCTGTCGGCCTCCGGCGGTTTGACCTCGGCGGCGGTCAGACCGCGCCGCACATCGGCAGGCAGGCGGGCAAGCAGGGCATCGAGGCGCTCGACCCGCCGGTTGCGGATGTCGGCCAGCAGGTCGTTGAGTTCGACGTGCTCGGGGTCGATGCCGAGTCCGACGATATGCACCTCGCGGTCCTCGGCCCCGGCGGTCACCTCGACGCCACAGACCAGGCCCGGCGAGCCAGCCGCCGCCCGCCAGCCGGCCAGGGTGTCGTGGTCGGTCAGGGCCCAGTGCGACAGCCAAGCCTTGCGCGCCGCCGAGGCGACGTGCAGCGGCGGCAGGTCACCATCGCTGGCGTAGCTGTGCAGGTGCAGGTCGACCGGTGCGGCCGGGGCGGCGGACAGGTCGTGGGCGAAGGGCAGGGCCATCAGGACCGCTCCACCAGGTCGGCAGTGAGCAGGGCGATGAGCGCAGTGTGTCGTGGCTCGTTCAGCTGGTGATCGCCCTGCACCAGATGTAGTTCGACGGTGGGATGGGCGGCGGTGAAGGCCGGGGAATGGCGGGGATCGACGGTCTCGTCACCGCGTCCGTGGACGATGCGGCAGGGCACACCGGGATCGGCCGGGAGGTCGGGCAGGCGCTCGCAGGAGTGCAGGAACGCAGCGCCCAGCGGCAGCTCGCGTTGCTCGCCGTGATGAAAGAAGAGACGACTGCCCTCGCGCCGCCAGGCTGCTATCGCATCGGGGCCGTGCCGTTCGCTCCAGCGGGTGACGAAGCCGAAGGCCGGGGCGATCAGCACGATGCCGATCAACCCGGGCACGGCCCGGTCGGCAGCCAGCCACGCCGCGAGGTAGCCGCCCAGCGATGATCCCACCAGCACCACCCGGTCGCCGCGCGGACAGGCGGCAACAGCGCGGTCGCGCATCGCCTCCATGGTCAGGCCGGGAAAGTCGCTGCCTTCCAGATCAACGACCTCAAAGGACGCACAGCCGCCGGCCAGGGCACGGCCGAGCGCGTGGCCCTTGTCGCTGCGCGGGCCGGAGCCGAAGCCGTGGAGATAGCGGACATGCGTCGGCATGTCGGCACATAGTGGCATCGGTGCCGGCCGGTCCACTGGCCGCACCGTCGACCCTCATGCCGCGCTCCGGTACCGGCCGGCCTCGCGGCCAGCGTCGTAGATGGCCAGGACGTTCCCGGTCGGGGTGTCGTCCTGCAGGGCGTGTGCCGGACTGAAAGCATACCCGCCGCCCGGCATGTACGCCGCGATGACACGTTCTGCCTCCGCCTGCGCTTCTGCCGTCGTGCCGTTGGCGATGATGCCGCCGGTGCCGACGCCACCATGAAAGGCGAGGCGACCACCCCAGCCCCGCTTGATCCGCTCCGCGTCCAGGCTGACGGCATCCGGCTGTAGTGTATCGATGGCGGCGACGCCGAGGTCCGCGAGATCATCGAAGAACGGTGTGCGGGTGGGCCTCACCGACCCGCGACGCTTCGCCAAGCTGTTCCGCGCCGCGCATGGCGCCTCGCCGCGCTCTTGGCGGCGGCGGCGGCGGCGGCAGCGGCAGCGCTGCATCTGACCGGCAGGGACTACTTCGCGGCCGGAGCCGCTCCGGCGGTCGCGCCGGCGGCGATCCACGCCCGAATCCACCCGACCTCTTCGGCGGTCAGGGCCGGATCCTTCGGCGGCATGGCCAGCTCTTCGCCGCGTGTCATGGTTACCACCGTGATCAGCGGGCTTTCGTCGGGCTTGCCGGCGATCACCGCCGGGCCGAGTTCCTTGCCGCCCTTGAGCACGCCTTCCAGCGAATCCAGACGCAGGTCGTGCTTGGCCTTCTTCGGGCCGTGGCACTGCACGCAGCGGTTGGCGAGCAGTGGCTGCACCTTGGTTGTCCACAGGTCGCCGTCGGCAGCGGCAGGTTCTGCGGCGGGCTCCGCAGCAAAGGCGCAGGTGGCGAGGACGGACAGGATGAGGGTACGGTTCATGCGAAAATATTTGTAAGCGGCCTGCCCTTGTCGGCAACCGTGAACGGGCGTCCATCCGGTGCGTGTACGACCTTTGCCAGGTCGCAGCCCAGGGCGTGGGCCAGGGTGGCGTTGAAGTCGGGCACCTGCACCGGATCGCGGGCCGGGGTCTCGCCGTCCTCGTCGCTGGCGCCGTACACGGTGCCGCCGCGCACGCCGCCGCCGGCGAGCAGGGCGCTGAAGCACGTGGGATGATGGTCGCGTCCATCGCGCAGGTTGTAGTGCGGGCTGCGTCCGAACTCGCTGACCAGCACCACCAGCGTGGTGGCGAGCAGGCCGCGCTGTTCGAGATCAGTGATCAGGGCCGGCAGGGCGCGGTCGAGGATGCCACAGCGCTCCTCAACCCGGTCGGCATTGTCGTCATGCGTGTCCCAGCCGCCCAGCGACACCTCGACGGTACGCACGCCGCGCTCGACCAGCCGACGGGCGAGCAGGCAGCCGTTGCCGAATGGCTCGTCGCCGTAGGCCTGCCGCTGCGCCGCCGGTTCGCCGGCGAGATCGAAGGTGGCGAGGTCCTGCGACGACATCAGGCGCGCGGCCTCGGCGTAGAGCTCATGATAGGCGCGCACCGCCCCGTCCTCCGGGGCGCGGCCGCGTCCGTCGAGATCGGCGAGCAGGTTGCGCCGCCGCTCCTGCCGCCCGGCATCGACGCCAGCGGCGGGGTGCGCGTAAGGCAGGCCCCGACGCGGATCGCCCAGCTGCAGGGGGCCGCAGGCGGCGGGCAGGAAACCGGCCCCAGGATGGCGGCTGTCGCCGCCGACGACGATGTACGGCGGCAGGGTCGGATGCATCCGTGGCAGCAGCTCGGCGGTCCAGGCGCCGAGGGCCGGATGCCGCGCCGTGCCGCGCTGGGTATAGGCGGTGCGGACGTAGTAGACGCCCTGCTCGTGCGCGCCCTGGGTCGAAGTCAGCGAGCGGATCAGAGCGCAGCGGTCCATCACCTTGGCCAGGCCGGGCAGGTGCTGGCCGAGCATGACACCGTCGACCACGGTGGGGATGGCGCCAATCGCGCCCTGCACCTTGCGGCCGGGCTTGGGATCGAGGGTGTCGAGGTGGCTCATGCCACCAGTCATGAACAGCAGGATCAGCGATCGCGCCGGGCCGGGCGGCGCAGGAGCGCGCGGATCGGTGGCCCACGCCCATGACGGCAGCAGCGACACGCCGAGCACGCCAGCGGTGGTGACGAGGAGCTGGCGGCGGGAGAGGTCGTTCATCGCACCATCCTGAATTCGGCGCCGTTGAGCAGAGCCCAGGCCACGTCGGCGAGACCGGTGGGACCGCGCGCCAGCTCGGGCCGCGCCCGATCAAGCTCGTGCGGGCTGGGTGGTCGCACCAGTACCGCCTGCCACAGGTGGGCAAGGCGCGCCTCGGGATCGCTGATCGTGGTAAGTTCACGCATCAGCCGGCTGCGTGGCGCCAGCACCTCGCTGTCGATGACGCCGTTCATCATCAGCAGGGCCTGGCTGGTGTCGGGTGTGGTGCTGGCGTTGTCGATCAGCTCGCGGTCGCTGGCGCCGAGCACGCGCAGCGGATGGCCGGCAGGTGCAGGCTGGGGCAGCTGGCTGGCGCGCAGCATTGTGTCGTGACCGCTGCGGCGCGATGGCGGACGCAAGGCCATGACCACCGTCGCCATGTCCGGGTCAGCCTTGGCGGCTTTGGCTCCGCCCTGACGCAGGGCGAGTACGCGTCTGGCCGTGTCGAGCACGCTGTCGATGCCGCCGTCGGCGATTTTGTCGCGCAGGCTCGCTATCCGTCCGGTATCGAGCGGCGCGCGGAGGTCCGGGTCATCGAGGGTCAACGCGACCAGGCTGTCCCACCAGGCGGTCGCGGGCAGGCGTTCGGCTGGACGGCCGGGCACCACGCCGCCCCGAGCCGGCCGTTCGCCGGTCCAGGTGGCGCGGGCGTAGTGCCGCGTCGAAGCGAGGACGAGATGGATGCGCTGCAGGTCGAAGCCGCTGTCGACCACCAGACGGGCGAGCCGGGCCTGCAGCGGCGGCAGCGGCCCGTCCGGATCGCCGCGCAGGTCGTCGACCGGCTCGATCAGGCCGAGGCCGAACAGCCGCTTCCACACCCGGTTGCCGATGGCCAGGGCGAAACGTGGGTTCTCAGGCGCGGTCATCCAGGCGGCGAGGCGCTGGCGCGGATCGCCGGCTGCCGCCGGGGCTGCGGGCTGGAAGAGAGCCTGGGCGGCGACGTGCTCGCCCGGCTTGGCGTCGTCGTATTGCCAGTCCTTGGGCACCTCCAGCCAGTCCTTGCGCGCCGGCTGCACCTGCGACCCGGCAAAGTTGGCGACTAGGCGGGTGGCGTTGCGCAGGGCCGGCTGGGCCTCGGCCAGACGCTCTTTCAGTCCACGCAGATTGACCGCCTTCAGGTCGGTGCGGGCGTCGGCGGCGAAGGCGGCGAAGCGCAGGAAGTCGAGCCGCTTCCAGTCATCAAAGGGATGGTCGTGGCATTGCGCGCAGCCGATGCGCGTGCCGAGGAAGGTCTGGGCGGTCAGTGCGGCGTGGTCCAGCGGCATGCCGGCATCGCGCAGGGCGAATCCGGTGGCCCCACCATCGGCGGCGAAGGCCGGACCACTGGCTGTCAGCAGATCGCGGGTCATGACGTCCCACGGCCGGTTGTCGGCCACCGCCTGGTCAAGCCAGGCGATCCACATCACGCCCGGGGTGCGGTCCTGCAGGCGGCTCTGCACCCGCAGCACGTCGGCCAGCCAGGTGAAGGTAGCCTGGCGCCAGGCTGGCGATCCGATCAGCCGGCCGGTCAGGCCGTCCGGCGAGCCCGTCGATTCCGCATAGGTGGGGATGCGGCCACCGAGGTCGAGCCAGGTCCGTCGCACCAGGGTGGTGGTATCGGCAGGCGGCAACGGCTGCAGCGATCTGGCTGCCAGATCGGCCTCGATCAGGGCGTCGATCTCCGCCGCCGGTTCGGCGGCGGCCAGGGTGAGGACGAGCAGGCTGGCCAGCAAAGCACGCATGACTGGGTTGTACGTGGCCGCAGGGGGCTGCGATGCCTGGTATTCCCCCAACATGTCAGGACGCTTGCCGGGGAATCCCACTTGGCCCAGCCTTTGCGTACGCTGGATGGAGACCGGCATGGACATCCATCCCCTGGACGTGCTGCACCTGACCTGCGTGCGCGGTGGCGGCTGCTGCCATGCCCAGCATATCGCTGTCACCCCGTGGGAGATCGCCCGCCTGGGCAAGGCATTGGGACTGCCAGCCGCCGTTGCCCGGGACCGCCTGACCTGCGCCGGCGGTACGCGATTGCTGGCCAATGGCGCTGCCGATCGCCAGGGACGGACGGCCTGCGGCCTGCTGGGGGCACAGGGCTGCACCGTGCATGCTGACCGTCCGCTGGCCTGCCGGCTGTTTCCGCTCGGCCGCAGCCTGGCCGAGGGTCGCGCCGTCTACCACATGGCGGAGACCCATCGTTGCGCGACCCTATGTCCTGAGGTCTCGGCGCAGCCGAGTCGACGGGTCGGCGAATGGCTGCAAGAGCAGAACGTGGCCGCGGGAGAGGTGGCGCATGATGCCTACGGGCGCCTGGTCTGCGGCCTGCTGGCTCAGGCCGGGCAGATGGCTGACGGTGACGACTTCGTTGACGCGCTGCGTGCCCGTGCCGACCTGACGCCCGAGGCGCGCGCCGCCACCCTGCCGCGTCCCTGGTTCGAGTTGACCACCGCCCCCGGCCTGGCTGAGTTGGTCGGTGACCCTGCAACCTTCGTGCTGGCCCACGCCGAGCGCATCCTCGGTGCGGTCGCCACCGGCTTCGCCGGCGAACCGCCGCGCGCCGCACTGATCCTTGCCACCGTCGCGTTGCAGCTTGGCGAACCGATCGGCATCCCCGCCGCGGCCGCGGTCGCGCACGCCCTGCGCTCGCGCCGGGTCGCCGCGGTGGCCTGAAGCATCGGCACCCTGGATTCCACGTCCGTGGCTGGCAGGCTGCTGCCGTGTTCATCAAACCGATCACCATCCGCCTCCTCGCCTACGGCCAGAAGGCCAACCTCGCCGCCATCCGCACACGGGCGGCGGCCATGCTCAAGGAAGAGCACGGCACGGTCGAGGCAGCGTGGTTCGCCGACGCCAAGGCGGCAGACGTGCATGCCGAGGTCGTGGCCAAGCGCCGCGACACCGAGGTCGAGCTGAAAAAGCCCAGCCCCAGCCAGGACGGCATCATCCTGACCCTGCCCGAGGTGAACGAGCGCATGGTCACGGAATGGATCCACGAACTGCCGGTGGCACGCACCTGCGTGCTCTTCGCCACCTGGTACAGCTCACGCGAGAGCCTGGCCTGGCAACTGCTGGTGATCGACGGCGAACGTTCCTCCGAGAGCCAACAGCAGGACACACCGCCGACGTGATCGCCGCCGACGCCGCGCTGCCGACCTGCCGCGTCGGACGCAGTCGTATCCATGGCCGCGGCCTGTTCACCACCGTCGCCATCACCGACCGGCGCAAACTGGGCGAGGTCACCGGCGAACTGCGTCGCCTGCCGCAGGCACGCCACGATCATCTCCGCCGCGAGGTCATCCAGCTGGTTGAGCTGTCCCGGCGCTGGGCCCTGGATTGCTCGGTAGGCAATGCCTTCCGTCACCTCAATCACAGCTGCCAGGCCAATTGCTACCTGCGCGTGTGCCGTCGTCGGGTCGAGGTCTACAGCAAGGGTGTGATAGCAGCCGGCAGCGAACTGACGGTCGACTACGGCGAGACCCAGCACCGCGCTGGCATGGCCTGCCGCTGTGGCGTCCCCGGGTGCAGGTCGCGGATCTGAGGCAAAAACCCTAACGGGTCTTGCCGAGATGCGCCTCGAGTTCCCAGGACATGGAGCTCAGCACACCGTTCTTCGACTGACGTAGCGATTCGACCGCCTGGCTGAGCTTGTCGGCCTTGATCAGGGCGGCAGCGACACGTGCGCCGAGGCGCTTGCCCTCGGGCTCGTCGTTGATCTTGGCGAGCAGTTCGAGGATCTCGAGGATGGCCTGGCGTTTGGAGGCTGGGGTCATGACGTGTAGCCTAGGACAGGCGGCGGTGGAGGCCAGCCGGCCGACTGGCCCGCCCCGGCTACTTCAGCTTCTTGACGTAGGCGACCATGGCGTCGTGCCAGGCATTTAACGCTGCCGCCTTCGAGCCCTGCGCCTTGATGATGTCATCAAGGAAGATGCGCTGGAAGGTCTCGGTGCCGTCCTCGCCGCCGCGTAGCGCTTGCCAGTAGGCGCGGAAGCGCGAGCGGCCGCAGTCGGTATGCTTGCACGAGGTGCCCTTGCACTGGCCGAAGACCCAGAAGTGGACCATTGCGTAGACCTCGCCGTACTGGTCAGCGTTGATGCCGCCGTGATGGTCGAGGTACCACTCGGGGGAGACCAGCATGCGGACGTCGCGGGCGTACTGGCTCTGCAGGCGGGTGATGCGTTCGCGCGGCGGCTTGATGATGAACTTGCTGTTCTTGAATTCGCCCGACTCAAAATAGACGGCGAGTCCCTCGTTGAACCAGGTCGGCACGTTGTTGGAGCCGTTGCAGGCGAGATGGAGGAACTGGTGCGAGCATTCGTGCGCGGTCACATGCTCGACGGTGAAGTCGTAGCCGCCGAGCTTGCCTGACTCTTCGTAGACCCACAGCGAGAGCAGTCCGGGGGTGAAGAAACCGCCGGTGATGCCGCCGCCCATGCCGATGGGGATGCCATAGGATGCGGCGGCGTTGCCGAAGTCCTTGTACAGGTCGAAGACGTGCACCTCGAACTTCAGCGGCGGCATCTTGTCCGGTTCATAGAGGTCGGAATAGGTCGCATACAGGGCCTCTAGGTAGGCTCCGTGCTGCATCAGCCGCGCCGGACTGGTGTGGCCGGTGACGTGGTAGTGCTGGGTCTCGATCTCCCAACCCTGGCTCCATGGCACTGGCTTGGCTTTGTTCGGCACGGCCATCGGCTTGCCATTGGCGTCGAGCACCTTGCCCATGCGGAACTGGCTTTCCCGCCAGGTCATGCGACCGAGGCGCTTCAGCTTGTCCGGCACCGCCAGGACCTCGAACATGTCCATCACCTGCTTGGTCAGCTCGCGATCGACCGGGCCGGCGAAGACGATGCCGGAGATGCGATCGCCGTGTCGGACCGCCAGGGCGCAGCGGTCCTTGGCCACGCCCAGACGGGCGGTGACCTCCTTGGCCGCCACCTTGGGGTCGGCATGCGGCCGCGACGGGTCGGCGCGGTAGTAGTCCCAATCGCTCCACTGCAGGGCCGCTTTGGCCGCCTTGTCGCCAACCGCGTCCGCTGCGCCCTTGGCGACCTCGCTGAAGATGACGACGTCGTGCTCCAGGTCGTTGGCCTTGCGGCCACCGACCTGGGTCATGATCTTCATCTTCTTCCCGTCGATGACGATCTCGCGGATTTCGCTCTCGGCGGTGCCGCCAGGACTCTCGCGTTCGCGGTCGAGTGACCAGTCGTGCATCTGCCGGGGCAACCACAGGTAGGGATGGCGGAAGGCGATGCCGGCGTCAGCGTCGCACCAAGTGCGCCAGCGCATTGGCCAGGCCGAGGATTCACTGGCGGTGGCGAGCAGGCAAATCAACAGGAGCGGCAGGATGCGAAGCATGCCGAAGCTTCGCGACTCGCGAACAGCCTGCAACGAACGCCTGTGGTAACTAGTGTCTAATTGCATTAATTGACTAGTGTATAGTCTGACGCCAGCCCCTCGCGGGCAGGAGACAGCCTATGCCACGTGTCGCCCTGGTTCTGACCTGCACTCCTGAGCAACGGCTCGAACTGATGCGGCTTTCCACCAG
>JBBREK010000013.1:0-33412 GCA_038203025.1 Planctomycetota bacterium
ACCAGCCCTCGATGGTCAACAACGTCGAGACCCTGGCCAACATCGCGCAGATCGTCCTGCGCGGCGGCAGCTGGTTCGGCGCCATTGGTGTCGGCCGCAGCAAGGGCACCAAGGTGTTCGCGGTCACCGGCAAGGTGAAGTTCCCCGGGCTGATCGAGATCCCCATGGGCACGACCCTGCGCCAGGTGGTCATGGACATCTGCGGCGGCACCACCACCGGCAAGCCGGTCAAGGCGGTGCAGACCGGCGGTCCTTCCGGCGGCCTGATCCCGGCCAACCTGCTCGACACGCCGATCACCTACGAGGATCTGCAGAAGCTCGGCTCGATCATGGGCTCGGGCGGCATGATCGTCATGGACGAGAACGACAACACGGTTGATCTCTCGCGCTTCTACCTCGAGTTCTCGGTCGACGAGAGCTGCGGCAAGTGCGCGCCCTGCCGCATCGGCGGCACCCAGATGCTGCGTACGATCGACAAGATTGTCGATCGCAAGGGTACGGTGGCGGACATCGCCAAGATCCGCCGCATCGCCCTGACCATGCAGCGCGGATCGTTGTGCGCCCTGGGCCAGACCACGCCGAACCCGGTGCTGTCGGCCCTGCGCTACTTCGAGTCCGAGTGGACCGAGCGCCTCCAGCCCGCGGCCACGAAGTAACCCTTAGCGTAACGAAGGAACCGACCATGACGGTCAAGGCCATCATCAACGGACTCCCGGTCGAAGTCGCCGAGGGCACCAGCATTCTCGACGCGGCCAAGCAGGTCTCGGTCAAGATCCCGGCGCTGTGCAAGCACCCGGACCTCGACCACACCGCCGCTTGCGGCATCTGCATCGTGCGCATCAAGGCGACCGGGCGGACCCTGCGCGCCTGCTGCACGCCGCTCGAGAACGGCATGGACATCACCACGCACGATCCCGAGATCGTCAACGTGCGGCGTGGTATCGTCGAGATGATCATGTCGAAGCACCCCAACGAGTGCGTCACCTGTGCGCGCAACCAGAGCTGCGAACTGCAGACGATGTGCGCCGACTTCAACATCGAGAAGTCGGATCTCGATTGCATCGTCCCCGACCTGCCGCTCGACGAATCGACCCGCGCCGTCACCCTCGACCCGCGCAAGTGCATCAGCTGCGGCCGCTGCATCCAGGTTTGCCAGCAGGACCAGAATGTCTGGGCGCTGACCTTCATGGAGCGTGGCATCTCGACACGCATCGCTCCGGCCGGCGACATCAGCCTGGCCGAGAGCCCGTGCGTCAAGTGTGGGCAGTGCAGCGCGCACTGCCCGACCGGTGCGATCGTCGAGTTCGACGAGGCTCCCGATGTATGGGATAAGCTCGCTGATCCCGAACTGCACTGCGTGGTGCAGATCGCCCCGGCGGTACGCGTTGCCATCGGCGAGGCCTTCGGCTTCGCGCCTGGCACCAACCTTACCGGCAAGCTCTACGCGGCCCTGCGCCGCATGGGCTTCGAGGCGGTGTTCGACACCAACTTCGGCGCCGACCTGACCATCATGGAGGAGGCCAGCGAGTTCGTCGAGCGCTTCGCGCATGGCAAAGGCGAGCTGCCGCTGATCACCAGTTGCTGCCCGGCGTGGACCGACTTCATGGAGAAGTACCACCATGACATGATCCCGCACTTCTCGACCTGCAAGAGCCCGCACGCGATGGTCGGTGCCTTGTCGAAGACCTACTACGCCGAGAAGATCAAGCTCGACGCCAAGAAGATCTACATGGTCTCGGTCATGCCGTGCACGGCCAAGAAGTACGAAATTCAGCGCAGCGATGACATGAAGTCGTCCGGCTACCAGGATGTCGACGTGTCGATCACCACGCGTGAACTGGCGCGCATGATCAAGCAGGCGGGCATCGACATGCACACGATCCCCGAGGAGCAGCCGGACCACCTGCTTGGCGCCTACTCCGGCGCCGGCACCATCTTCGGCGCCACCGGTGGTGTAATGGAGGCGGCGATCCGCACCGCGCTGAAGTTGATTACCGGCGTCAACCCGCCGCGGCCGGACTTCACCATGACCCGCGGGCTGAAGGGGATCAAGGAAGGCGTGCTCGAGGTCGCTGGCCACCAGGTCAAGGTCGCGATCGCGCACGGTTTGGGCAACGTCGAGTTCGTGATCAACAAGGTCCGCGAGGCCAAGCAGAAGGGTGAGCCGGTGCCGTGGCACTTCATCGAGGTGATGGCCTGCCCCGGCGGCTGCGTCGGTGGCGGTGGTCAGCCCTACGGCGTGACCGACGAGTTGCGCATCGCCCGGGCCAAGGGCCTGTACCAGGAGGACGTTGCGGGCATGTGGCGCTGCAGCCACGACAACCCGTACATCCAGAAGCTCTATGCCGAGTTCCTCGACAAGCCCCTGTCCGAGAAGAGCCACCACTTGCTGCACACCCACTACACCCCGCGTCCGCTGTATCAGCGCTGAGGCGCTGGGGTTTCGGGTTTCGGGGCCCGGGGCCTGGTGGGTCGCGATTCCTGATGGATTTGCGCGCCGCATGGCGAGGTTGGCAACCCGAGACCTGAAACCCGAAACCCGAAACTCATCATGCCCACCATCCTCGTTGCTCCAGCCGGCCGCAGCGTCGGCCTCACCTCGGTCTGCCTGGGTCTGGTGCACGCTTTCGAGCGCAAGGGGGTGCGGGTAGCCTTCGTCAAGCCGATTGCCCAGCCGGCCGACGGCAGCGCCGATCGTTCGCGTTCGCTGGTCGCGGCCGGCACTCATCTGCACCCGCCGGAACCGATCGCCCGCATCACCGCCGACCAGCTGCTTGGCGACAACCGCGACCAGGACCTGATGGAGCAGGTCGTGGCGCTGTGCCAGAAGGCGGCGAAGAACGCCGACGTCCTGGTGGTCGAGGGTATGGTTCCCGACGCCGGCATGGTCCATGCCACTCGGGTCAACAGTCTGATGGCCAGGGCGCTCGACGCCGAACTCGTGCTGGTGTGCGCGCCCGGCGGCCTGCCGCCGGCGACGGTGGTCGAGGGCGTCCACATCGCCGCCAACGGCTTCGGACTCGACCGCCCCGCCGCCTTGGTGGTCAACCGCGTCGGCGACACCGGCCGCGGCCTGCTGCATGAGCCGCATCGTGAGGAGGAGACCGAGGATCTGGCTCCGGTGCAGGCCCGCTATCGCGAACTGGCCAATGCTGAAGGCCTGCGCCTGGTTGGCTTCGTCCCCGCCGACGAAGACCTTGCCCTGCCGCGCATTGCCGACATCTCCGATGCCATCGGCGCTTCGTTCCTCTCGGTCGGCGATGCCAGCCGGCGCGTGCGCCACGTCGCCATGTGCGGCATGACCGTGCCGCACGCCCTCGACCTGTTCCGTCCCGAGACCCTGGTGGTCGTGCCGGCCGGCCGCGATGACATCCTCATGGCCGCCAGCCTGGTGGCGATCGACGGGGTCAAGCTCGCCGGCCTGCTGCTCTCGGGCAGCACCGAGACCGACGAGCGTATCCTCAAGCTGTGTCGGCCTGCGCTGGGCACCGACCTGCCGGTGTTGCGCGTGCCCGATGGCGCCTTCGACACCGCTCTGGCGATCGGTCGGGCGACGCTGGAGATCCCGGTCGACGACCGCGAGCGGCTGCAGGCGACCATGTCGACGGTGGCCAACGCCCTCGACCAGGACTGGCTTAACCAGCTGGCTGGCGCCAAGCGCGAGCGACGGCTGTCGCCACCCGCCTTCCGCTACGCCCTGATCGAGCGCGCCCGCGCCGCCCACAAGCGCATCGTCCTGCCCGAGGGCACCGAGCCGCGCACCCTCAAGGCCGCCGCCATCTGCCACGAGAAGGGCATCGCCAACTGCGTGTTGCTTGGCATCCCTGACGAGGTGCGCGAGGCGGCGGTGAAGGCCGGGGTCAAGCTGCCCAGCTCGGTGGAGATCATCGATCACCGCTCGCTGATGGACGAGTTTATCCCGGTGCTGTGCGAGTTCCGCAAGAAGAAGGGACTGACCCCGGCGCAGGCGCGCGAGGCCCTCGCTGACACCATCATGCCGGGCACGCTGATGGTCAAGCTGGGCAAGGCCGATGGCCTGGTCTCCGGCGCCGTGCACACGACCGCCCACACCATCAGTCCGGCCCTGCAGATCATCAAGTGCGCGCCGGGCATGAAGCTGGCCTCGTCGTGCTTCTTCATGTGCCTGCCCGATCAGGTCGTGGTCTTCGCCGACTGCGCGGTCAACCCTGATCCCGATGCCGAGCAGCTTGCCGACATCGCCATCCAGTCGGCCGACAGCGCCATCGCCTTCGGCATCCCGGCCCGTGTTGCCATGCTGTCCTATAGCACCGGCTCGTCCGGCACCGGCGCCGATGTCGAGAAGGTCGTCCTGGCGACGAAGATCGCCCAGGAGCGCCGCCCCGACCTGCTGATCGACGGCCCGCTGCAGTACGACGCGGCGGTGATGATGGACGTGGCCAGGTCCAAAGCGCCGAAGTCCAAGGTCGCCGGCCAGGCGACGGTCTTCATCTTCCCCGACCTCAACACCGGCAACGTCAGTTACAAGGCGGTGCAGCGCAGCGCCAACGCAGTGGCGATCGGCCCGATGATGCAGGGTCTCGACATGCCGGTGAACGACCTGTCGCGCGGCTGCCTGGTCGACGACATCGTCTACACCGTCGCTCTGACTGCGATCCAAGCCGAGCAGGCGGCGGCGCGCCTGAAGACCAGCGCGGCCAAGGGCTGACAGGAAGGCCTGGACCGACACCCATCGATGGGGACGGACGCATGCTCCGGTCGCCATGCGCATCCTTCGGCGAATTCGACGGTAATTCCTGGCGCGTTGTTCGGCGACGACTAAACTACCCCCATGCGAGGAGGGCAGATGCGGACGGTGGCGGCGGATATGGATGACGCGGCCCTGCGCGCCTGGTTGACCGAGGAGGATCCCCGGCAGCTCGAGCGCCTGTACGCCGCGGCTGACGCCGCCCGCGCCGCCACCGTCGGCCCCGCGGTGCATCTGCGCGGCCTGATCGAGATCAGCAACGCCTGCGCCCGGGCCTGCGCCTACTGCGGCATCAGCGTGCATAACCACACCGTGCAGCGCTACCGCATGGGCCGCGCCGAGATCCTGGAATGCGCGCGCCGCGCCAAGGAACTCGAGTACGGCACGGTGGTGATGCAGGCCGGTGAGGATCCGCTGCTGACCCGCTCGTTCATCGCCGACATCGTCCGCGCCATCAAGGCCGAGACCGGCCTGGCGGTGACCCTGTCGCTGGGCGAGCGCAGTCGCGAGGACCTGATCGCCTGGCGTGCCGCCGGCGCTGACCGCTACCTGCTGCGCTTCGAAACCTCGAATCCAGTCCTCTACGCCCGTATCCATCCGCCGGCGCCACCCGAAACCCGAAACCCGAAAGCCGAAACCCACGTCCCCCGCATCCAGATGTTGCGCGACCTGCAGGAACTCGGCTACCAGGCCGGCACCGGGGTCATGGTTGGCCTACCCGGCCAGACCTGGGACGACCTGGTCGGTGACCTGCGCACCTTCCAGACCCTCGACATCGAGATGATCGGTATAGGTCCATACATACCGCATCCGGCGACGCCGCTGGCCCACGACTTCGACAGCGCGGCTGAACACGGTCTCCAGGTACCAAATACGGTCCTAGTGGCGCTGAAGATGGTCGCTTTGGCCCGATTGTTGGTGCCGGACGCCAACATCCCGGCTACCACCGCCGTGGCGACGCTGAACAAGGATACCGGCCGCGAGGACGCCCTAAAGGCCGGCGCCAACATCGTCATGCCCAATCTGACCCCGCCCGCCTACCGCGCCCTGTACGAGATCTACCCGGACAAGGCCTGCGTGAACGAGACGGCCGAGCAATGCCACTCATGCCTCGCGGCGCGCATCAGCAGCGTCGGCCGGTGCATAGGAACCGGTCCTGGGGCGGCTCCCAAGACGCATCGACGTACCGCCTCGTAGGATCACGCCATGACGAAGCTGCCGGCCCTGGTACCGTCCCCGACTGCAGAGGACTTCATCGACGACGCCGCAATCGAGGCAACGTTGGAGCGGTCACGCGGCGCCGATGCAACCTGGGTGCGCGAGCTGATCGCCAAGTCGCTTGAGAAGCAGCCGCTCGCCCCGGCCGAAACCGCGGTACTGCTCGGCTGTGAGGACAAGGATCTGCAGCAGGAGATGTTCGCCGCCGCGCGCAAGCTGAAGGAGACGGTGTACGGCAACCGCATCGTCCTGTTCGCACCGCTGTACATCGGCAACCGTTGCGTCAATGACTGCACCTACTGCGGCTTCCGCTCCAGCAACGAGGAGGCGATCCGCCGCGAGCTCGAACGCGACATGGTGGTCAAGCAGGTGTCGGCGCTGGAGCGCAAGGGGCACAAGCGGCTGATCCTGGTGTTTGGCGAGCACCCCGACTACGACGCGCAGTTCATGGCCGACAGCGTGCGCGCGGTCTACGCCGCCGGTGACATCCGCCGGGTCAACCTCAACGCCGCGCCGCTCGATATCGCTGGCTACAAGGTGGTGAAGGACGCCAAGATCGGCACCTTCCAGATCTTCCAGGAGACCTACCACCACGCCACCTATGCCCAGGTGCACAATCCGAAGACGCGCAAGGGCGACTACATGTGGCGCCTTGATGGCCTGTCGCGGGCCTTCGAAGCGGGCATCGACGACCTTGGCATCGGCGCGCTGTTCGGCCTCTACGACTGGAAGTTCGAGGCCATGGGTCTGGTCCACCATGCAGCGTACTTCATGCGCCGGCATGGCGTCGGTCCGCACACCATCAGCTTCCCGCGCCTGAAGCCGGCGCAGGGGGTGAACTTCGATCCGAAGTGGCTGGTCAAGGACGAGGAGTTCCTGCGCCTGGTCGCCATCCTTCGCTTGTCGGTGCCCTACACCGGCATGATCTGCACCGCCCGCGAACCGGCGCACATCCGCGACACCGTGCTCGGCTTCGGCGTCAGCCAGATCGACGCCGGCACCAACATCGATCTCGGCGGCTACTCCGAGCAGGGCGACGCCACCGTGGTCGAGCAGAAGCTCGACAAATCCCAGTTCGAAATCGGCGATACGCGCAGCCTCGACGAGATGGTCTCCAAGCTGGTCGAGAACGGCTACATCCCGTCCTTCTGCACCGCGTGCTACCGCACCGGGCGCACCGGCGAGGTGTTCATGGAGTACGCTATCCCCGGCTTCATCCAGAAGCTGTGCACGCCCAACGCCCTGACCACCTTTCAGGAGTACCTCTGTGAGCACGCCAGCGCCGAGGTGCGCGAGCGTGGCGAGCGCATGATCGCCGATGAAGTGACGCGCATCGCCGACGCCGGCGTGAAGAAGCTGGTCGGCGAGCGCTTGGTGATGATCCGTGATCAGGGCGCGAGGGACCTGTACGTATGAGCGACGCGATGCGCGTAGAGCAGGATTTGCTTGGCGAGGTCGCCGTCCCGGCTGACTCGCTGCAGGGCATCCATGCCGCGCGCGCCGCCGCCAACTTCGATCTCGCCGGACGTCCGGTCCACCCTGAGGTGATGCGCGCCATGGGCGCGGTAAAGCTGGCGGCGGTGCGGGCCGCGCATCATGCCGGAACGCTCGACGCCGTGCGCCTGGCGGCCATCGAGCAGGCCGCTTCCGAGGTCATGGAAGGGCGTTGGGACGCGGCCCTGCGCTGCGACGCCCTGCAAGGGGGCGCCGGCACCTCGATCAACATGGTGGTCAACGAGCTGATCGCCAACCGCGCCTGCCAGCTGATGGGCGGCCAGCCGGGCGACCGCTCGCTGGTCAGCCCGCACGACCACATCAACATTCATCAGTCGACCAACGACGCCGTACCCAGCGCCATCCGCATCGCCGCCATCCGCGGCACGCACGCGCTTGAGGATGCGGTGGTGCGGCTGCAGGAATCGTGTCAGGCGCGCGAGCGCGAGTTCGCCGGCATCGTCTGCCTCGGGCGCACCGAGATGATGGACGCGGTGCTGCTGACCATGGGCCGCCGCTTCGGCGCCTGGGCCGACGCCCTCGGCCGTGATCGCTGGCGGATCAGCAAGTGCGAGGAACGCCTGCGTGTGGTCAACCTCGGCGGCACCGCCATCGGCACCGCGCTGGGCGCACCGCGCCAGTACGTCTTCCGGGCCACCGACGAGCTGCGCGCCATCACCGGCCTGCCGCTTGCCCGGGCCGAGAACCTGATCGACGGCACTGCCAACGCCGACGCCTTCGCCGAGGTTGCCGGCATCCTCGGCGCGCTCGCCGTCACCCTGGTGAAGATGGCCGATGATCTGCGGCTGCTGGCCAGCGGTCCGCAGGGTGGCCTGGGCGAGCTGATCCTGCCGGCGCGGCAGGAGGGCAGCTCGATCATGCCGGGGAAGATCAACCCGGTCATCCCCGAGTCGGTGGTGCAGGCCGGCCTGTCGTGGATGGGCGACCAGCAGGTCATCCTGCAAGCCTGTGCCCGTGGCTGCCTGGAGATCAACCCCTACCTGCCGCTGGTCGCCGACCGCCTGCTCTACGGCATCGACACCCTCGCGCGTGCCTGCATCTCCCTCGCCACCCGTTGCGTCGATGGCATCTCAGTCGACGCCACGCGCTGCGCTGCCAACGCTACGGCGATCACCGCCCAGACCACCGCGATCAGCGGCAAGCTCGGCCACCACCGCGCTGGCGAACTGGCCCGCCAGGCCCAGGCCACCGGCCGCACGGTGCGCGATCTGGCGATCGACGCCGGTCTGCTCACTGGCGAGCAGTTCGACGAGCTGACCTCGCCGGCGGCGGTCATGCGGCTCGGCTCGGTAGATGGGGTTTCGAGTTTCGGGTTTCGGGTTTCGGGCACAGACAGCCCGGATCGTGGCGGTGCGTCGTGATCACGAACGTCCAACCCGAAACCCGAAACCCGAAACCCGAAACCCTGGCGGCTGCCCCCGGAGTCGCCGCATGAACACAACCCCCCGCGGCAGCCGCCTGCACATCGCCGTCTTCGGCCGTCGTAATGCCGGCAAGAGCTCGCTGCTCAACGCCCTCACCGGCCAGCAGGTGTCGATCGTCTCGCCGGTGGCGGGGACGACCACCGACCCGGTGGAGAAGGCGATGGAATTGCTGCCGATCGGGCCGGTGCTGCTCATCGACACGGCTGGACTCGATGACGAGGGCGAACTCGGCGCCATGCGCGTCGCGAAGACCTTGCGTATCAAGGATCGTACCGACATCGCTGTGGTGGTCGCACCAGCCGACGCCTGGGGCCCGACCGAGGACGCGCTGTGCGCCGAGTTCCGCTCGGCCAAGGTAGCGGTGATCGCCGTCCTCAACCAGTGCGACCGGGTGCGTCCTGGGTCCCGGCCAGTCGGCGTGCCAGTGGTCGAGACCAGCGCCGTCACCGGCGCCGGGCTGGATCTGCTGCGCGCAGCGCTGGTTGCGGCGGTGCCTGATGGCTGGCTCGATCCGCCGGCCATCGTCAGCGACCTGCTGCCGCCCGGCGGTCTGTGCGTACTGGTGGTGCCGATCGACAAGGAGGCGCCGAAGGGCCGGCTCATCCTGCCGCAAGTGCAGACCATCCGCGACCTGCTCGACGGCGACCAGACCGCCATCGTGGTCAAGGAGCGCGAACTGGCCACGACGCTCGCCCGCCTCGGCCGGCCGCCGGATCTGGTGGTCACCGATTCGCAGGCCTTCCTCAAGGTCTGCGCCGATGTCCCCGAGGGTGTGCCGGTGACGTCCTTCTCCATCCTGTTCGCGCGCTACAAGGGCGATCTCGACGCCTTCACCGCCGGAGCGCAGGCGATCGACACGCTGCGGCCGGGCGACCGCGTGCTGATCGCCGAGAGCTGCACCCATCACGCCATCGGCGACGACATCGGACGGGTGAAGATTCCGCGTTGGCTGGTCCAATATCTGGGCTTCGAGGTCCGCATATCTACTTATAGCGGCCACGACTTCCCCGCCGATCTCGCCGACTTCCGCCTCGCCATCCACTGCGGCAGCTGCACCACCAACCGGCGCGAGGTGCTGGCGCGCATCCTGCGCTGCCGCGCCGCGGGCGTGCCGATCACCAACTACGGCGTCGCCATAGCCAAGGTCCAGGGCCTGCTGGAGCGCGTCCTGCGTCCGTTCCCTGGGGCGCTGGAGACGCTGCGTGCAGCGGAACGACGAACGACGAACGACGAACAGGGGCAACGGCATGACCACCATCTGGATCGAGGACGGTTGCATCGCCTGCTCGGCCTGCGTCGATGTCGCACCCGAGGTCTTCGCCCTCGATGCCGGCGACGGCTGCCTCGTCGTCGGCGCGGTGCGCGTTGACGGCATGGATTCGGACAACGTCGCCGAGCGTAGCCCGCTGCTGCCCGGCATTGCCGAGGCCAACGCCGAGGGGCTTGCGGACGCCATCGCCGGATGCCCCACCGACTGCATCAAGATCACGGCAAACACCGCTGAAACTACCCACTAGAGCCTTCACCCCCGACCCTTATCATCCCCGACCCGACAAAAGGACCCCTGACATGAGCGATCACATGATTTCCGTCGATGGCAACGAGGCCTGCGCCATGGTTGCCCACAAGCTGTCCGAGGTGGCAGCGATCTACCCCATCACGCCGTCGTCCAACATGGGCGAATGGGCCGACGAGTGGTCGGTGCGCGGCCGCAAGAACCTGTGGGGCCAGGTGCCCGACATCATGGAGATGCAGTCCGAGGCCGGCGCCATCGGCGCGGTGCACGGCGCCCTGCAGGCCGGGGCGCTGGCGACGACCTTTACGGCGTCGCAGGGCCTGCTGCTGATGATCCCGAACATGTACAAGATCGCCGGTGAGCTGACTGCCTTCACCATGCACGTGTCGGCCCGTGCTGTCGCCACCCACGTCCTCTCGATCTTCGGCGACCACAGCGACGTGATGGGCTGCCGCATGACTGGCTTCGCCATGCTGGCGTCGCAGAACGTCCAGGAGGCGCACGACTTCGCCGCCATCGCGCACGCTGCCACGCTGAAGGCGCGGGTGCCATTCCTGCACTTCTTCGACGGCTTCCGCACCAGCCACGAGGTCAACAAGATCACGCCGCTGTCGGACGAGCAGCTCAAGGAGATGGTCACCGACGAGATGGTCGCCACCCACCGCGCCCGCGCCCTGACCCCGGACAAGCCGGTGATCCGCGGCACCGCGCAGAACCCCGACGTCTTCTTCCAGGCCCGCGAGGCCTGCAACCGCTGGCACGATGCCGTGCCCGGCATCGTCGCCGAGACCATGGCGCAGTTCGCCAAGGTCAGTGGCCGCACCTACCAGATCGCCGAGTACGTCGGCGCGCCCGATGCCGACAAGGTCATCCTGCTGATGGGTTCCGGCGCCGAGACCGCCGCCGAGACCGCGCGCTTCCTCGCCAAGAAGGGCGAGAAGGTTGGCGTCCTGACCCTGCGCCTCTACCGCCCCTTCCCCACCGCCCAGATTCTCGCCGCCCTGCCCAAGAGCGTGAAGAAGCTGGCCGTGCTCGACCGCACCAAGGAGCCGGGCGCCAACGGCGAACCGCTGTTCCAGGACATGCTGGTGGCGATCAGCGAGGCTGGCCTGGGCATCCAGGCGTTCAACGGCCGCTACGGCCTGTCGTCGAAGGAGTTCACTCCGGCGATGGTCAAGAGCGTGTTCGACGAACTGGCCAAGCCCCAGCCGAAGCGCCGCTTCACCGTCGGCATCATCGACGACATCACCAAGCTGTCGCTGCCCCTGCTGCCCGACCTCGACGTCGAGCCGACCGACACGGTCAAGGCGCTGTTCTACGGCCTGGGTGCAGATGGCACCGTCGGTGCGAACAAGAACTCGATCAAGATCATCGGCCACATGCCCGGCATGCACAGCCAGGGCTACTTCGTCTATGACTCGAAGAAGTCGGGGTCGATCACGGTCAGTCACCTGCGCTTCGGCAAGACCCCGATCCGCGCGCCGTACCTGATCGGCAAGGCCAGCTTCGTCGCCGTGCACCAGTGGCGCTTCGTCGAGCGCATGGACGTGCTCGACAACGCGGCCGAGGAGGCCACCGTTCTGATCAACTCGCCCTTCGCCCAGGATGCAGTGTGGGGCAAGCTGCCGATTGAGTTCCAGCAGACCGTCCTGGCCAAGAAGCTGAAGCTCTATGCCATCGATGCCCTCTCGGTGGCCAAGACCACCGGCATGGGCGGACGCATCAACACCATCATGCAGACCTGCTTCTTCGCCCTGTCGAAGATCCTGCCGCGTGACGAGGCCATCGCCGAGATCAAGAACGCGATCAAGAAGACCTACGGCAAGCGTGGCGACGATGTGGTGCAGAAGAACTGGGCCGCGGTTGACGCGACCCTGGCCAACCTGCATGAGATCAACGGAGCCAAGGCCGACTCCAAGATCCGCCAGCTGCCCATCGTCCCCGACGACGCGCCTGAGTTCACCAAGCAAGTCCAGGCGGTGATGCTCGCCGGCAAGGGCGACAGTCTGCCGGTGTCGGCGTTCTCGATCGACGGCACCTGGCCGACCGCGACCACCCAGTGGGAGAAGCGCGGCATCGCCGTCGAGATCCCGGTGTGGGACAACGCGATCTGCATCCAGTGCAACAAGTGCGTCTTCGTCTGCCCGCACGCGGCGATCCGCGTCAAGGCCTTCGACCCGGCCGAACTGGCCAAGGCGCCCTCGACCTACAAGAGCCAGGACGCCAAGGCGCCTGAGCTGAAGGGCCAGAAGTTCACCATCCAGGTCGCCCCCGAGGACTGCACCGGCTGTGGTCTGTGTGCCGTGGTCTGCCCGGCCAAGGACAAGTCGAATCCCAAGCACAAGGCGCTCGACATGACGCCGGCGATCGACCTGTTCGCACCCGAGCGTGAGAACTACAAGTTCTTCCTCGACCTCAAGGAGATGGAGCGAACCAAGTACCCGAAGTTCGACGTCCGGACCAGCCAGTTCCTGCAGCCGCTGTTCGAATACAGCGGTGCCTGCGCCGGCTGCGGCGAGACGCCCTACGTCAAGCTGGTCAGCCAGTTGTTCGGTGATCGCGCGATCATCGCCAACGCTACCGGCTGCTCGTCGATCTACGGCGGCAACCTGCCGACCACCCCGTACGCGCAGAACCGCGACGGTCGCGGACCGGCTTGGGCCAACAGCCTGTTCGAGGACAACGCCGAGTTCGGCCTTGGCCTGCGCCTGGGCGTCGATGCCCTGAGCGAGCAGGCGCGTATCCTACTGCTGGCTCTGGCGCCCAAGGTGGGCGGCGAGCTGGCGGCACAGATTCTCAGCTGCACCCAGACCGGCGAGGCCGAATTCGCGCTCCAGCGCGGTCGGGTCACGGAGCTGAAGCGCAAGCTGTCGTCGATGGAGGGAGAAGAGTCCAAGCGTCTGCTGGTGCTGGCCGACTACCTGGTCGACAAGAGCGTGTGGATCTTCGGTGGCGACGGCTGGGCCTACGACATCGGCTACGGTGGTCTCGACCACGTCCTCGCCAACCGGCGCAAGGTGCGCATCCTGGTCATGGACACCGAGGTCTACTCGAACACCGGCGGTCAGGCCTCGAAGGCCACGCCGATCGGTGCCTCGGCGAAGTTCGCGGTCGCCGGTAAGCAGATCCACAAGAAGGATCTCGGCCTGATGGCCATGGCCTACGGCCACGCCTACGTCGCTTCGGTGGCGTTCGGCGCCAAGGACGCCCACACCGTGCAGGCCTTCCAGGAGGCCGAGAGCTACCCCGGTCCGGCGATCATCATCGCCTACAGCCACTGCATCGCGCACGGCTATGATCTGCGCAACGGCCTCGAACAGCAGAAGTTGGCAGTAAGCAGCGGCGTCTGGCCGCTCTACCGCTTCGACCCGCGCCGTACCGAGAAGGGCGAGCTGCCGTTGGTCCTCGACAGCGAGGGCGGCAAGACGCCGGTGCTCGACTACATGCGCAACGAGACCCGTTTCCGCATGGTCGAGAAGCTGGATCCGGCGCGCTTCAAGGTTCTCTCCGAGATGCAGGTCGAGCACAGCGCCCAGCGCGTCGCCCTGTACCAGAAGCTCGCCGAGATCCGCTTCCCGCTCGACCGCCAGGCGCCGGCTGCCAAGCCGCTTGCCAATTCGGGCGGCGACGAGTGATGATGGCAACCACCAACAACCTTACGCACTAGGATCACCATCATGGATCTCTCAACTACCTATCTCGGCTTCAAGCTGGCTCACCCGTTCGTCCCCGGCGCCTCGCCGGTGGTCAACGACCTCGGCGCCGTCCGCGCACTCGAAGATGCCGGCGCACCGATGATTACCATGCCCTCGCTGTTCGAGGAGCAGATCACCGCCGAAGCTCGGGCCAGCGCACTCGCGCATGAGCAGGGCGCCGAAAGCTTCGCCGAGGCGACCAGCTATCTGCCCAGCGCGGACGACTACCGCCTCGGCACCGATGAATACCTGGAACAACTGCGGCGCATCAAGAACGCCGTGCGCGTGCCGGTGGTCGCCTCGCTCAACGGCGTCACGCCGGGCGGCTGGACCGACTATGCCCGTCTGATCGAACAGGCCGGCGCTGACGCCCTGGAGCTGAACCTCTACGAGATCTCGATGGATCCCGACGAGACCGGCGCCCAGGTCGAGGACCGTCTGCTCGCCATCGTCGGAGCGGTGCGCAAGGCGGTGAAGGTGCCGCTGGCGGTGAAGCTCAGCCCGTACTTCACCAGCTTCGCCAACCTGGCCAAGCGTATCGAGGGCGCCGGCGCCAACGGCCTGGTGGTCTTCAACCGCTTCTTCCAGCCCGACATCGACATTGAGAACCTTGAGGTCAAGCGCACCTACCCGAGCCACCGCTCGGAGATCCTGCTGCGCCTGCACTGGTTGGCTGTGCTCTCGGCCCAGCGCAAGCTGAGCCTGGCCGCCACCGGTGGCGTGCACAGCGAGATCGAGGCGGTCAAGGCGGTCATGTGCGGCGCCCACTGCGTGCAGGTGGTGTCGCGCATCATCAAGAGCGGCCCCGGTGCGATCCGCGAACTGCGGCTGCGTCTGGCCGACTGGCTGGCGGCGCACGAGTACGAGAGCCTGTCGCAGATGCGCGGCAGCCTCAACCTCTCGCGCTGCCCGGACCCCAAGCTGTACGAGCGTGGCAATTACATCCAGATCCTGCAGTCGTGGGATCTGGCTGCGAAAGAGACGTTCTGACGCATCTCTGACCGCATCGGTCGAAACAGGCAACAGCCCCTCGCGTCGCGAGGGGCTGTTGCGTTGTTACACGCTTGTCAAGGGCACAGACCCTCGCATGGGACGTCCAACGTTGGGTTCGACGGAGACCCACAGTCTTGCCAGTGGGGGCAACGGATCGGGGATGGCAACGGTGGCGACGAGCAGGCCGCTGCATCCGGGCACGGCTTCGGCCCTAGCTGACTGCGATCCCCAGCCGTTCTTCCGTCCAGCCCATAGCCGGATGCTGTCGGGCATCGGCTGGTCCGGTTGGAGGATGAGCGACACGCCGAGCGCAGCGTTCGCAGTCACGGATCCGGCGACATGCAGGGCGAGGAGGTGTCCGCCGATCGTCAGTTCGGCATGGTCATCGGACAGTTCGGCCGTTCGACTGCTGCGGTCGGCGCGCAGGGGAAGAGGTGAAGGGGTGGCCAGCGGGACGCCGGCGGTGAGGCATGCGGCCAGGGTGGCCGATGTCAGGATGAATCGGGTCATGGGAGTTCCTGCGTGGGGGGATGTCGCCGGCCTCAGGCCGACGGCGGTCCACGGGAACGATGCCGGATGACCGCGCTGCCGGGCAGGCGCGGGGTGTCGAGGGTGATGGCCAACGCATCTGTCGGGACGCTGGCGGTCGGGTTCTGCTCTGGCAGGCGGCGGCAGATGCCAGCGCGCAGCTCCTGGCAAATAGTGGTCGGCTGCACCGCCATCGAACGCCGTGCCGACACGCTGTCGCCGGCCAGGACGCTGAGCAGCGCCAGCAGGACGAGTAGGAAACGGGTCGGATCGCGCATGCGGTGGCCGATCTGTTTGCACGTCGCGTGCCAATCCCGTCGGGTCATTGCGACGCGGTGGAATAGGCCTGCAAGGTCGTAGGGGCGAAGCCCATGAGCAAACGCTCATCAGGCATGTCCACCGCTCCGGTGGGCATGGCATGGCGGCCGGGCGGCTTCACCATGCCGGGCATGCCAACCCTGGTTCAGTTCGGTGCCGGTAATATCGGCCGCGGCTTCATTGCCCCCACCTTCGCCGCCGCCGGCTGGACGGTCATCTTCGTCGAGGTCGCCCCAGCCTTGGTCGAAGGGCTGCGCCGCCGCGGCGGTTACAGCGTGCGCGTGGTAGGCAATGCCGGCGAGCAGGCGCAGGAGGTGCGTGGAGTGCAGGTGGTTGACGGCCGGGATGTCGAGGCGGTCGCTGCCGCCGTCGCCGGCTGTGATCTCGTGGCCACCGCCGTTGGACTAAACGTGCTGCCGCGACTCGGCGCGCCGATCGCCGCCGGGCTGGCGCGGCGCGCCGGGCCACTCGACGTGCTGGTGTGCGAGAACGGGGCGCAGGCGCACGTGCAGTTGCGTGCGGCCGTGCTCGCGGCCGATCCGACGCTGGACCAGCGGCTCGGCTGTGTGCGCACCTCGATCGGGCGCATGATCCCGCCGCCGGCGCCGGGCGAGGATCCGCTCGACATCCGCGTCGAGGCCTACGCCAAGCTGCCAGTCGAGCGCGCCGCCTTCCGCGGGCAGGTGCCCTCCGTGCCGGGCCTGGTGGCCAAGGACGATTTCGACCTCGTCCTCGCGCAGAAGCTGTATCTGCACAATCTCACCCACGCCTGCCTGGCCTATGGCGGCCATCTGCGTGGCCATGCCACCATCCCCGACTGCATGACTGATGCCGCCCTGGTGGCGCAGGTACGCGCCGTCGCCGCGGCGGTGGCCGAGGCACTCGGCCGCAAGCACGGCGGCAGCGCCCGCGCCGACTGCCTGGCCATCACCGATGATCTGCTGGAGCGCTACCGCAACCGCGTCCTGGCCGATCCGGTGGCCCGCGTCGCCCGCGATCCCTGGCGCAAGCTGGCCGTCGACGACCGCCTGGTCGGCGCCGCCCGGCTGTGCCTGGCGCAGGGGGTCGGCATCGGTGCCATCGCCCGCGCCATCGCCGACGCCTGCCGCTACACCGCCGCCGCCGACGAACCACGTGCCGCCGAGTGGAACGCCCTGCCCCCGCTGGCGCGTCTGACCGCCGCTGCCCAGCTGACCCCCGAGGATCCGATCATGACCGCCACCGCCAAACAGCTCGCCTACGCCGGAGCCCGCGCTTTCGCCGCCGCGCAGATGCGCGCCGCCGGCCTGGATCTGCGCGACGACGAGGCCGCCGCCCTGGAGATCGCCGACTTTGGCCTCGGCCGCTTCGCCGAGTTTGGCCTCGCCATCCACGTCTACGTCAACACCAAGCGCTGCTGCGCCAAGGAGCTGATGATGACGCCGGGCCAAACCTGTCCCGAGCACCGTCATCCCCCGGTCGACGGCGACCCCGGCAAGGAGGAGACCTTCCGCGTGCGCAGCGGCGAAGTCTGGCTGCACCTGGCCGGCGAAGCTGAGGAGCCAATAAAAACCGCGGCCCTGGCGCGTCTGCCGGCCGACAAGCGCGACAGCGTCAGCGTCTTTCGCACCGTGCCTCTCAGGCCGGGTGACCAGGCGACGCTCGGCCCCAACGTGAAACACTGGTTCACCGCTGGGCCGCAGGGCGCGGTGGTCAGCGAGTTCTCGACCCGCTCGCGCGACGAGGCCGACATTTTCACTGATCCCGCTATTGTCCGTATCCCTTGAGTATCTACCGCGAGCTTGCGACCGTCCTGGCGGCCCGCAGAGGAGAGATTGCCGGCCTCACCGCCGTCACCGGCTTCGATGGTTTCATCGATGAGATGATTCAGGTGGTGGGCGAGCGCCGTGGGGTCGACGCCTTCACCCCGCTGCGCGGCATCGCCGACTTCGCCGCCTGGGCGGCGGCGGCGGCCGGGCGCAGCAGTCTGCGCGAGATCGTCGTCCATCGCCAGGATCCTGGCGGTTGCGCGGTCAATCTCGGCGACGGCTTGGCCGCCCTCGGCACCCGGGTCGAGTTGTTCGCCACTGTCGGTGCACCGGCCCATCCGGTCTTCGCCCCGATGCTGGCGCGCTTCGCTGCGGTACATCCGCTTGGCGAGGTCTACGGCCGCACCCTCGCCCTCGAGTTCGGCGATGGCAAGCTGATGCTTTCCGCCGTCGCGCAGCTGGCGGCGATCGATGGCGAGCTCGCCGCGCAGGCACTGTGCGTCGGCGCCTATCCGGCGGCCTGTGCCCGCGCTGGACTGATCGCCCTGACCAACTGGACGCTGTATCCACACATGACCGCGGTGTGGAGCCTGCTGGCCGAGCGGGTGTTCAGCCGCCTGACGCAGCGACCCGCCTTCCTCCTCGATCTGGTCGATCCCACCTGCCGCAGCCCTGCGGACATCCGCGCCATGCTGGCGGTGCTGCCGCGCCTGACGGCAGTCGGCCATGCCTCGCTGGGCGTGAACCTCAATGAGGCCAACGTCCTGGCGCGCCTGCTGGATCTGCCGGGCGGCGGGGATGATGACAGCATGGTCGGTCTCGCCGAGCGACTACGCGGTGCCATCGGTGTCAGCGAAGTGGTGATCCATGCGCTGCGCCATGCCGCCTGCGCCGGTGTTGCCGGCAAGGCTGTAGTCTCCGGGCCCTACACCGACGCGCCGGTGAAGCTCACCGGCGCCGGCGACCGCTTCAACGCCGGCTACGGTCTCGGCCTGATGCTGGCACTGCCCGCCGAACAGCGTCTGGCCTTGGGCTGCGCATGCAGCGGCTGCTATGTGCGCAGCGGGACCAGTGCGGGACTGGACCAGTTGGTCGCGCAATGCGTCGGGTGGGCTTGATCCCGGCTTAATCTTAATGCCGCAGTGGGTTCGCGGTTCGCGGTTGGACCGTCAATTACGAACTATATTGGGTTTACGCTTGGTCACCCGTTTGGTGAACCCCATCAACACACACAACACGTGTCGCTACAACCGCGAACCACGAACTGCGAACTGCGATTTCTCGGCTTAAGCCGTGACCCCCGCACGCGGGACGGCGGGCAGCCGCGGGCAGGCGTCCATGCTTGCGTGCAGCAGCCGTTCCAGCAGCGTGAGCTTCAGCTCCCGGCAGGCCGGGTCGTCCCATCGGTTGAGGCATTCACCAGGGTCGTCGATCAGGACGTAGAGTTCATTCCGCCCGGCCTCGCGCACCACCAGCTTGGCTTCGGCAGTGCGCAGCATGCGGGCGCTGGCCAGGGTCGTGGGATCGGCGTGCAGGCAGGCGTGCTTGCCCCAGTAGAGGCTGCTGTTCGACAGCGGGGTCAGACGGGTGAGCGAGCCGGATTCGATGCCGCCCTGGGCGAAGACCTCCTCGCGCATGGCCGACGTCCCGCCGCGGACCTGGGCCGCGAGGCTGCGGCCATGTTGGGCCCGCTCCCAGCGCGGCAGGCCGAGCAGGTCGAAGACCGTAGGCATGAGATCGATGTTCTCACTCAGGCCGGCCGGTCTGCTCCCGGCCGGCACGCCCGGACCGGCGAGGATGCACGGGATGTGCATCAGGTCGTCGTGGAAGGCGGTGTCCCATTTCTCGACCAGGCCGAATTCGCCGGCCCAGTCGCCGTGATCGGCGGTGAACACGACCAGCGTGTCGTCAAGCAGGTTGCGCGCCGCGAGCAGCGCCTGCACCCGGGCCATCATCGCATCGACCATGCGCACCTGGGCATGATAGGCTGTCTTGATCGCGATCAGTTCCGAGTCGTTCAGCTTGTCGCACTGCCAGCTGTGATGCAGCAGTTCCATGTATGCCGGCTTGTCGTCGAAGCGGCAGCGTCGCGGTGGCGGGACCGTCGCCGGATCGATCGACGACCAGTAGGGCTCTGGCGCGGCATACGGCGGATGGGCATTCTCGAAGTTCAGCCAGGCGGCGAAGGGGGTGCCGGCACAGTCGTCGATGAATGTGCCGAGCTGGTCGACGCTGATCCAGTCGCGGGTGGCGGTGGCCGGCTGGTCGATGCGTCCCTGCAGCAGGGCCCGACGCGATGCCGGCAGGGCGTTGATGTCCTCGACCGTGTAGCTCTGGAAGGTCGGACCGGGCGGTGGCACCGCGTCGAAGGCCGCCGGCAGGCGCTCTGTCGGCAGGACATGATTCTTGCCGATCAGGGCGGTGCGGTAGCCATGGCGCCGCAAGGCGGCGAAGGCGTTGTCGTCGTACTCGGGGCCGGGATAGGTGGTGAGATCCCGGCAACCGAGGGCGGACGGATGCGTGGCAGTGATCAGGCCGACCCGCGAGGGGACGCATTTTCCGTGCACGGTGAAATGCCCACCAAGACGGCAGCCGCGGCCAGCCAGCGCATCGATCGCCGGGGTCTGGCAGAACGCGTTGCCGTGGCAGGACAGCGTGTCGGCACGTAGCTCCTCGGCCACGATCAGGAGCAGGTTCGTGGCCATGGGATTGGGTCAGGGGCCGGTGATGGCGAGCGCGTCGAGGCGGAGGTTGAACTGGTTCTTCTTGCCGAGCGGTCCGGCGGTGAGCACCAGTTCATCCCCCTCGGCCAGATTGGCGGTGACACTGACCGCAGCGCTCTCCCCGGCCAGAGGCGGTTCGCCGACTTTTTCCAGCTTGTCGGACCCCTTGCTGCGCTTCAGCACCAGCAGGGTGGCGGGCAGGACGGCCTTCTCCCACGGCTTGCCACTGGCGTTGGTGCTCAGGGTGTAGGGGCCGGCGACCGGCACGAGGAAGACTATGGCTGCCGCAGACGGCGCCTTCTCGTCGCCACCACCCATGCGCAGCATCAGATCGCCGTCGCTCCAGTAGAATGCGCCGCCGCCCTGCGTGCCGTTCCAGCGCGTCTTGTCCGCCTTCCAGGCCAGCGGGGCCCACGAGGCCGCAGCCAGCTGATCGCCGGCCATCTGGCCGTCGAGCCGCCAGCGGTCTTTGCCGTCGACCTGGGCCGGGTTGCCGGTGGCCTTGCCGTCCTCGCTGCCGATCCACTTCTTCGGCAGACGGAATTCGGCGGCCGATGCGGTGGCAAGGACGAGGGAGGCGAGGAGGAGGGGGCGGAGCATGGCGGTTCCTGATGGAGGTGAGTGGTTCATTTGGCGACGTAGAGCGTGATCAGACTGCCGCCCTTGCCGCGCAGCGGGGCCTGACCCTTGAGCAGCCGGCGCGTCTCGCCGCCGCGGGTCTCCTCGACCGGGTCAAAGGGGGCTTGGCGCATCACCGATTCGCCGACGGTGAAGCTCATCTTGGCGTCGCGGATGATGAACATCTGCTTCACCGGGATGGTGTTCTTGTTGGCATAGACGAAGCATCCGACGATCTCGCTGCGGCCGCCCTGGTCGACCAGATGGATGGTCGCGTCGCCCTCGGTCTTCAGGCCGAGGACCCAGAACAGGCCGCCGTGGTTCTGAGTGCGCGGTTCCTGCCAGCCCTCGGGGTTCATCTGCCTTGCGTAGAAGCTGGCGCCGGCGCCGACGCGCACGTCGCGCACGCGCACGTCCTCGCAGAAGGTCGGGGCGGTGCCGGGGAAGGCCTCGCCGTCGAAGAACGATAGGCTGGAGACCAGCAGGCTGCGCTTGGTCGAGCGCTGCTCCCAGCGGATCTGCGAGTACCAGGCGTCGAAGCGCTCCACCGCCACGGCTGGTGCATCGCCGTCCTCACAGACGAAGATGGGGCGTCCCTCATCACCGAACCGACAGCCGTGACCAGCCGGCTCACTATCGGCGTCGGCCTCCAGGGCGGCCTTCACCTTGGTCGCGTCCTTGTCCTCGGGCAGGACGCGGAGGAGGGTGTTCTCGCAGCCGATCACCCGCTGCACGTGGTTGCGCAGGAAGACCTTGCCGATCACCGCGTACTCGCCGCTTCGACGCGGGAAGTAGATGGTGCTGGCGCCGGCATCGATGGCCTCCTGCAGGGCCGGGGCCCAGTCCTCGACCGTCACGGGGCGGCCGGTGGCGAGATCCTGCAGTTCCTTGGCTTGTGGCTTGTAGCGGGTTACGGGCACCCATGCCGCGACCGGGTCCCAGGGAATGCGCGGTGTCTCCAGCACGGGCAGGTTCAACGAGGTGCGCCCGCCGGGGAAGAGGCCGAGGACCTCGTGCGAACTGAATTCTGCGACCGTCGGTCCCTCCGCCGGCAGCTTGGTGCCGGCACTGTTGTCGGCCGCCCGGGCATACCCTGGCGTCTTGACGCCGCGCAGGAATAGGCCCCCGGCCGCATTGCTGATCGCGGCAATGTCCTTGGCCGCGCCCTGGCCCCGTAAGTCCGACTCGATCACGGTAGCGAGACTGGCCTCCCCGAGGTTGAGCAGCACGGGAACGGCGTTGCGGCTGGCTAGCTGCCGCAGGCTGATCACCTGGCCCTCGTTGCGGATGCCGCAGGTACGCTGGCCTTCGAGGTCGAGGCCTTCGAAGGTGATCGAGTCGACGCCGCCCTTGGCTGCGACGCCGACGGCGAAGCCGCGCACCGCCACCTCGTGGATCAGGCAAGGGCCCTGTTCTTTGGTATAGGCTAGGTCGAGCCCGATCGCGCCGCCGTCGTCGCCTGCGCGGATCAGCACCTGGTGCATGCCGCCTTGGTTGTTGGAGATGAACTGCACACCGATGGCTCCGGGATTGCCCGTGCCGGTATCGAGGCAGATGTTGCGGATGCCGTTGCGGAAACGCTGCGCCGGTTCCCTGCCGGTCCACAGCACCGACTTCGGCTTCTTGACGTCGTCGAATCCCGGGGCGTGGTCCTTGAGGCGCAGGATGGTCGTGCCGGCGCCCGCACCCTGCAGTACCTGACGCTTCTGTCCTGGACCCCATTTGATGGTGTCGCTGAGCAGGTAGGTGCCGGCGGGGACGATGATCAGCATCGCCTTGGGATCGTTGGTGAAGGCCTTCTGGAAGGCAGCCGTATCGTCAGTGACCCCGTCGCCGACCGCTCCGAGATCCTTGACGCTCAGGCCGGCATCGGCCGGGAAGGGGGTCTCGGTCCAGGTCCAGGCCGGTTCGGCGGCAGGCAGGATGCAGCAGGCGAGGGCGGCCAGAGTAGGAAGGGTTAGGCGCATGGCCTGAGGATAGCCGTCGGTGGATCTCCGACCAATGGATCGTGCGGCCTTCATGTGTATGTTCCTGCCATGGTCCTGCAGCTCTCCCAGGACTGGTGGATCCACCGTGATCTGCAGGTGCCGCCGATGCGCCTGCTGCTGGCCGGCTGGCGGCCGGGCATGCTCTGGGAATCCCGGGACCAGAACGCGGCCTGTGATCCGTTCCTGCGTATCTACTGGAACCGGACGGCCGGTGGCGGTGTCGTCCATGAGGGCCGGCGCATCGCTCTGCGCCCCGACCGGCTGCTGGCGATCCTGCCGGAGACGCCGCATCGCCGCAGTTCCACCGCTTCCGCCGACCACTTCTTCATCCACGCAGCCTTCGACTCTCCGGGCTGGCGATTACCGCCAGGTGTGGTGGAACTGCCCGTCGATCGCTGGTTCCGCAGCGCCATCGACCAGATCCTGATTGCGGCCCCGCCACAGCATCTGATCGAGCGAGTGGCCAGCGCGTTGGTTGCGACCACCCTGTGCCAGCTGCCGCTCGCCGAGCCCGGCCGCGATGCAGATCTCAGCCTGTTGTCCGCAGCTCTCGCGCCGTTTGCACGCCATCCCGGCGGCTGGCCCGGCACCACGGCTCTGGCGCAACGGCTGGGCTGGGCGGAACGCAGCCTCAACCGGCGCTTCCACCAGCTATGCGGGCAGTCGCCGCGAGCCTGGATCGGCAGCCGGCGCATCGATGCGGCCTGTGATCAGTTGGCGCATGGGCAGACCCCGATAGCGGAGATCGCCATCCGCCTCGGCTATGGCGACCGCTTCCATTTCTCCAAGGCGTTCCGCTCGGCGCGTGGTCTTGGCCCGGCCGGTTATCGTCGTCTGGGGCTGGCTCGTTAGCTTCGCTGGCGATCAACCGCAACGAGGCCAACTTCCGAGCGCGGGCTTCGGCGTGGGAGTGCGGTCAGGCAGGTGCGCCCAAGCGTCGCCAATGCGACGGCGGTGCGCCGTGTCGACGGCGAAAGGCGCGCGAGAAGGCGTACGGGTCGTTCCAGCCAAGCTCAGCGGCGATGCGGCCGATTGCGGCATCCGAGTTGCACAGGCGCTCGGCGGCGAGGTCCAGCCGATGGTTACGCTGCCACGCGGCCGGCGTTGTGCCGGCGTGGGCGCGGAACACGCGGTTGAGGTGCATGGGGGTGATGCGCAGGCGGGCGGCGACGGCGGCCAGGCGCACCGGTCCGTTCGATTCCCGCATCAGTTCGTTGCGGGCTCTGAGATAGGTGGTGTGGGAGCCATGCGCGGTGGCGGCGCTGGCCAGGCCGCGGCGCACGGTCAGGACCAGGGCGCGGACCAGGGCGACGGCGATGCCGGCCGCGTGCGGCTTGGCGGCCCGTGCCTCGTCGCGCAGCAGGTCGAGCAGGCGCAGGCATTCGTCGGGGTTGCCGATCCGCCAGGCGCCGTCGCGGGCGCCCAGCTCCTGGGTCAGCAGCTGCGGAAAGCCTGGGCCGCGGATCGCCAGGAGGCGCACGGTGAGGGGCTCCCGCGGGTCGCAACGCACCTCCATCGGGGAACCGGCCGACGAGACGTAGACCATACCGGGGGCAAGTGCGACCGGAGCCCCGCTGCTGGCGAACCAGCCGCGACCGGCCGTGACCAGGGCCAGACTGGAGTTGTCCGGACGCGCAGAGCGGCGGACGTGGAAGTCGCCGGTGCGCTGTGCCGTGCTGATGTAGAAGGGGGTCAGGTCACCAGCAGCGTCGGGGAAGCGGAAGACCACTTCGCGGCGGCAGCGGGCCAGATGGATGTCGGCCATGGGCGGAGAGGTTAGTTCCGGCTGGTTGAAGGACAGCCCTGGCCATCCCCGCCGGCATTGGTCTCCCTATGTTCGGGTCATGGAGGCACCCATGCGCACCTACTCCCATCCCGCCGAGGAACTGCCGGTCTGCGCCGAAGTCGACGTGCTCGTCGTCGGCGGCGGACCAGCCGGCGTCGCCGCAGCCTTCTCCGCCGCACGTCTCGGCGCGAAGACGCTGGTGATCGAGCAGTTCAACTGCCTCGGCGGCGTATCCACAGCCGCCGGTCATGGGCACATCTGCCTGTTCTCCTCCTTCGGTAACCCGCAGTGGGGCACCGACGAACTGGTCGTTGGCGGCATCCCCTACGAGGTCGCCGAGCGTGTCGCCAAGGCCGGATACGGTACCTTCGACCGGCGCAACTGCGAATTCGAGGTCGAAGGCATGAAGATCGTCCTTGAGCGTATGGCCGAGGAGAGCGGCGTGCGCATCCTCTACCACACCTTCTTCGTCCGCACCCTGGTCGAGAATGGGGTGGCGGTGGGAGCGGTGGTGCAGAACAAGGGCGGACGCCAAGTCATCCTGGCGCGACGCATGGTTGACTGCAGCGGGGACGGCGATGCGGCGGCCAGCGCCGGATGCCCGTGGGAACAGGGTAATGCCGAGGGTTTGTGCCAGCCGGTGACGCTGATGTTTCAACTCGGTGGCGTCGACATGGAGCGGGTCCGCGCATACCAACGCACCCAGGGCGACGACTGGAAACTGACCCGGACATGGAAGCGGGCGCAGGAGGCTGGCGATATGCGACCCTTCCAGAGCGTGATCATGGGCTGGTGGTGGACGCCGACCCGTCCGGATCAGATCGGGGTGAATTTCACGCACATCACCGGTGTCGACACCACCAAGGCGGAAGACCTCACCGCTGCGACGATCGAAGGTCGCCGGCAGGCCGAGGAGACGGTGCGTGTGTACCGCGCCTATGTGCCCGGACTCGAGCGGTGCCACCTGCTGTCGACCCCGAATACCGTCGGGCTGCGCGAGAGTCGGCGCATTCTCGGCGACTACGTCCTGACCAAGGACGACCTGCTCGTCGAGCGTGAATTTCCTGACACGGTTGGCTACGGCTCGTTCTTCATCGACATCCACAACACCAAGGGGGCTGGCATGGACCAGCGGGCGATGCGTCCCCGCCAGGGTTTCAAGTACCAGATCCCCTGGCGCATCCAGCTGCCCCGCGGCATCGAGAACCTGACCACGGCTGGCCGCTGCGTCAGCCTGACCCACGAGGCGCTCGGGAGCATGCGGGTGATGCCGCAGTGCGGCATCCTTGGTCAGGCTGCGGGTACCGCATCGGCGCTGTCCATCGCCCGCGGCTGCACCCCGCGCGCGCTGCCGGCAGCCGAGCTGCAGGCCAGTCTGCGTGCCCAGGGGGGCATCGTCGACGCGACTGACATCCTGCGGGTGAATGCCGCCCTGCCGCCTCGGGACTCCGTGCCGATCATCGCTCCCGTTCAGCTGCCGCGCTGCGCCTGAAGCGGCCAAGGCGACGACTTCCATGTCTCCAAGGCGTTCCGCTCGGCACGTGGCCTTGGCCCAGCCGGCTATCGTCGTCTGGGGCTGTCTCACAAGTCCCACTAGCTAGACAATGGTCTAAAATATGATACTACAGAGCCATGCCCGACGTCCCCGCCCTGACCCGCGGCCTGCATCTGCTGGAGCTGCTTGCCCAGGCTGATGCGCCGGTCGCCTTCAGCGACCTGCAGGCCCGGCTCGATTTACCGCGGGCCAGCCTGGCACGCATGTTGGCGGCCCTGCACGAGGCCGGCTGGATCGAACGGGCCGGCGAGGCCGGCTGGCGGCCGGCGGCACGGGTGCGAGCCCTGGCCGGACCAGTGGCGCAGGCCGAGCGCCTGCGCGACGCCGGACTGCCCATCGTGCGCGAGTTGGGGCGCGCGCTGGGTGTCAGCGTGCTGCTCGCCCTGCCGCGCGGCGCCGTCCTACAGGTCGTACTCAGCGAGACCGCCGAGGAGGGCATCGCCCTGCGCCCGGCCGGCAGCACGATCGAGGACCTGTCGCGTGGGCCGTGGGGTGGTGCCGCCTTCGCCTGCTTTGATGAGCGAACTCGCCAGCGTGCCCTGGCGCGCACCGATGGCGCCGGCGCAACGCGGCTGACGGCGATGCGTCGCGCGTTCGAGCGCGACGGCCGGATCATCGATCGGGTCGGGACGCGCGGCCTGCTGCGCATCGCCGTGCCGGTGCGACGCGGCGACGAGCTACTCGCTGTTCTCGGTATCGGCGCACCGCTCGCCGCCGTCGCCGAATCCGAGGTGCCGGCCGTCGCGCTGGTCGCCGCCGCCGCCCGCCTGGTCAATGCTTTCGGAGATGCGACATGAGCCAACCCAACATCCTCTTCCTCTTCCCCGACCAGTGGCGCACCGAGTGGTTCGGCGCCCTGGGTCTGCCGGTGCGCACGCCCAACCTCGACCGGCTGGCAGCGCGCGGCCTGCGCTTCGACCAGTGCCGCACCAACAGCCCGCTGTGCGCGCCGTCACGCTCGTGCCTGAGTTCGGGTCTGCGCTTCCGTGCCTGCGGCGTGCGCGACAACACGGTCAACCTCGACCCGCGCCTGCCCAATTGCTGGCAGGCCCTGCGCACCGCCGGCTACCGCGTCGCCACCTGCGGCAAAAACGACATCCACAAAGGCGATAAAGCGTGGAGCGACACCGGCTGGGTGCAGCAGCTCGGTCGGCTCGGCTTCACTGAGGCCCGCGAGCACGCGGGCAAGCACGATGCCGGTAGCAAGCTGCAGCGTGGAACCCCCTGCCTGTATGGCAGCCTGCTGCGTCAGGCCGGACGCGATGTAGAGTACGGCACTCTGCTCAAGCAGCAGGTTTCCGAGCACACGCTGCCGCGCCGGCTTTACACCGACGATGTCTGCGGTGAACAGGCCCTGACCCTGTTGACCGATCTGCCCACCGGGGCGCCATGGTGTCTGTGGGTCAACTTCCCCGGTCCGCACGAGCCCTTCGATCCGCCCGCCGAGCTGGCCCGCCGCTATGACGGGGTCGCCTTCCCGCCGCCGGTCGATCCCGCCGCCGACGACCGCGATCATCAGCGCATCCGCCGCAACTACGCCGCGATGATGGAGGGCATCGACGAGTGGTGCGGACGCATCCTCGATGCGATCGAGCGGCGCGGCGAACTCGACGACACCATCGTGATCTTCTCCAGCGATCACGGCGAGATGCTCGGCGACCACGGGCGTTTCGGTAAGAGCGTCGCCTATGACGCGGCGGTGCGCGTACCGTTGATCGTCGCCGGACCGCAGGTGCGCACCGGCCGCAGCGACGCGCTGGTCGAGCTATGCGATCTCGCCCCGACCCTGACCGCCCTTGGCGGAGTCGATCCGCCGGCATCCTGGCACGGTCGCTCGCTGCTGCCTATCCTGCACGATGCAGGGGCGGGGGCGGCGGCCGATGCCGCGCACCGTCCGCACCAGATCATGGAGCTGGGCGCCTGGGAGGCGATCACTGACGGCCGACTGAAGCTGGTGCGCCACGCCGACGGTCGTCGCCAAGTCTTCGATCTGGCGACGGATCCGAGCGAATGCCGCGATCTGTCGGCGGCGGCGCCAGCGGCATTGGCTGCGCTCGAAGGCGCCCTCGATGCCGATCCCTGCCGTTGATCACCAGGAACACGACATGCGTCCCGACATTCTGCTCATTGTCTCCGACGACCACCGCTGGGACGACCTCGGCGCCTGCGGCAATGCCGATGTGCGAACACCGCACCTCGACCGCCTCGCGTCGGAAGGTTTGCGTCTGGACGGACATAGCACCCCGTCACCGATGTGCGCACCGGGACGCATGGCGCTGTACACCGGGATCTATCCGGTGCGCAACGGCGGCTATCCCAACCATAGTCACGCCCACGCTGGCACGCGCAGCATGGTGCATCACCTCGGCGGACTCGGCTACCGCATCGGCCTGCATGGCAAATGGCACATCGGCCCGAGGACGGTATTCCCCTTCGAGGAAGTCGCTGACGTCGCTGGGTTTCTTGCCCGCGATGCCGACACCCGGCCGCGCTGCCTCGTGATCGCCACCGCCGAGCCGCACGCGCCATGGGGGCCGCTGCCCGTTGGCTGCCGGAGCCCGGATACGGTGGCGCTGCCGTCGAACCTGCTCGACACGCCGGCGACACGCGATGCGCTGGCCCGCTACTACGGAGCGGTCGCACGGCTCGACACGGTGGTCGGTGGGCATCTGGCGGCCCTAGAGACCTCCGGCCGAGCGGAGGACGCGCTGGTCATCTACACCTCCGACCACGGAGCGCAATTTCCCGGTGGCAAGTGGACGTGCTACCAACCGGGACTGCGGGTTCCCTGCATCGCCCGCTGGCCGGGCCGGATCCACGCGGGCACGGTCACCACGGCCTTAACCCAGCATGTCGATATTCTGCCAACCCTGCTGGCCGCGGCCGGTGCCACGGACAACGGCGGCGTTCTTGACGGTCGCAGCGCCCTGCCCGTCCTGCTCGGCCAGTCCCAGGTGCACCGCTCGCTGGTCTACGGCGTGCAGACCCAACTCGGAGCCATTGCCAGCGGACCGTACCCGGTGCGTTCGGTCTGCGACGGACGGTGGAAACTGATCCGCAATCTCGGCCACCACGCCACCTACGCTAACGTCCTCACCGCTGCCACCGCCAGCGTGCATGAGAATCACTATTGGCCCGAGTGGGTGGCGGCAGCGCACGCCGGCGATTCGCGCGCCGCCGCCCTGGTCCGGCGCTACCTGCATCGGCCGCCGGTTGAGATCTATGATCTCCAGGCTGATCCAGGAGAATTCGACAACCGCGTCGACGATCCACAAATGGTCGCGATCCACCAGCGGCTGGCGGAGGCGCTGGATGCCTGGATGCGGCAGCAGGGCGACCTGGGCATGGAGACGGAGCTGGCGGCGCCGTCCAGGCGCATGGCTTCGTGAGAAGGATCGGTCCGAATCCCTGGACCGATACCAGATGAAACGATGGGCGTCGAGAGGCGACTGACGTAAGTCTTTGCTCTACGTTTGCCGTGAGGTGCCTGTCCACGAGTTCCGTAGTCCGCTTCCTGGGAGCGCGGGCAGCCTGCCCGCCCGTCACCCCTGGTGGCCCGCCCGGGGTTGCCGAGGGGGCGCCGGCTTCAATCCAACGTGTGGCAATGGTGGACTTTCGCACTTTTTCAAGAGCGACATTCGTGAAATGCCCAGTGAAATCGGACATTTTCGTTTTTCATGGTCAGTGAACAGCGCCATTGAGACTCTGGGAAAACGACTTTCCATCAAATATCACGGTGAAACGCCACGAGGTAAGTGCGAAAGTCCACCAATGGGCTACTTCGACAAAAAACGGGTGTCCTGTACTCCTCTACTCCTCTACTACTTTCTTCGATAGAAAAAATGCGGGTGTCCTTTATTGCCTACTTCCTTAGGGAAGCCGGTGCCTGTCCTTGATTGCCTGCGCTTCGCTTGCCAACTCCCGCCGAATTTCCCCGACGGGAGAATCGGCGGGAGTTTGTCTTCGCCGTCCGAAATACGGACTGCAAAAACCGGCCATCCTAATTGTCGGCGACCGGCCAATCTAATTGTCGCTAGACACACCATGGCGAAGTTGTTTATGGTCAGACGTCGTTGCATCTTGGTTGCACGGGTGGAACTGCCGCTGGCAATCTGCGCGCCGTCTCAGTTGCGTGCATGGTGGCCGAGGCTCGCTAAGGTCACTAACGACTATGCATGACTGTCTAGCCCGAACGCCCGCGACAACCAACCCTCAATCAAACGCAAAACCGACATGCTGAACGCTCCCGGCCCAGCCGATTGCTGGGGAAAGCTGCAACACCAGATTCCCGGTGACCGCACTTCGCCGGTGATCGCCTGGCACCCTCTCGTCGATCACTGCGCTGATGTCGCAGCCTGCTTGGTGGCGCTGTTGGGCTGGCGCAGCGACGGCTTTTCGCCGACCCTCCTCAACCGCCGACTGGCGCGCCTGGGTGGATTGGAAGTTCTCGACGCAATACAGGTGGCGCGCCTGGGGGTGCTGACGGGCCTGCATGACATAGGGAAGTGTAATCGGGGGTTTCAGGCAAAACGAAACGCCGACCAGACCCGCTGGGCTGGGCATGTGGCAGAAGCCATCGATTTGCTAGAAACTGCGTGCCCACTGCGCAAAGACTTCCTCGTGGCCCTTGATCTGGTTGCCCTCATACGCTGGGGCGCTGATCCGTCGACGGTCTGTGGGCTGGTGCTGGCCAGTATCTCGCATCACGGTCGCCCGGCTGAGCCTTCAAAGAAAGGAGGCCTGCGCGTATCTCTTTGGCAAACCGATGGTGACTGCAATCCGATGGCTGAGGTGGCGAACCTGAGTGCGGCGACGAAACGCTGGTTCCCTCAGGCTTCGATGCCTGGCGTGCTGTTGCCAGAAAAACCAGCCTTTGCGCATAGTTTTGCCGGGCTGGTGCAGTTGGCAGACTGGCTGGGATCAGACCGCTCGTTTTTTGATTACGGTGATGGATCTGATCGCTGGCCACTCGCGTTGGCTGCGGCCGAACGTGCCGTACATGGCATCGGCCTGGATGCCGCTCTGGCCCATAGCGGCCTCGACCACGCGCCAACCTTCACGGATCTCTGCGACAGCGGTTATGCACCGCGTCCCATGCAGCAGGCCGTGGCCGAACTAGCGTTGCCAACGCAACTCGGCTCGCTCACATTAGTCGAGGACGAGACCGGTGCTGGCAAGACCGAAGCGGCCTTACTCCACTTCGCGAAACTGTTCCACGCTGGTTGTGTTGACGGGCTCTATTTTGCCCTGCCTACCCGCACGGCGGCCCTCCAAATCCAGCAACGGGTGACCGACATGGTCGCTCGTCTGTGGCCCGGTCTGGGTCGACCTGGGGTCGTCTGCGCGGTGCCTGGCTATCTCAGAGTCAGTGAGGAGGACGGCAAGCGCCTGCCGGGGTTCCAAGTGCTCTGGCCAGACCAACAGCGCGATCCGCAACGTTGGGCGGCTGAGCATCCCAAGCGCTTTCTCGCCGGCACGGTGGTGGTTGGCACCATCGACCAAGTCCTGCTCTCGGCCCTGGCGGTCGACCACAGCCACTTGCGCGCCGCCTGCCTGCTCCGGCATCTGCTCGTGGTGGACGAGGTCCATGCCTCGGACACCTACATGGGCGCCCTCCTAAGCGAGGTCCTGGAGCGCCACCGTCTGGCGGGTGGCCATGCCCTGCTGTTGTCAGCGACCCTCGGCAGCGCCGCTGCTGCAACCCTCTTGGGTGGCCGTCGGGCAGCAGTCCCCGACCTAGCCCAAGCCAGCGCCCAACCCTATCCGCTCCTGAGCGTCGCTGGGCAGGGGACCACGATGGTTCCTGCCCTGGCGCACAAGCCGCCCGTCACCATGGAACAACGGGTCTACCTAGACGATGCCTCCGAAATCGCCCGGCTCGCCCTGGACGCTGCCCGAACAGGTGCTCGGGTGCTAGTGCTGCGCAATACCGTCACCGGCTGTTTGGCGGTGCAGTTGGAACTGGAACGACAGGACGGTGGCTCGCTGCTATGGCGCGTTCCGGCGGCGGATGGCAACCTCGTTCCGGCCGCTCATCATGCCCGCTTTGCCCGCGAGGACCGCGAACATTTGGATCGCGGCATCGAAACCTTTTTTGGCAAGCATGCTGACCGCCGTGGTGGCTTGGTCTGCTGCGCGACCCAAACCGTCCAACAGTCGCTCGATCTCGATGCCGATCTGCTCATCACGGATCTCTGCCCGATGGACGTGCTCCTGCAGCGCATCGGCCGTCTGCACCGCCATCGTCGCAACGACCGTTCGGCCGGCTTCACTGCGCCTCGGTGCGTGGTGCTGATTCCCGATCAAGAACCTGCCGATTTGCTGGACCCGCGTGGCCGCCCGCGACTGCGCCACGGTCTGGGCTCGGTCTATGAGGATCTGAGCATCATTGCCGCCACTTGGGACACCCTGCGTCACCACGGGCCATTTCGCATCCCCGCCGACAACCGACCGCTGGTCGAGGCGGCGACCCACCCGACAGCCCTGAAGCTCTGGCGCGAGTTGGATGAACGCTGGATCAAGCACGCCAATCAACAGGCCGCCATCGGCATCCAGCACCGCCAGCAAGCCAACGGTAGCCGCTCGCGGTGGGATCTCCCCTTCGACCACCCCGACACCCGCTTCCCCTCCGGTGACCTGGATCGCCGCATCTCCACGCGCCTTGGTGATGGTGACCGGCGTATTGAGTTTGCGGTGCCGGTGCCCGGGCCTTTCGGCAAGCGCATCTCTGCGCTCACCGTCCCTGCTTGGATGCTACGCGATGTCCCGGCCGACGAGAGTCCCAAGATGGAAGTAGACAAGCATCGTCTCCGGTTACGTTATTGTGAATTATCATTGCAATACGACCGCCTCGGCCTGCGACGAGAGGACAAGGAGCGTGAGGATGACCATGCAGACGCCTGACCAGATTTCACCCGGCCACCTGCTGATCGAACCGCTCATCGGTGGCCGCGCCAGCGATGGCCTGCACTTGCGCCTGACCCTGCCTGGCGTGCTGGCCCTGCTGGCCGATCCGCGCCGCACGATCGAGAGCTTCACCGCGCTCCAGGCGCACCAAGCGC
>JBBREK010000014.1:0-32519 GCA_038203025.1 Planctomycetota bacterium
CCTGGCACCATCGTCGATCTGTCAGCCTGGTGCGGGGGGTCACGGGCGCGGGTCGCCGTGCTCGCCGGACTGTGCGACGCGGCCACCACCCTGCACGATGCGCATGGGCTGTGCGATGACGGCGACCGTTCGCGGCTTGGCGCCCGGGCCGCGTCGATCGGTGAGGCCGCCTTCGTGCTCGCCGATGGCACCCGCGATCCCGCCGGTCTGTCGCCCTGCCGCGGTTCCCTGCTCGCACCAGAGGCCGGCGCCACTGTGGTGCTTGACTGCCAGGCGGTCGGCGAGGGCCGCGCTTTGCGCCTAGGAGGGCCGGGCATCGACGGCAGCGGCGAACTGCGGGTGCTCGGCATCGATCCGCGCTGGTGGACGTCGCGCGCCGCGTGGTGCGCATCGCCGCTCGGGGTTGATCTCGTCCTTTGCGATGCACGTCGCGTCGCCTGCCTGCCCCGAACCACCACAGTGGAGCTCTGACATGGGATACGTCGCAGTCCGCGGCGGCGAAGCCGCCATTGCCGAGGCCATCCGCAGCCTCGATGTGCTGCGTGCCGGCGGTGCCGAACCGGGCGCCGACGCCGGCGCCCCGCTGGCGGTCGATGCCATCCGGCATCAGCTCCGCCTGCTGGTCGATCGGGTGATGGGCGAAGGTGGCCTCTACGATCCGCGCCTAGCGGCGCTGGCGATCAAACAGGCACAGGGCGATCCGCTGGAGGCGGCCTTCATCCTGCGCGCCCACCGCAGCAACCTGCCACGCCTGGGCGAGAGCGCTGCGCACCTCGGCAGCTCGATGCGGCTGATCCGGCGCATCAGCTCGGCATTCAAGGAGATCCCTGGCGGGCAGCGCCTTGGACCCAGCACCGACTATCTGCAGCGCCTGTTCCGCCTGGAGCTGCTCGACGAGGACCCGGCGGCTTTCCGGGCCGCGGCCGCCGCCATCCCCGGCATTGCACCCGAGGCGACCGACTTCCCCAAGGTGGTCGACGGCCTGCGCGCCGAGGGCCTGCTGCACGAGGTCGGCGCGGCCCAGCCGGCAGTCGACATCACCCGCGCGCCGATCGCCTTCCCCATCCCGCGTCCCGCCCGCCTCGCCCATCTCACCCGCGGTGAGACCGGCGGCGTGCTGACCATGGCCTACACCACCATGCGTGGCTACGGCTACCTGCATCCGACCGTCGCCGAACTGCGCGTCGGCTATCTGCCGGTGATGCTGCCGCATCCGCTGACTGACGAGCCGGTCGAAGCCGGCGAGGTGCTGGTGACCGAGTGCGAGATCGTCGCCACCCACGGCGGCGGTCCGGGCGAGGGGCCGCCGCGCATCCTACTCGGCTACGGCGGCTGTTTCGGCCACAACGAGGTCAAGGCCATAGCCATCGCCATGTGCGACCGCGCCATGCTCTCCGGCGACGAGCGCGGCGTGCGCCATCCCGCCGAGGACCCCGAGTTCGTCGTCTGCCACGTCGACGGCATCGAGGCGATGGGCTTCTGCAGTCATTACAAGCTGCCGCACTACGTCACCTTCCAGAGCGATCTGGAAAACATCCGCTCCAGCACCGCCAAGCTGCAAGGGGACGCCTGATGCCGCTTTCCGAAACCCGAAACCCGAAACCCGAAACTCGCTTCGGATTTCTTGACGCATTCGCGGTGCGCGAGATCCGCCGCGGGCTGCTCAAGGCCCTGGCCGTGCCCGGCTACCAGGTGCCCTATGCCAGCCGCGAGATGCCGATCGGACGCGGCTTCGGCACCGGCGGCATGCAGATCAGTTTGGCCATCGCCACCCCCGACGACCGTCTCAAGGTCATCGACCAGGGCGCCGATGATTCGGTCAACGCCGTCAATCTGCGTCGTTTCATTACGGCTTCGTGCCCCGAGTTGTCGACCGTGACGCGCACTGCCGAGGCGACTGTGATCCAGACCCGCCACCGTGTGCCGGAACGCACGTTGGTGCGCGGCCAGATCATGGTCTACCAGGTGCCCTATCCCGATCCGCTGCAGATTGTCGAGCCGAGTGAAGCCAAGCGCCGGCGCAGCCATGCGCATGGCGACTACGCCCGACTGTGGGTCAAGCTCTACGAGGATGTGGTACGTTTCCGTGAGGTGTCGATCAGCAACCGCTATCCGGCACGAGTCGATGGTCGCTACGTCATCGATCCATCGCCGATTCCACGCTGGGACCTGCCCAAGCTGCACCGCAGCGAGGTGCCGCATCTCTTCGGCGCCGGGCGCGAGAAGAAGCTCTACGCCGTGCCGCCGTTCACCGACGTGGTGCCGCTGGCCTTCGACGACGTGCCCTTCGAGGTCGAGCGCTTCCGCGACGCCGCTGGCGTCCGCCGCACCTGCCAGCGCTGCGGTGCCGGCGACACCTACCTCGACGAGATCCCGATCACCGGCCAGCCCTCGCGCTGGCAATGCAACGATCAGGACCGCTGTTCCGAGAACCTGGGGTATCCCGATGGTGCATGAGACCCCTGTCCTTTCCGTGTCGGGCCTGACCCGCCTCCACGGCCGCGGCTGCCCAGACTGTGTCCGCCTGACCGGGGATGCGCAGGGCCGCAACGTCTGCCCGTCGTGCGGCAGTGTCGTGGCGGTCGCCGACATCGGTTTTGAGCTGTGGCCGGGCGAGATCCTTGGCGTCATGGGCGAGAGCGGCAGCGGCAAAAGCAGCGTGGTCAAACTGCTGCACCTCGACGACCGCGCCAGCGCCGGCACGGCTCGATTTCGCGAGAGCGACGGGCGCAGCCATGATCTTACCGGGATCGACGAGGCCGAGATCCGCCGCCTGCGCGACACGCGTTTCGGCATGGTGCACCAGAACCCGCACCTTGGCCTCAACTTCGGGGTCAGCGCTGGCGGCAACATCGCCGAGCGGCTGCTGTGCAGCGGCGAACGGCGCTTCGCGGTGATCCGTGAGACGGCCCTCGGCCTGCTTGATCGCACCGAGGTGCCGCGCGGCCGCATCGACCATCAGCCCGGCCAGTTCAGCGGCGGCATGCAGCAGCGCCTGCAGATCGCGCGCGCCCTGGCACCCAGTCCCGAGCTGCTCTTCCTCGACGAGGTGACCACCGGCCTAGACCTCTCGGTGCAGGCGCGCATCCTCGACCTCATTCTTGAGATCCAGCGTGAGCTGGGCGTCGCTATGATCGTGGTCACGCACGACCTCGGCGTCGTCCGTCTGCTCGCCGGCCGCACCATCGTCCTGCGCCACGGCCGCGTCGTCGAGTCGGGACTGACCGATCAGATCCTTGAGGATCCACAACATCCGTACACCCAGCAGCTGGTGATGAGCGCGCTATGAGTTTCGGGTTTCGGGTTTCGGGTTTCGGGGCAAAGGTAACGGGCAGCGGCGTAGCCACGCAGCCCGGCGAAACCGGAATCAAGGGTTCATGGTCGGCTCAGCCGGGCTGTTCGGCTGTTGCTGCAGGGCTTCGCCCCGCACCCCACGCACTCCTCGGGAAAATCTTTGGGCGAACCGGGGATTTCGACTCAGGAATGCTACAAGGATTCTCATGACTTCGAAACCCGAAACCCGAAACCCGAAATCCGAAACCACAGTCCTGACCGTGTCAGGACTGTCGAAGTCCTTCACCCTGCATCATCAGGGCAAGCGCATCCCCAGCGCCCATGATGCCTCGTTCACGGTCGCGGCAGGGCAGCTGACTGCGCTGATCGGGCCGAGCGGGGCCGGCAAGAGTTCGGTGCTGAAGTGCGTGTTTCGCACCTACCTGCCGCAGGCCGGCAGCATTGTGCTGCATGGCGAGACAGACCTTGATCTGGCGACCTGCGACGAGCACGCGGCGCTGCGCGCCCGCCGTCGCGACATCGCCTATGTCACCCAGTTTCTCCACTGCCTGCCGCGTCAGCCGACCGTCGACGTGGTTGCGGCGCCGCTGACCGCCCTGGGCGTGGCGCGCGAGGCGGCCCGCGATGCGGCGCGCGAGCGGCTGCGCGAGCTCGACCTGCCCGAGCGGCTGTGGGACGTACCGCCGGCGACCTTCAGCGGCGGCGAGCGCCAGCGGGTCAATCTGGCGCGCGGTCTCGTGCACCGGCCGCGGCTGCTCATGCTCGATGAGCCGACCGCCAGCCTCGACCAGCGCTCTGCCGACCTGGTGGTCGCCGCGATCCGCGCCGCCAAGACCGCTGGGGTCGCCATCCTCGCCATCTTCCACGATCCCGAACTGGTCGCTGCCCTGGCCGACACCGTGGTCGAACTCAAACGCCCCACGGAGCTGACATGCGCCGCCTGATCACTGCCATCGACATCGTCACGCCGACCGAGGTCGTCCGCGACGGCTCCCTGCTGATCGAGGACGGCCGCATCGCCGCCCTCTGCCCGGTCGCCCCGGCCTTCGACCGCGAGCTGGAGGGGGGTGGCGCGCTGTGTCTGCCCGGTCTTATCGACCTGCACTGCGACGCCCTGGAGAAGGAGGTCGAGCCGCGGCCCAAGGTCGCCTTCGACCACGGTTTCGCCCTGGTCAACAGCGACCGTCGCAATCTCAACGCCGGCATCACCACCATCTATCACGCCATCAGCTTTGCCGGTGGCGAGTGGGGGGTGCGCGATCCGCGCGTCGCCGACGCGGTGGTGCGCGAGGTACGCGGCTTCCGCGGCCTGGTCGACCACAAGGTCCACGCCCGCTTTGAGGTCACTGACGACGGCAGCGAAGAGCCGGTTGCCGGCCTGCTGCGCGACCGCCAGATCGAACTGCTGTCATTCATGGACCACTCGCCGGGCCAGGGCCAGTTCAGTGATCTCGCGGCCTATGTCGGCTACATGACCCGCACCTATCACGTCTCCGAAGACGAGGCTAAGCACATCGGCGCCGGCAAGATCACGTCGCGCCAGCTGGCTCCGGCACGCATGGCCCGACTCGCCGTCCTGGCGCGTGAGCAGGGCATCGCCCTGGCCAGCCATGATGACGATACGCCAGCGAAGGTCGCGGAGATGGCCGTCCTGGGCGTGACGATCAGCGAGTTCCCCATCGGCCTGGAGGCGGCGCGCGCCGCCGTCGCCGCCGGTATGGTGACGCTGTTCGGTTCGCCCAACGTGCTGCGCGGCAAGAGCGCCAGCGGCAACGTCCGCGCCCTCGACGTCATCCTTGCGGGGGCGTGCACCGGACTGTGCGCCGATTACCATCCGCCCTCGCTGTTGGCGGCGGTGCTGCGCCTGCCCGCGATCAGCCCGCTCGACCTGCCAACGGCGGTCGGCCTGGCCTCGCTCGCGCCGGCCCGCGCCGCCGGTCTGCTCGACCGTGGCGCCATCGCCGCCGACCAGCGTGCCGATCTGCTGCTGGTGCGGGACGGCCGGGTCGAGGCCGTGCTGGTCGCCGGACGCAAGGTGCTCGACACGGTCGATCGGCCGGCATGCGTCTGACCATCCTCGGCAGCGGCGACGCTTCGGGCATGCCACGCGCGGACTGTAGCGACCCGGCCTGCGCCTGTGTCCGCGCCCGGGCCGGCACGGGTCCGTCGCGCGCAAATTCCTGCGCTCTGGTCGAGGCCGACGGCAAGCGTATCGCCATCGATACCGGCAGCGGCGCACAGGTGTGCGATACCCTGCTGCTGACCCACTATCACGCCGATCACGCAGGAAAGCGCGAGGAATTCACCAATCGCGCCTATGGACCGGACGATGGCTTGTCGATCGATGTCGTCGGCACGCCTGGTATCGACATCTTCCCCAAACCGGCGGACGTGAAGACAGTCAAACCGTTCGCCAGCGTGCGCGTCGGCAGTGCGGTGTGCACGGCCGTGCCGCTCAACCATCCCATCCCGGTGCATGGCTGGGTGATCGAGTCCGATGGCCATCGGCTGGCCTGGCTGACCGACACCTACGGCATTCCGGCGCGCACCCTGGAATGGCTGGCGGCGCATCCCTGTGACCTGCTGTGCCTCGACACCACCTTCGCCCCCGGCGTCGAGCGCGCGCCGCTCAAGGGCCATGGAGACGTCACCGCCAGCCTGGCCGCGATCGCGGTGGCTGGGGCCAAGCGCAGCCTGCTCCTTCATATTGGCCACGGCATGCAGACCTGGCTCGACGGAGGTGGCGCGCTGCCGGCCGGCGTCTTGCCGGCCCAGGATGGCGAGGTACATGATGTCTGAGATCCGCTTCCCCGAGGGTCCGGGTCTGTGGCGGACCGATATCCTGTCCGAGCTGCCCTGCATTCGCCCGGGCTGCACCGTGCGCGGTAGCCGGCTCGGCCGCTGGAGCGAGTTGATGCCAGGGACCAGGCTGGTCGACAGCACGCTCGACGACTACAGCTATGTCGCCGGCGACAGTGACATCAGGTCGACCGACATAGGGAAATTCACCTCGATCGCCGCCGCGACGCGGATCAATCCCGGCGACCATCCGATGAGCCGGGTGACTCAGCACCACTGTACCTACCGTCGCGCCCAATACGGATTCGGCGCCGACGATGCCGCCTTCTTCGCCTGGCGCGCGAAACAGCGTTGCCGCATCGGCCACGACGTGTGGATCGGGCATGGCGCCATCATCATGGCCGGGGTCGAGATCGGCACCGGTGCTGTGGTCGGCGCCGGGGCGGTGGTAACCAAGGACGTCGCGCCCTACACCATCGTCGTTGGCACACCAGCCCGGCCGCTACGTCGGCGATTCGACGACGCCACCTGCGCCGCTCTGCTGGCCATCGCCTGGTGGGACTGGGACCACGCGACGATGGCTGCCCGCCTGCCTGAACTGGATGATGTGGCGGGCACTATCGCCCGCTATGGCGGCCAGGACCGTGGACTTCAGACCTCGATCGCGGGCTGAAGCCCGCGGTCCTGTCGATTCCCCGTAGAAGTCACAGTTCGCGGTTCGCGGTAGTAGCGACACGTGTTGTGTGCTTACGGGGTTCACCAAACGGGGGATCAAGTGTAAGCCCAAAATGTTCCGAAATCGATGGTCCAACTGCGCACCGCGAACCGCGAACCCACTGTGGTATGTAGATTCACGCGAAGCGCGCGACCTCGCGGCCGGCGATCCACACACTGCGTACGCGCGGATGCGCGCCACGCTCGACCAGCACCAGATCTGCCACGGCATTGGCGGCGATGCGGCCGCGATCGCTCAGGCCGGCGGCATTGGCCGGTCCGCGCGAGACTAGGTTCCATGCCGTCGCCAGCTCACAGACGCCGCGCTCGGCCAGGGCGAAGGGGGCATGGAACAGGCTGGGATGATGGTAGTCGCTGCATAGCGCATCGCAGGCCCCGGCAGCGATGGCGTCGCTGGCCGAAAGCAGGCCAAGATGGCTGGCGCCGCGCAGCGCGTTGGGTGCGCCCATCAGCACCCGGCAGCCGAGTTGCCTGGCCCGCTGGGCGGTCTCCAGGTTGTAGGGGAACTCGCTGATCGTGATACCGCGGGCGGCGCTGGCCTCGGCCTGCTCTGGCGTGGTGTCGTCGTGCGAGGCTAGCGGCACGGCGTGGGCCCGGGCGGCGGTGCACAGTCGGTCGCGCAGAGCCAGGCCGGAGGTCCGGCGCTGGCGTGCCTCATCGACCAGGGCCTCGAGGTTGGCGCCGCCGCCGTTGAGCCGGCGGCGCACGCTCATGACGAAGCGGGTCTGAGCCGCCGCGTCCCCCTCGGCGGGCAGGTGGTCGTTGATCGATAGCAGTCCGAGGCGGCCGGCCGCCAGCCAGGCGACCAGTTCGTCGGGATCGCCCGGTGCGCAGATTTCGCGGCGGAGATGCAGCGGGGTACGAGCCGACAACCGGATGGCCGGATCCTGCAGGGCGGCGACGACGCTGCGAATCAGGTCGCGGCTGCGCAGACCGGGCTCAAATCCGTCGGTTAGGGAGATGAAACAGGTGGTGATGCCGTTGGCCAGCAGCCAACCGTCGTGCTCGGCCAGCGCCGTCGGCAACGACAGGCGGACGCCGTGGCGCGGTTCCAGGGCCCGTTCGATGGCGTCGGCGTGCAGGTCGATGATGCCCGGCAGGATGAGCAGCCCCCGCGCGTCGATCTGTGACGAACTGCCCACCGAATGCCCGACCGCGCCGATGCGATCGCCATCGAAGCTGACGGTGGCGTTGGGGACCAGACGGTCGCCAATGAGGACAGTGCCGCCAACCAAGGTCTTGCGCATCGGACGCATGCTCGGCCGGCGGGTCAAGAATGCATGAATTCCTTAAGCGGCAGGTTATACTAGGGCCATGGGCAATATCGTCACCGTCACCGCCAATCCGCTGCTCGACCACATTGCCGAGATCCCTTGGCGTCACGGCACCGTTTCGCGTACCACTGCCATCACTCGGGTGGCCGGCGGCAAGGGCGTGAACGTCGCTCGGGTGCTGGCTCGGCATGGCCACACCTGCACCGCCGTCTGCCTGGGTGGCGGGCACGAGGCCGACGAACTGGTCCGGCTGATCGCTGCCGATGGCGTCAGGCCCGAATTGGTGCGCACCAGCGCGCGCCTGCGTCTCGGCTTTCAGATCGCCGAACAGCAGGCCGGCACCGTCGCCTGCATCGAGGAGGGGTTCCGCGTCATGACCGACGAGCGGGAGCGCTTCGTCGCCGCTGTGGCGTCGGCTCTGCACGGTGCCGATCTGTGCATCATCAGTGGCTCGGTGCCGGATCTCGGACTCGAGGACGTCTACCGCCGGCTGGCCGATGCCGCCGCCGCCGCCGGCGTGCCGTGCTGGATCGACAGCTACGGCAGGCCGATGTTTGCCGCCCTGGCCGGAGCCAATCCGCCGGCCCTGGCCAAGCCGAACAAGCAGGAGTACGCCGGCGACCCGCAGGCCTGGCTGTCGGCCCGTGAACTGCATCTCACCGACGGCGCTGGCCAGGTCACCGTGCGTGCCCCCGAAGGCCGCTGGCGGGTCGTGCCGCCAGAGGTGTCGGAGGTCAATCCGATCGGTTCCGGCGACTGCTGGCTGGCCGGCTATGCCCATGGCCGGGTGAGCGGCTGGGACATTCCCCGCTCGCTCGCCTGGGCCGCCGCCGCCGGCGCTGCCAACGCCTGCCGGGTCGAGATTGCGCGCATCGGACCCGAAGACATCAAACCGCTGGTAGACCGCGTGCAGGTGGTGCCGGCGCCGTAGGCGGCTGGGCGCTGGCCCTGCCCGGCGAGGCCGCTACCGTCCCCGCCCTTATGCCCCTCAACTGCGGTATCGTCGGCCTGCCGAACGTCGGCAAGAGCACCATTTTCAACGCCCTGACCCAGACCCAGGCGGCTCAGGCGGCGAACTATCCGTTCTGCACCATTGAGCCGAACACCGGCTTGGTGACCGTGCCTGACGCCCGACTGTGGGTGCTCAAGGACATCGCCAAGACCAACAAGGTGGTGCCGCAGCGTCTTGAGATCGTCGACATCGCCGGCCTAGTGAAGGGCGCCAGCAAGGGCGAGGGCAAGGGCAACGAGTTCCTCTCGGCGATCAAGAACGTTGACGCCGTGCTGCATGTGGTGCGCTGCTTCGAGGACCCCGACGTCATCCACGTCGATGGTTCGATCGACCCGGTGCGCGACATCGAGATCATCGATCTCGAGCTGCTGCTCAAGGACGAGGAGACGGCGAAGAATGCCCTCGACCGCTGCAAGAAGCGCTCGCAGCTCGACAAGGAGGCCCTCGCCCGCGTGCCCACGCTGGAGTTGGTCGTCGCTGGCTTCAAAGAACTGAAGGCCGTGCGCGCCCTCGGCCTGAGCGAGGAGCAACTGGTGCACATCGCCGACCTGCACCTGATCACCGCCAAGGCCATGCTCTTCGTTTGCAATATCGGCGAGGGCGACATCAGCGCCGGCGGCAACAAGCACAGTGCCGCGGTCGAGGCCCATGCCGCCAAGGTTGGCGCCACCTCGATCAGGATCAGCGGCAAGATCGAAAGCGAACTGGTCGGCCTGTCCGGCGACGAGCGCACCATGTTCATGCAGGACCTCGGCATCACCGAGCCGGGTGTCGACCTGCTGGTTCGCGCCGGCTACGACATCCTCGGCCTCAGCACCTACTTCACCGCTGGTGTCCAAGAAGTGCGGGCCTGGCAGTTCCAGAAGGGCTGGAAGGCCCCGCGCTGTGCCGGCGTCATCCACACGGATTTCGAGAAGGGCTTCATCCGCGCCGAGATCGCCAGCTACGACGAGTACGTTGCCCACAAGGGCGAAAAAGGCTGCCGCGAAGTCGGCAAACTGCGCGCCGAGGGCAAGGACTACGAAATGCGCGACGGCGACGTGTGCCATTTCCTGTTTAATAAGGCGTAGTTGGATCAGGGCCGTTTCGGTCCAGGGGGTCCTTTAGCGTCTAGGGGGTCTCGACCCCCTAGGACCCCCGACCAAGGGGGCCCCCTTGGATCCCCTGCGGGGCGGCTGGCCGCGCCCCGGACCCCCGCTCCCTTACGGTCGCGTCCCGCGCGTCCCACGTTGAATGAGGCGTGCTCGGCTGCGCCTGCGCCGCCATAGCGGTACACAGGCTCCGGATGTCGGGAACCACACCAACCGTTGGCCCCTCGATGCGACGGCGGACCGAGCGACCAAGCGCGTGGCGGGCGAAGCTGATGAGCCTGTGTGGACATGCCACGCGCGCGTAGCGAGGCTGGAACGAGTAGCCTGCCGGGACGAATCGCCGCGCGTATGCGCGGCGTGTCGCGCGGGTCCAGGGCGAAGGGCCCTGGCCAGGAGCCCGAGGGGCTGGGCCCCTCGATGCGAATGATTGACACCCCCATCTGCCTCCCTAACTTCCCCGTCCCTTCCTGAAAGGGGGAGGGGGAAGCGTGCCGCCACCTTAGCTCAGCTGGTAGAGCAACGGTTTTGTAAACCGTAGGTCGCCGGTTCGAGCCCGGCAGGTGGCACCAGCAAGCCCCCTGCCGCAGTCGTAGACGTAGCTCTTTGCCAACCACGAAGATGATCGCGATCCCGGACGGAACCCGGGCAGATACCGAAGTGGCCAAACGGGGCAGACTGTAAATCTGTTGGCTTACGCCTTCGAAGGTTCGAATCCTTCTCTGCCCACCAGACCACCGTCCAGCCCACCCATCTCGCGGGTGTAGCTCAATGGTAGAGCCGCAGCCTTCCAAGCTGATGACGAGGGTTCGATTCCCTCCACCCGCTCCACCTGCTGCGGATCGCGACCATCTTCGCGGGCACCATGCTGCCTTAGCTCAGTGGTAGAGCACTTCCTTGGTAAGGAAGAGGTCTTGGGTTCAAGTCCCAAAGGCAGCACCATCGCCCGATTCACCTACACACAGGCGCCCAACCACGCGCCCACTCGGAGAGCCTGTCATGGCCAAGGAAAAGTTCGTCCGCAACAAGCCGCACGTGAATGTCGGCACCATCGGCCACATTGACCACGGCAAGTCGACTCTGACTGCCGCGCTGGTCAACGTGTCGGCCCTCCGTGGACTGGCTGAGAAGCGCAGCTACGCCGAGATCACCAAGGGCGGCACCGTCCGTGACGCCAACAAGACCGTGACCATCGCGGCCGCGCACGTCGAGTACGCCAGCGACAAGCGCCACTACGCGCATGTCGACTGCCCGGGACACGCCGACTTCATCAAGAACATGATCACCGGTGCGGCGCAGATGGATGGCGCCATCCTGGTCGTGTCGGCCGGCGACGGTCCGATGCCGCAGACCAAGGAGCACGTCCTCCTGGCCCGTCAGGTCGGCGTGAACCACCTCGTCGTCTTCCTGAACAAGGTCGACCTGGTCGATGATCCGGACCTGCTTGCCCTGGTCGAGGAGGAGATCCGCGACCTGCTCAAGAAGTACGGCTTCCCCGGCGATCAGACCCCGATCGTGCGCGGCCGCAGCGACCTGGCCAAGGACGCCACCAGCGCCGATGATCCGGCCTGCAAGCCGATCAACGATATCCTTGATGCGATGGACACCTTCATCCCGCAGCCCGAGCGTGAGGACGCCAAGCCGTTCCTCATGTCGGTCGAAGACGTGTTCTCGATCTCCGGTCGCGGCACCGTCGCCACCGGCCGTGTCGAGCGTGGCCGCCTGCGGATCCAGGAGCCGGTCGAGATCGTCGGCCTGCGCGACGAGCCGCTCCAGTCGGTTGCCACCGGTATCGAGATGTTCCGCAAGGAGATGGAAGAGACCGTCGCCGGTGACAACTGCGGCGTCCTCCTCCGTGGCATCGAGCGCTCCCAGATCGAGCGCGGCATGGTTATCGCCAAGCCCAAGACGGTGAACACCCACAAGAAGTTCGAGTGCGAGGTGTACATCCTCAAGGCCGATGAAGGCGGACGTAAGACGCCGTTCCAGACCGGCTACCGCCCGCAGTTCTACTTCCGTACCACCGACGTCACCGGCACCTGCGAGCTGCCCAAGGACCGCGAAGTCGTGATGCCTGGCGACAACGTCAAGTTGACGGTCGACCTGATCTCGAAGATCGCCATGGAGGAGAAGCTCCGCTTCGCCATCCGTGAGGGCGGCCACACCGTCGGTTCCGGCGTCGTCACCAAGATCCTGGCCTGAGCGGCAAGATCAAAGAACTTGTGCCCGCCGGTCCGCGAGGGCCGGCGGGTGCGCATTGAAGGATCAGGGCAATGGCCAAGGACAAGCGCGAACACGTCATGCTGGTGTGCAGCGACTGCGGCGAGATCAACTACTACACCAGCCGTTCGAAGACCTCGAACAAGCTGGAAAAGTCGAAGTTCTGCCCGCATGAGCGCAAGCATACCGATCACAAGGAAAAGAAGCGGAAGTAACCAGGTGGGTTTCGGGTTTCGGGTTTCGGGTTTCGGGTTCGACCTCCCGATACCCGATACCCGAAACCCGGAATCCACGACCATACGGGGGTAGCTCAGCTGGTAGAGCAGCGGATTCCAAATCCGCCGGTCGGGGGTTCAAATCCCTCCCCCCGTGCCAACCACAAGCGGATCCACACCACTCATGTTTCATCTCTGGCCACAAGGACGCGTCGTCCGCATCTGCGTAATGCTGCTCGGGGCCATGCTGGCACTCGACCTGGGCTATGCTGGTGCTTACGCCGCCTTCGCCACCTACGCCGGGGACGCGGCCGGATCCGGTGCCGTCCGCCAGTTGACCCTGGGCATCGTCTACGGACTCCTCGCTCTTGGTGCACTGCTCACCGGAGTGATCTCGGCAGGTCCGCATCCGAAGGCGGTCCAGTTCCTCATTGAGGTACAGGATGAGATGTCCAAGATCACATGGCCCAAGATGGGCGAATTGTGGCGCAGCACGCTCGTGGTCGCGTTCGGCATCGCTGTGATCGCCGGCATCGTCTTCCTCACCGATCTCGCCCTGTATCATGGGCTCGACTTCATCCAGAAGAGGTAGCGCGATGCGCTGGTACGTCATCAAAGCGGTCTCGGGCCGCGAGAATCACTGTCGCGAGCAGGTCTCGATCCAGTTAAAAGCGCACAAGAAGGAAGCGCTGGTCAGCCAGATGCTCATCCCCGCCGAGCGCGTGACCGAGGTCAAGCGCGGCAAGAAGGTGAGCAGCGAGCGCAAGCTCTACCCCGGCTACATCTACATCGAGATGGAACTCGACCAGGATCTCATCGACATCGTCCGCGACGTCGACGGCATCACCGGCTTCCTCGGCGCCGACCCGCGCAATCCCGATTCGCTGACCAAGGACGAGGCTGAACGCATCGTGCGCATCGCCACCGCCGCGACCCCGGACGAGCAGCGCAAGGAACTCATCCAGATCCCGTTCAAGGTCGACGACCGGGTCAAGGTCAAGGAAGGCACCTTCGCCGGCATGGAGGGCGAGGTTGCCGAGATCAACGCCACCAAGGGCGAGGTCCGTGTCATGATCACCGTGTTCGGCCGGCAGACGCCGGTGTGGCTTGAGGTCTGGCAGGTCGAGCCGGCGCTGTAGCTTCGAGGGGGCCCGCCCCCTCGGACCTGGCCAGGGCCCTTCGCCCTGGACCCGCTCGGCCCGGCTCACTGACGTTCGCCGATCGGCTCTCCGGGGTCATGTGAGGCTGCTCGGACGACGCATGGCTCACTGCGTTCGCCAAGCTTGTCCTGCGCCGCTAAAGGCGATGTCCCCCGGGGTTGAGACCTGGGACCGCGCGCCGCTGGCGCGCTGCCTTGGTGACGGGCATAATGATGTGGTTTTACCAATGTTTACTGCAAAAGACAACTAGGTGCTTGCGTTCGTTCATGTGTCTCTTACTTTTCCCGCCCCTTACAACTGACCGGTCCCTGAGGCCGGGTGCGAGCGACTGAACATGGCCAAGAAAGAAATCGCCGGAACGATCAACCTGGTGATCCCCGGTGCCTCCGCGACCCCGGCGCCTCCGGTCGGTCCGGCTCTCGGTGCCAAGGGCGTCAATATCGCCTCTTTCGTCAAGCAGTTCAATGACGCGACCGCCAAGTTGAAGGGCGAGATCATCCCGGTGGTGATCACGGTCTACAAAGACAAGACCTTCACATTCATCCTCAAGCAGCCGCCAGTCTCGGCGCAGGTGCGCAAGGCGGCCGGCATCGAGAAGGGCTCGGGCGCAGCCAACCCGGTGACCACGATCGCGCAGATCACCACCGCGCAGGTCGCCGAGATCGCCAAGAAGAAGGGCTCCGAGATGACCGCCGCGTCATTGGAAGCCGCGATGCGCAGCGTTGCAGGAACCGCCCGTTCGATGGGCGTCAAGGTCGTCGACTAAGTCACCACCAACATCGTGGGAGGCGGACCATCCGGTCTGCCGTACGCACCACGGAGGGAACATGAAGACACGCAGCAAGCGCTATAAGGCGCTGGTGGTCACGGCCGATAAGGCCGGCGGCCTCAAGGCTCCGAAGGACGTCGCGGCAGCAGTCGCCCTGGTCAAGGAATTGGCCAAGGCGAAGTTCACCGAGTCGGTCGACCTCTCGATCAGCCTGAACCTCGACACCAAGAAGGCGGATCAGCAGTTCCGCGGATCGTTCGCCCTGCCGCATGGTACGGGTCGCGACGTTCGCGTCATCGCGTTCGCCGATGACGCCGACAAGATCGCCGCCGCCACTGCGGCTGGTGCGATCAAGGCCGGTGGCGAGGACGTGGTCAAGGAGGTCGAGGCCGGCTTCATGGATTTCGACGTTGCCATCTCGACGCCGAAGATGATGCGTCTGGTCGGTCGGCTCGGCAAGGTTCTTGGACCCCGCGGTCTGATGCCGTCGCCGAAGTCTGGCACCGTCGCCGACGACATCGCCGCTGCGGTCAAGGAGTTCAAGGGCGGCAAAATCGAGTTCCGCTCTGACGCCGCCGGCAACGTCCACGTCCGCGTCGGAACTGCCAAGTTCGATGACGCCATGCTGGCCGGAAACATCTCCGCCTTCCTCGCGCACGTCGCCGACAGTCGCCCCTCGACGGTGAAGGGGGTGTTCATCAAGAACGTTACCCTTTCGTCGACCATGGGCCCGGGTGTCCGGGTCGTCTTCGTCGAGCGGAAGGAGGCCTGACCATGCCTAGCCTGATCAACGAACTGATGACCGCCGAGGTGACGGAAGTCGCCAAGAAGGCCGTCGCCATCATCCTTATCGACGCCTCCAAGCTGAATGCCGAGGACGTCATCGCCTTCCGCACCAAGCTGCGTGCAGTCAACGCCAAGCTCAAGGTGGCGAAGGCAGCGGTGGTCTACCGCGTCCTGCCCGCCGAGCTGTCCAAGATCGCCCCGCCGTCCGGTCCGGTCGGCATGGTCTGCACCGGCGAGGACATCGCCGCCGCAGCCAAGGTGATCAACGAGCTGGTCAAGGAGGAGAAGGTCACGCTGAAAGGCGGCATTATGGAGGGCAAGGCCCTCGATGCCAAGGCCGCCAAGGCGCTCGCCGATCTGCCGACCCGCGAACAGGCCAACGTCCTGGTCGTCCGCGTCTTGCAGAGCCCGCTCGTCCAGCTCGTCCGCATCGCCAACGTCAAGCCGATCGAGCTCGTCCGCGTGCTCAAAGTCAAGTCCGACGAAGGCAAGTAGCCCGTCCACCCCCAACCCGGCGACTGCCGGATCAATCAGCCGCAACCATGCGGCGCAAAGGAATATCCCATGAGCGACAAGATCAACACCATCGTCGAGCAGGTCAAGACCCTCACCGTCGTCGAGCTCGTCGAGCTCGTTGCCGAGCTCAAGACCGCCCTCGGCGTCAGCGATGCCGCCCTGGCCGGCCCGGCCGCCGCTGCCCCCGCTGCCGGTGGCGGTGCCGCCGCCGCCCCTGAGGCCCCGACCTCGTTCAAGGTCACCCTGACCGGTGCCGGTGCCAACAAGATCAACGCCATCAAGGTGGTGCGCGAGATCCTCGCCCTCGGCCTCGCCGACGCCAAGGCGTTCGTCGAAAGCGCCCCGAAGGTGGTCAAGGAAGGCCTGGAGAAGCCGGCTGCCGACGAGCTCGAGAAGAAGCTCAAGGACGCCGGCGCCGAGGTCAAGGTCGAAGGTTCGTAAGTCCCTTTCTGACCCTAGTTTGCGCCGACCGGCGGTTCCCCTGTGGAGGGACGGCCGGTCGGCGTGCTTGTCATTCCCGGTCTGGCACCTATTGTGCTAGGCCCTCTCGCGCCCCCTGTGATCGACGTCGACCACAGTCCCCTCAACCCCCGCGCCCGGCAGGCACAGCCAGGCACCCACGGAGGTTTCATGCAGATCCGGAAGTTCGGCAAGACCCGCGAGGTCGTCCCCGTCCCCAGCCTCGTCAACCTGCAGAGCCGCAGCTACGACGAGTTCCTCGACGCCGAAGCGGCGCCCGAGGTGCGCGACGGGAAGAAGGGCCTTGAGGGCATCTTCCGCGAGTTCTTCCCGATCACCGGATTGGATGACAAGATCCAGGTGACGTACCACGGGTACGAGTTCACCCTGCCGCAGCACACCATCGACGAATGCCGCGACCTCGGCCTGACCTTCCAGCGCGGCATCAAGCTGAAGATCCGCGTCGCTGGCGAAGGGCTGAATAACAACGTCCTCGAAGAGGCCGTGCACATCGGCTACTTCCCCATCCGCATTGGCGGCGGCGAATTCATCGTCAATGGTGCCGAGCGTACCATCGTCACCCAGATCCAGCGCAGCCCCGGCGTTGACTTCAGCGCTGAAACTGCCACCAGCGGCAAGCGTAACTTCTCCTGCCGTGTTATCCCCGAGCGCGGTTCGTGGATCCAGGTCGAGCAGACCACCAAGGACGCCCTGGTCGTCAAGATCGACAAGAGTGCCAAAGTCTACGCCACCTGCTTCCTCCGGGCCCTGTCCAAGGACCACGCGACGACCGCCGGGATCATCAAGGAATTCTTCCAGACCGAGTCCGTGACCATCGCAGCACGCGGTGCCAAGGACAAGATCGTCGGCCGCATTCTTGCCGCCGACGTTATCAACAACGAAGACGGCGAAATCCTGTTGAAGGCCTGCGAGCCGGTCAACGAGGGCGCCTTCAACAACTTCCGCGACCTCGGCGTCGAGGGTGTCGAGGTCATCACTGGCGTCGAGGTGAACGGTCAGGTGCAGCCGGTGAAGCAGGACGACATCCTGCTCAACACCCTGCGTCAGGACGAGGCCCAGAGTCACGACGAGGCGCTGCTGCGCATCTACCGCCGCCTGCGTCCGGGCAACCCCACTGACGAGGCCAAGGTCCGCGAGTTCTTCCAGGACCGCTTCCTCAACGAGAGCCGCTACAACCTCGGTTCGGTTGGTCGCTTCCGCATCAACCGCAAGCTGCGGCTTGAAGGTGATTCACGCATCCTCACCACCAAGGACTACGTCAAGACGCTGCGTTATCTGCTCGGCCTGATTCGCACCAACTCGATGGCCGGCGAACTTGACGACATCGACCACCTTGGCAACCGCCGCGTCCGCCCGATCGCCGATCTGCTCGCCGACGAGTTGCGCGCCGCCATGCTCAAGCTGCGCCGTGCGGTCAAGGAGAAGTTGTCGCGTGACCTCCAGCAGGAGGACCTCGCTGCCCAGCTCGCGCCGCGCAACCTGTTCAACAACCAGGCGGTCGATAGCGCGATCCAGAACTTCTTCCAGCGCGGCGAGCTGTCGCAGGTCGTCGACCAGTCGAACCTGCTGTCGCAGCTGACTCACGAGCGCCGCCTGTCTGCCCTTGGACCCGGTGGTCTCAACCGCAAGCGTGCCGGCTTCGAGGTGCGCGACGTGCACACCTCGCACTACGGCCGCATCTGCCCGATCGAGACGCCTGAAGGCGCCAACATCGGTCTGATCGTCTCGCTGGCGATCTACGCAGCGGTCAACGAATACGGCTTCCTGGTCACGCCCTACCGCGCAGTCAAGGACGGCAAGGTCGCCGACAATGTCGTCTACCTGATGGCCGACGAGGAGGCCGACGCCAAGGTCGCGCAGGCCACCGTCGAGCTCGATGAGAAGAGCCGCATCAAGCAGGATATCTGCCAGGTGCGCTGGCAGGGCCAATTCACCGAGGTGGCGACGACCGAGGTCACCCACCTTGACGTTTCGCCGAAGCAGATGATCGGCGTCTCCGCCGCACTCATCCCCTTCCTTGAACACGATGACGCCAACCGCGCCCTGATGGGCGCGAACATGATGCGCCAGGCCGTCCCGCTGTTGATCAGCGAGGCGCCCCGCGTGGTCACCGGCATGGAGCGCGAGATCCCCAAGAGCTCGTCGATGGTAGTCATCGCCGAGACCGACGGCGAGGTCGTCGGCCTTGATGCGTTGCATATCGACGTCAAGACCGAGACCGGGACGCGCACCTACCCGATGCGCAAGTACCACGGTCTCAACGAGCGCACCTGTCTGAATCAGACCCCGATCGTCCGTCTTGGCGACAGCGTCAAGGGTGGCCAGATCATCGCTGATGGCGGTGGCACCGACCAGGGCGAGTTGGCGCTGGGCCGCAACACGCTGGTCGCGTTCATGCCCTTCGACGGCTACAACTTCGAGGACGCGATCGTGATCAACGAGCGCCTCCTCGCCGAGGACCGCTTCACCTCGATCCATATCGAGGAGTTCAAGGTCGAGATCCGCGAGACCAAGCTGGGTAAAGAAGAGTTCACCCGCGAGAGTCCGGGTCGCTCCGAGGAGGCCCTGCGCAACCTCGACGAGCGCGGCATGGTCCGCGTCGGCACGATGATGCGCCCCGGCGATATCCTCGTCGGCAAGGTCACGCCCAAGAACAAGTCCGAGCTCTCGCCAGAAGAGAAGTTGCTGCACGCCATCTTCGGCCGCGCCGGCGAAGACGTGCGCGACGACTCGATGGTGATGAAGCCCGGCATCAAGGGCGTGGTGGTGGCAGTCAAGCGCTTCCAGCGCCGCACCGCGCTGACCGAGAAGGACAAGCGCGAGGAGCAGATGCGCCTCAAGGCCATCGAGGACCGCTTCAATGGTGAGAAGGCGCGCTTCATCCGCGAGAAGTTCGACCGCATCTGGGAAGTCGCTGGCGCCAACGTGGTCAACATCGAGACTGGCGAGGTCGTCGAATACAGCCGCGACATGGCCGATGACGAGATCCTGCGGCTCAACAAGGAACTGCCGGTCACCGCCCTGAACTTCGTAGGCAGCAAGCGCCGTCGCGCTCGCGAGATCTACGAAGAGTACGATCCGCGCATCGACGCGGTCGACGCCGACTGCAAGAAGGAGATCGATAACGCAAAGCGTGGCGACGACCTCCCGACCGGTGTGCTTGAGATGGTCAAGGTGTTCGTGGCCCGCAAGTTGACCCTCAAGGTCGGCGATAAAATGGCCGGCCGCCACGGCAACAAGGGCGTCATCTCGGTGATCGTCCCCGAGGAGGACATGCCGTTCCTCCCCGACGGTCGCACCGTCGACGTCTGCCTCAACCCGCTGGGCGTGCCTTCGCGCATGAACGTCGGCCAGATCCTCGAAACCCACCTCGGTTGGGCGGCGCAGATCCTTGGCATGCAGGCGGTGACGCCGGTGTTCGACGGCGCCAGCGAGGCCGACATCCGCGTCATGCTCAAGGACGCTGGCATCCCCGAGGACGGCAAGGTGCGTCTGCACGACGGCCGTACCGGCGATGCGATGCACCAGAAGACGACCGTTGGCGTGATGTACATGCTCAAGCTTCACCACCTGGTGGAGGACAAGCTGCACGCCCGTGCCACCGGCTCGTACTCCCTGATCACCCAGCAGCCGCTCGGCGGCAAGGCCCGTTTCGGCGGCCAGCGCTTTGGTGAAATGGAAGTGTGGGCGTTGGAGGCCTACGGTGCGGCGCACGTGCTGCAGGAGATCCTCACGGTCAAGTCGGACGATGTCGACGGCCGTACCCGCATCTACGAGTCGATGGTCAAGGGCGATGGCTCGCTGACCTACGGCACGCCGATGGCCTTCGAGGTGCTGATGAACGAGATCCGGGGCCTGTGCCTCGACATCCGTCTGCACCGCCCCGAGGACATGAGCTTCGACACCGAGGCTCAGACTCTCGACTTCGGCTCCGCCAAGGGCGGTGAGGTGGTGGCTCCCGACCAGGAGTTCATCGCCGAGCCGCCGGCTGTCGAAACCAGCAGCGACAAGTAAGCCGATCCAACATCCGCCCACGGACCGCTCAGGGAACCTGGACCACACATGATCGACACCGCCCCGACCGCACCGAACGCCCCCGAGACCAACCTGCAGAGCCCGGATTACAATGCCGTCAGCATCAAGCTGGCTGCGCCCGAGGTCATCCGCAGTTGGTCACAGGGCGAGGTGAAGCGCCCGGAGACGATCAACTATCGCAACTACAAGGCCGAACGCGACGGCTTGTTCTGCGAGAAGATCTTCGGACCGACCAAGGACTGGGAGTGCTTCTGCGGCAAGTACTCTGGCGTGAAGTACAAGGGCATCGTCTGCGAGAAGTGCGGCGTGCTGGGCACCCACTCGCGCGTGCGTCGCGAGCGCATGGGCCACATCAACCTGGTCAGCCCGGTAGCACACATCTGGTTCTTCAAGACCATGCCGTCGCGCCTGGCTATCTTGCTGGGCATGAAGTCGTCGAACCTGCAGCAAGTCGTCTACTTCCAGAAGTATATTGTCACCGATCCCGGCACCACGCCGCTGGAATACATGGAAGTGCTCACCGAGGAGCAGTTCCGCAAGGCCCAGGAGAAGTACGGCGACGACTTCAAGGCGATGATGGGTGCTGAGGCGGTCCAGGAACTGGTCAAGCACCTCGACCTCGACAAGCTCATCGCCGACCTGCGTGAAGAGTTCGCCGGGACCAAGGCCAAGCAGAAGATTGAGAAGATCATCAAGCGGCTGAAGCTCGCTGAGGAACTCAAGTCCAGCGGCAACGACCCGCAATGGATGGTCCTCACCGTCGTCCCGGTCATCCCGCCCGACCTGCGTCCGCTGGTCCCGCTGGAGAACGGCAACTTTGCCACCAGTGACCTCAATGACCTCTACCGCCGCGTCATCTACCGGAACAACCGCCTCAAGAAGCTGGTCGAACTGAACGCCCCCGGCATCATCGTGCGCAACGAGAAGCGCATGCTGCAGCAGGCGGTCGACGCGCTGTTCGACAACGGCCGCTGCCAGCGCGCCGTGTTCGGCTCGGGCAACCGCCCGCTAAAGTCGCTGACTGACATGATCAAGGGCAAGCAGGGTCGCTTCCGCGAAAACCTGCTCGGCAAGCGCGTCGACTACTCGGCCCGCTCGGTCATCGTGGTCGGCCCCAAGCTGAAGCTGCACCAGTGCGGCCTGCCCAAGGCGATCATCCTTGAACTGTTCCAGCCGTTCATCATCCGCGCCCTTAAGGAGCGCGGCTACGCCGAGACGGTCAAGGCCGCCAAGCGTAAGCTGGAACGCCGTGACGAAGAGGTCTGGGAAGTCCTTGACGATGTGATCAAGGGCCGCGTGGTCATGCTCAACCGCGCCCCGACGCTGCACCGCATGGGCATCCAGGCCTTCGAGCCGGTGATGATCGACGGCAGCGCCATTCAGCTGCACCCGCTGGTGTGTTCGGGCTTCAACGCTGACTTCGACGGCGACCAGATGGCCGTCCACCTGCCCCTCTCGATTGAGGCGCAGACCGAGGCGCGCGTGTTGATGCTGTCGACCAACAACATCTTCTCGCCCAGCAACGGCAACCCGATCATCTCCGCCGACCAGGACATCGTCCTCGGCTGCTACTTCCTCACCCTCGAGAAGGAGGGCGAGAAGGGCGAAGGCAAGGTCTTCAACAGCCACGACGAGGTCATCATGGCCCTCGACGCCGGCGTCGTCTGCCTGCACACCCTGGTGCGTGTCCCGATGCCCAAGGGCCGGCCGATCGACGATGGCGGTCCGGTGAAGAAGGCTTGGCCGGGCGGCCTGCTTGAGACCACGCCGGGCCGGCTGGTGCTCAATGACGCGCTGCCCGAGGGCATGCCCTACTACAACAAGCTGCAGGATAAGAACGGCCTTCGCCGCGTGATCGCCGACTGCTTCGAGTATCTCGACCGTCGCAACACCATCATGGTGCTCGACAAGATCAAGGAGATCGGTTTCCGCTACGCCACGCGCAGTGGCATGTCCTTCGCTGCCAGCGACCTGCTGGTACCCGAGGAGAAGGCCAAGATTGTCAAGGCTGCCGACGAGGCGGCGCAGAAGTTCCAGAAGGCCTACCTGCGCGGTATCATCACCGCCAAGGAGAAGCACCGCAAGGTCATTGAGACCTGGACGCATGCCACCGAGTCGATCAAGAAGGTCCTGATGGACCAGCTCAAGGCCGACACCCGTCATGGCACCGACTACATCAACCCGGTGTATGTCATGGCCAAGTCGGGCGCTCGCGGCAATGAGACCCAGGTACGTCAGCTGTGCGGCATCCGTGGCCTGATGGCCAAGCCCAACGGCGAGATCATCGAGACCCCGATCCGCGCCAACTTCCGCGAAGGCCTGAAGGCCCTTGAATACTTCACCTCGACCCACGGCGCCCGAAAGGGTCTGGCCGACACTGCGCTGAAGACCGCCGACTCCGGCTATCTGACGCGTAAGTTGGTCGACGTGTCGCAGGACGTCATCGTCGCCGAAGTGGACTGTGGCACGGTCGGCGGCGTCACTAAGGCGGTGGTCTACGACGGCGATATCATCAAGGTCTCGCTAGCCGATGCGATCAAGGGCCGCGTCGCCCGCGATACCATCGTCGACATCATCACCGACGAGGTGGTGGTGAAGGAGAACGAGATCATCACGCCCGACGTGGCCAAGCGCATCGAGTCGCTGGGCTTCGAGAAGATCCGCGTGCGCAGCCCGCTGACCTGCGAGAGCAAGCGCGGCATCTGCCAGTCGTGCTACGGCATGGACCTGTCACGTGGCCTGTGCGTCGAGCATGGCGTCGCGGTCGGCATCATCGCCGCCCAGTCGATCGGCGAACCCGGTACGCAGCTGACCATGCGTACGTTCCACATCGGTGGCGTGGCCAACGCCAAGGCTGAGGACACCTCGTACAAGCCGCGTCGCGAAGGCATCCTGGGGTACGAGAACCTGCGCACTGTGCAGCGCGGCCTCGAGACCGGTGGCAAGGGCGAGAGCGTGGTGCTGAACCGCAACGGCGAACTTGTCATCAAGGACAAGAACGGCCGCATCATCGAGCGCTTCAAGGTGCCGGTGGGCTCGGTTCTGCACGCCATCGACGGAGCCGCGATCAAGAAGGGCGAACTGCTCGCCGAGTGGGAAGCGTCCAGCATCCCGATCCTCTGCGACACCGGCGGCACCATCCGCTTCGAGCACATCATCCCCGAGGTGACGATGCGCGAGGAGCGGGACCCCGCGACCGGTATCGTCAATCGTATCATCCTCGAGGGTAAGGGCGATCTGCACCCGCAGGTGGTCATGCTTGGCAAGGACGGCAAGGCGATCGCGCACTACCCGATCCCCGAGAAGGCCACCCTGCTGGTCACCGAGGGCGAGAAGGTCGGCGCCGGCACCTTGCTGGCCAAGACGCCGCGTGAGCTGGCCGGTACCCACGACATCACCGGCGGTCTGCCGCGCGTCACCGAGTTGTTCGAAGCCCGGCCGCCGAAGGATCCTGCGGTGCTGGCTGAACTCGACGGCACCGTCGACTTCGGTGAGCGCAAGCGCGGCAAGCGTATCATCGTCGTGCGCAGCGACTCGGGCACCGAGGTCGAGCACCCGATCCCGCAGGGCAAGCACTACCGCGTCCAGAAGGGCGATCGCGTCAAGGCCGGCGACCCGCTGGTCGATGGCGTGAAGAACCCCAAGGAGATCCTGCGCATCGAGGGCGAAGAAGCCCTGCAGGACTACCTGCTCGGTGAGATCCAGTCGGTTTATCGCGCCCAGAACGTGCGCATCGACGACAAGCATATCGAGTCGATCATCCGCCAGATGCTACGCCGTATTGAAATCATCGACGCCGGCGACCTGCCCTTCCTTCCCGGCCAGCTGGTCGACAAGATCCGCGTCAAGGACGAGAACCAGAAGGCCATCACCGAGGGCAAGCGCCCGGCGACCTACGAGCTGAAGCTCATGGGCATCACCCGCGCTGCCCTGCACTCCGAGTCGTTCATCTCGGCCGCCTCCTTCCAGGAGACGACCAAGGTCCTGGCTGACGCCTCCCTGGCCGGCCGTCGCGACAACCTCGGCGGTCTCAAAGAGAACGTCATTCTCGGCCACCTCATCCCATGCGGGACTGGTTTCGGCCTCTACAAGAAGCTCTCGATCGAAAAGCTCGGCGCGCCCATTGCGCTGGCCGAGCCATCACCTATCATGCCGCGCCCCGCGAAGCAGGAGACTGTCAGTGCCCACGATTAACCAGCTGATCCGTAAGGGCCGTGCAAAGGTCGGCCACAAGAGCAAGAGCCCCCAGCTGGAAGGCAATCCCTTCAAGCGCGGTGTGTGTCTCCAGGTCAAGACGATGACGCCCAAGAAGCCGAACTCGGCTCTGCGCAAGATCGCGCGCGTCCGGCTCAGCAACGGCAAGGAAGTGACCGCCTACATCGGTGGTGAGAAGCACAACCTGCAGGAGCACTCGCTGGTCCTGATCCGCGGCGGCCGCGTCCACGACCTGCCCGGTGTCCGCTACAACATCATTCGCGGCAAGCTCGATTGCCAGGGTGTCCAGGGCCGCGGCCAGAGCCGCAGTTGCTACGGCACCAAGCGTCCCAAGAAGAAGGCGTAAGGATTCTTTTCGGATTCCGAAACTCGTAACTCACCCAGTACCTCCAGGCTGAATGCCTGGGAATAGGGAAATAGACCATGCCAAACAACCACGATAACCAGCCCAAGCCAGAGAGCCTGGACGACGCCGATGCGGCGAACGTCCAGGTGAACGAGGACGGCAGCATCACCTTGGCCCAGAGCGGTGAAGTCGCCAAGGCGCCGCCGGCCCAGCAGTGGACCGGCATCGACCTGAAACCCGACCCGCGCTTTGGCAGTATGCTGGCCGCCAAGTTCATCAACTGTCTGATGTATGACGGCAAGAAGGCCACCGCCGAGGCGGTGTTCTACTCGGCCATGGATCAGATTGCCGACAAGATGAAGGCTGATCCGCTGCCCATCTTCGAGCAGGCGCTAGAGAATGCCAAGCCCCTGGTCGAGGTGCGCAGCAAGCGTATCGGTGGTGCCAACTACCAGGTCCCGGTCGAAGTGAACCGCAAGCGTCAGCAGACCCTGGCGATTCGCTGGATCCTTGATGCCGTGCGTACCCGCAAGGGTCGTCCGACCGGCGAGAAGCTCGCCCAGGAACTGGTCGACTGCTACAACAAGACCGGCACCACTGTCCAGAAGCGTGAGAACACCCACCGTATGGCCGAAGCCAACAAGGCGTTCGCCCACTTCGCTTAAGGTTTCCAAGGGGGTCTCGACCCCCTTGGGAACCCCCGACCCAGGGGGCTCTCGCCGCCACCCTGGGACCCCACCGGCACTCGCTTACGCTCGTGGAAGGTGTGGCTCGACTCTCGCCACAGCTTCGTCCAACGCCCGTAGTTTCGACTACGGGTGTTTGTGTTTGGGGCGGTGCCAGGTGATTGGATGTAGAGCGTCGGCAGGCTGTTCGCATGACCGATCTGCCCTGCACCCTCGGCGCGCTGAAGAAGGCCGCTGATCACGACGCAACCCTGCGGCCACGGCCGGTGAAGCAGGAGCTGCGCGATGGCCTGATCGCCCGGTTGTCGGCCGGCGCGACGCTTGATGAGCTCTTCCCTGGCATCCATGGCTACGGCGAGACGGTGCTGCCGCAGGTGGCCAACGCCATCCTTGCCGGACACGACATCCTGTTGCTCGGACTGCGCGGGCAGGCCAAGACGCGGCTCGCACGCTGCATTCCCCAGCTGCTCATGGAGCGCACCCCGGTGCTGGTTGGCGACCCGCTGCGTAGCCATCCGTTGGCCCCGGTGGGCGACGTCGCCGAACATCTGATCGCGGCACACGGGGACGACGCTGCAGTGGGGTGGCTGGCGCGCGAGGATCGCTATGGCGAGAAGCTGGCGACGCCGGATGTGTCCGTTGCCGACCTGATCGGGGATGTCGATCCCATCCGCGCCCAGCGCGACGGCGTCGATCTCGGCGACCTGCGGGCCGTCACCTTTGGCATCGTCCCACGCACCAACCGCGGTGTCTTCTGCATCAACGAGCTGCCCGACCTGGCACCGCGCATCCAGGTGGCGCTGTTCAACATCCTTGAGGAGAATGACGTGCAGGTGCGCGGAATCCCGCTGCGCCTGCCGCTCGACCTGCTGCTGGTGTTCACTGCCAATCCCGAGGACTACACCAGTCGCGGGCAGATCGTCACGCCGCTTAAGGACCGCATCGGCGCCCAGATCCTCACCCATTATCCGCGCACCCGGCCGGAGGGGGTGGTCATCCAGCGACAGGAGGCGCGCCTGGCCGGCGGTGCCGGGGTCGAACCGGTCATCCATCCGCTGTTTCACGACCTCATTGAGGAGGCCGCCCGCGCTGCGCGTAGCAGCGAGTTTGTCGACCAGGCGAGCGGCGTGTCGGCCCGTCTGACCATCGCTGCGCTGGAGGCGCTGTATGCCAACGTCCTGCGTCGTGGCCTTTCCACCGGCGCCAAGCGTCCGCAGGCGCGTCTCACCGATCTGCCGGCCGTACTCATGGCCATGACTGGCAAGGTCGAACTGGCCTACGAGGGTGAACAGGAGGGGCCGGCCAAGGTCGGCTGGCACCTGCTCGCCGAGGCGGTCAAGACGCTATGGGCCGAACGCCTGCCGCCGGTGATCCGCGAGGATCAGGACGAGCGCGAGCAGGGGCCATGGAAGGAGGTCCTCGCCTGGTTCGCCGCCGGCCACAAGGTCGAGCTGTCCGACCATAGCACCGATGCCGAGCATGGCGCAGCTCTTGCCACCATCGTCGGCTTGGCCAAGTCGGTCGACGCGACGCTCAAGCCGCCGAAGGAGGAGCGTCTGCTGTGGCAGGAGTTCGTCCTCGAAGGCCTGTTCCACGGCGGAGCCCTGGCGCGCGAGGACAGCGCCCGCGGTCTGGTCTACAGTGACCTGCTGGCCAATCTCATGACCGGCAAACGGAAGAAGGGCCGCGACGAGCGGGAATCTCGCTTCTGACATGCGCTTTCGCTATAACCACCTCGACTGGCGCGAAATTGCCAACCGTCTGGCCAAGGACCAGGCGCTCAGCGACCTGTTCCGTCAGCTCATGGAGGCCTTCGACGGTGATGTCGAGCGGGCGATGCGCGAACTCGAGCGGCAGGCGGCGCGGTTGCGCCAGCAGACCGGCTTCGATCCCAAGGAATTCGAGAAGAGCCTGCGCGAGCAGAAGCTGATCCAGGGTCCGCGCGGCGAGCGTAAACTGACTCGCAAGGGTGAGCGCGACCTGCGTGAGGATGCCTTCCGCAAGGTCTTCGGCGCCATGGCCCCGGGCGCGATCGGACGGCACGGTACGCGGCGGCCTGGACGCGATGGCGAATGGACCGGAGCGACCCGGCCGTGGCAGCCCGGCGATGGCTCCGAGGACCTCGCCTACCGCGAGTCGCTGCTGTCGGCGATGCGCGAGGGCCGGCGCCAGCTCGCTGATGACGACCTGCACGTGCGCGAGCGCGAGAACCGTACCGGCTGCGCCTGGACCCTGCTCATCGACATCAGTCATTCGATGACGCTCTACGGCGAGGATCGCATCACCCCGGCCAAGCGCGTCGCCCTGGCCCTGGCCGAGCATCTCGGCCGCAACCACCCGCGCGATGACCTCGACATCCTGCTGTTCGGGGATGATGTCCGGCCGGTGACGGTGCAGCAGTTGCCCTACATCAGCAACGGTCCGTACCACACCAATACCTGCGAAGCCCTGCGTCGTGCCGCCGAGATCCTGGTACGTCGGCATCAGCCCAACCGCCGTGTCGTGATGATCACCGATGGCAAGCCGACGGCGTTGTTCACCGGTGGTCGGGCTGCCGACGGTTCGCGTGAACTGACCATCAACAGCAGTTATGGCCTCGATCCGCAGATCGTCGCCGCGACCCTGCGCGAGGGCGCGCGCTATCCGCGCCTGGGCATCCGCCTGACCGTATTCATGGTCGCCGAGGACCCGTACCTCAACCGCTTCGTTGAGCGCCTCACCGCGGTCTCCCGTGGCGAGGCGTATCGCGCCACGCTTGAGGACCTGGGCAACCAGGTCTTAGGACGGCTGTTTCAGTGATCCCCAAAGCTTGCTAAACGCGGCATTTGACAGACCTGGAGATCCGGAGGAGACATCAGGCTAATAGCCCCAATCCGAGGGCGGTCGGGCCCTACCGCAGGCCGCGTTTTTCGCACCCGAAGGCCCACGCCACCAGATCGATGGGAGACAGCACCAGGTCCACGACCAGATCGATAGCGAGACTGCCGAGGATGACGTAGGAGTTGCCTTCACCACTGCTGTCGGCTTCGATCCGATAATCGACTACTACGGCCTGGAAGGGGTAGCCTCCGAAGAAGCAACCGTCCTGCGGCTTGGCGAGATCCATCGGTACGCTCGTGCGCGTCAACTGGGTGCCGGTGCAACCGCCCAGGACCAGGACCATCAGCAGTAGCACGATGGTCCTCATGGTTGCGATCTTCCAGGATGTGAACCGTGCACTCGCAGGAAAGCAGAACCCCCTCAGACCAGCGCCTGAGGGGGACATTGCATCTGGTAGCAGCGAGAGGAATCGAACCTCCGACCTAAGGCTTATGAAGCCTCCGCTCTAACCGCTGAGCTACGCTGCCAGGAGGGTCGGGAGGCTAGCAAGGAGCCGACGCCCGGCAAGCTAGCGGCTGCGGGTTGCCTTGTGCGGCCTCACCAGACACTCCCGCCCTCCCATGCGCCACGCCCTGCTGCTCCTGCTCCTCGCCGTCGTCTCCTGCCAGGCTGCAGACCTCGCTCCAAGCCCCGTCTATGACGAGGTTTCCATCCAGAATGACGTCATCCGCGTCGCCATCTCGACGCTGCGTGGCAGCATTCGGCGGGTCGAGCTACTCGATACCCAGCCGATCATCCTGCCGCGGCACGCCCGTGGCGGCCCGGGTGCCTTGCCGGATGGGCCGCTGCCCGTGCTGCGCGCCTTCATGACCAGCGGCAACCATAACTGGATCTGGAGCGACAACGGCGGACTGACCCCCGCGCCTTGGCAGGTGGAAGCCTCGACCTCGGACAGCGCGACGCTCAGCTTCATCGCGGCGAACGGAGTGCACTGGCAGATGGCCTACCGGTTGGCCCCCAAGTCGTTTGAGATCAGTGTGCAGTTGACCATCACCAACCAGGGTTCGGCCCCGGTGCCGCTGGAGTTGCACGTCTTCCCGGTGGTCGGCGTGCACGCCGACTACGCCCAGAGCGAGGTCGGCTACCAGTCGGTGTTCACGCACGCCGGCGGTGTCGACGGCTCGATCACCAATCACGGCATGCCGGCCATCGCCACTCCGGGCGCCCCGGTCGCGGACATCCCGCTGGGTTCCGGCGGCACGGCGGACTACATCGGCGTCAAGAGCCGCTTCTTCGCCGCCTGGTGGAAGCCGGCTGGCGCCGAGACCTTCCCGGCCCTGGCAACCCCGGCGGCGGAGCAGCCCCAGGGTCTCGACAGCATGGCCCAGCGGGCGCCGGCGGTGGCGGCGCCGGCCGTCGACTGGCAGGCGTTCGGTCGCGGCTTCCAGGGTATCGACGGGGTCGCCCAGGCTCTGGTGCAGATCGCCTACGCCAAGACCGATCTCCAGCCCGGCGCCGACTGGCAGCGCGGCTGGTCGATCACCGCTGCGAGCATGGCCAAACACGACCTCGCCCTGCTGCCCGAGATGGAACAGACGATCAAGTATACCGACGGCTACTACCGCTTCTTCAAGCTGCTGGCCAACGCCCTATCCTTCGTCCTCGACCTGCTGGCGTCGGTGGTGCACCAGTACGGTGTCGCCGTCATCCTGCTCACCGTGCTGATCAAGGCCGTGCTCTACCGCACCACCTTCAAGCAGCAGGAGAGCATGCTGAAGATGCAGAAGGTCGGGCCCGAGCTCAAGTACCTGCAGGAGCAGTACAAGAACAACAAGCAGATGCTGGCCCAGAAGCAGATGGAGTTGTTCAAGAAGCACGGCGTGAATCCGCTCGGCGGCTGCCTGCCGATTTTCATCCAGCTGCCGATCTTTATCGCCCTGTTCCAGGCCTTCAGCCACAGCGCCGACCTGCGCGGTACCAGCTTCCTGTGGATTGGCGATCTCACCCTGCCCGATCAGCTGATCGGCATCCACCTGTCGTTCCTCGGCGATTGGCCGCTAACCCTCAATCCGCTGCCGATTCTCTACATCGCCGTGTCGGCTTGGATGAGCTTCAGCCAGACGCCGCCGGCCAATGCTGATCCGAATCAGGCGATGATGTACAAGATGATGCGCTGGATGCCGATCATGTTCGGCGTCATCTTCTATAACATGCCCAGTGGCCTGGTCCTCTACTTCACCATCCAGGCGCTCATCTCCACCCTGGAGATCAAGTACATCCGGCGCAAGCTGGGCATGAACTGAGGCCCAGCCTCAGGTAGCGAGCCCGAGCAGCAGGCGCGCGTTGCGGCCGGCCCAGGCCATGACGTCCTCGCTGCGTTCACCGCGCAACTCGGCAACCGCGGTGGCGGTCACGGCGGTGTGCGCCGGTTCGCAACGCTTGCCGCGATGGGGCACCGGCGCGAGATAGGGGGCGTCGGTCTCGATCAGCAGACGGTCGGCCGGCAGCCGGCGCACCGCTTCGCGCAAGGCGTCGTTGCCCTTGAAGGTGATCATCCCATTGACAGCAACGTGGAAGCCGGCGTCGAGCCAGCCGTGGGCCTGCGTCGTGTCGCCGTCGAAGCTGTGGATGATGCCGCGCACGCCAGATTGGGCCCTGACCAGCGCCAGGGCCACAGCATGCGCATCCCCGCCGTGCGCCCCGCTGCGCGCATGCACCACCAGCGGCAGGTCGAGTTCGGCAGCTAGGGCGATCTGGGCGGCGAACTGCTCGCGTTGGACCTGGTGCGAAGCCAGCGCATGGTAGTGCTCGATGCCGCACTCGCCAAGGGCGACGAATTCACCGCTGGTGAGCAGGCTGCGCAGGCCGTCGAGCGCCTCGGTGAAGCCGGCGCCGACCTCGTGGGCAGAGAATGGATCCAGTCCCGCTGCGGCCCACACCACGCCGGGATGGGCGCGGGCTAGTTCCCGGGCATCGGCGGCATCGGTCAGACCGGTGCCGATGGTCAAGCAGCCGGCGATGCCGGCTGCGGCCATGCGTTCCAACGCCAACGCGCGGTCCGTATCGAACCGCGCGCTGGTGAGATGACAGTGGCTGTCGAACATGGGGCGGTGGCGCCCCCAGCCTTACTTCTTGGCCGGGGCGGCGGCCTTGGCGTCCGGCTTGGCGCCGGGGGCAGCCTTGGCGCCAGGGGCAGCCTTGGCGCCGGCCGCGGCCTTCGGGTCGGCAGCAGCAGCGCCGGCAGCCGGGGTGGCAGCAGCGTCGGTGGCGACGGCGCCCTCGGCGGTCTCGTCGGCCTTCTTCATCCAGCGCGGGATGACGATCGACAGGACGGTGAGATCCTTGCGGCTGGTCAGGGTCATGCCCTTGGGCATGACCAGATCGCGTACGTAGAGCGAGGCCATAACCTCGACCTTGGACAGGTCGACGTCGATGCTGTCGGGGATGGCGTTGGCCGGGCAGCGCACTTTCACCGAGCGCAGGCGCTGTTCAATGATGCCGCCAGACTTGACGCCCGGGCACTCGTCGGAGAGCAGGCGCAGGGCCACTTCGACGGTGATCTCGGACTTGGCATCGACCTCAAGCAGGTCGATGTGCTGCACGTAGTCCTCCAGGCAGTGCACCGCGATCTCGCCCTTGAGGGCGGTGATCTCGTCGCTGCCGAGCTTGACCTTGCACAGGTGGACGACGTTGCGCATCAGGTGGGAGGCCTGATCCTTGGCGATGGTGGCGTGCCGGCTGGGCGCGCCGCGCTTGCTGATCGTCACCGGCACGCGGCCGGCCGTGCGCTGCTTCTTGGCGGCGTTGGTGCCGACCGAGGTGCGGGCTTCGGCTTCGTAGGTGTGCATGGCGCTCATAGTGCTGATACCTTCTTCGCGTCGGAGAACAGGGCGCTGACCGACTGGTTGGTGTGGATGCGCTTCATCGCCTCGCCGAGCAGCTTCGCGACCGTGAGGACGCGGATCGGGAGGTCGGCGAAACGCCGTTTGAGGGGAATGGTGTCGGTGATGACCAGTTCATCGAGTTTGACCTCGGTGAGCCGGTCGAAGGCGTCGCCGCACAGCACCCC